>NZ_JBEZGN010000039.1:0-105760 GCF_040650055.1 Spirillospora sp. NPDC048819 | reverse complement strand
TCAGCGCGGAGATCGGCAACACTCAACGTCACGCTAGAAAGATCCCTGTCTCGCCCTACTTGTGTCACAGAAGACTAGTTCGTCCCCATGTCTCCTCTGAGTCTGACAGAGAGGGTTGCGCGGGGGTCGGGTGAGTGCTCCCCGCGCACGCGGGGATGGTCCCCCGCGACGACCACTGCAGATCGCTCGCGGATCGTGCTCCCCGCGCACGCGGGGATGGTCCCTACGACCCCACCCGCGGCGCGGACGGGTCGTTGTGCTCCCCGCGCACGCGGGGATGGTCCCGCCTGCTGCACATCCATGCGCAGGCCGAGAAGGTGCTCCCCGCGCACGCGGGGATGGTCCCGACCCGCCCCCAGCACCGACCAGTTGGTGTGGAGTGCTCCCCGCGCACGCGGGGATGGTCCCGTGCTGGCGGGTGGTCTGCGGTGACGGCGCTGGTGCTCCCCGCGCACGCGGGGATGGTCCCTCGACCGGGAGCGTGTACGGCGCGGACCCGTTGTGCTCCCCGCGCACGCGGGGAGGGTCCCGCGGTCGCGACTCTGGTGATGGGTTTGGCGGTGTGCTCCCCGCGCACGCGGGGATGGTCCCCCCGAGGAGGACGACATGCCCAGCGCGGAAGAGTGCTCCCCGCGCACGCGGGGATGGTCCCTGCGTGCAGCGATCCGGCTCCGCGACCTGTACGTGCTCCCCGCGCACGCGGGGATGGTCCCGGCGACAACGCCACGGTGAGGCTCGGCGTCCAGTGCTCCCCGCGCACGCGGGGATGGTCCCCAGGGGGTTGGCGTGTGACGTGCCCGACGTGGGTGCTCCCCGCGCACGCGGGGATGGTCCCGGCCGGTGCCGGGCCAGTCGAAGTAGCGCGTTGTGCTTCCCGCGCACGCGGGGATGGTCCCTCGCGGGTGCCGGCGCCCTGGTGGGCGTGGTAGTGCTCCCCGCGCACGCGGGGATGGTCCCCCGCACACCTACCCCCTGACCAGCACCGCCAGGTGCTCCCCGCGCACGCGGGGATGGTCCCTACCCGACCACGGGCGAGACGCAGATACGGATGTGCTCCCCGCGCACGCGGGGATGGTCCCCAGCAGGCGAACGCACAGCGGGTGTGCTGTCCGTGCTCCCCGCGCACGCGGGGATGGTCCCGGGCGATGAGCAACGTGACCTGGCCGAGCATCGTGCTCCCCGCGCACGCGGGGATGGCCCCGGGCGATGAGCAACGTGACCTGGCCGAGCATCGTGCTCCCCGCGCACGCGGGGATGGTCCCATCCGAGACGGGAAGGTCAAGACCTGATGAGCGTGCTCCCCGCGCACGCGGGAATGGTCCCTCGCGGGTGCTTGCTCCTTTGGTTCGTCTCGTAGTGCTCCCCGCGCATGAGGGAATGGTGCTCGGGGTTGGACGCGAGCAAGAGGGACGGGGCAGTTCTGTTGAGCGCTTTGCGCATGGTCCATGGCGTCCCACCAGCAGCGGTCGCGGGCCAACAACGTGGCGTGCTCTCCGTGTCCGGGAGGGCGCGGCCATGCAGCCTGGGCGTTCGGCCGCGTGGCCTAGCGAATGTGCCTAGGCGCGGACAGGAAGGTGGGATGCCCTTCGCCCCGCGGCTTCAAGCGAATTTCCTCATCATTGTTCAGAGTGACCGTCGAATGTCATTGGTTCTTGGTGCTGGTAGCGGTGATATTGCTTGGCGAGGACGTCGATGGGGAGCAGGGGCCAGCGGGTGACGGTGCCGGTGGTCTTGTCGATGACGAGGGTAGTTGGGGTCTCGAGGGTGGGAACGGGTGGTGGCTCGGGGATGGTGGTCAGGATTGGGATGGCCTGGTAGCCGTCCTCGAATTCTTGGATGTGGATGAGGATCGGTTCGTCGTGGCGGGCAGGCAAGTGGAGGTGGGCTCGGCGCCAGGCCTCGGCCGGGCCAACTGAGATGCCGTTTGGGAGGGTGGGAACCAGGGCCTTTCCGCAATGCTGGCAGCCGTGCTGGCCGGATGGGCCCTCGTGCTCGCGATGCGCTTCGATGACCACCATCAGAGCATCTTCGGCGCTGACCAGGAGGTCATGGACACGGCAGAGGAAGGCGATGGTGTTGGCGTCAGGGTCGCCCGTCCTTATCAGCCGATCGAAGACCTGGTTGATGCCGTTGCTGGCGACTCGTCCTGCGAAAGCTCTGATGTCTTCGGTGGCTCGTGCTAGGCGGGCGTGAAGGTCGGCGGCTTTGTGCATGGAGATTCCTGGAATGTGGGCGTTGCGTGGGCCGGGGACGCGGCGTATGGGAGGTGTCGACGCGTCCCCGGGGAGTGGCGCCGGAGCTTGGTCCGGGAGGTGTCGGCCGCGTTCAGGCCGGTGATGCGGAAGCGGATGCCGTTTCGTGGCAACTGACGATGCGTTCGGCGACTTCCTGCAGGTCGATCAGCGGCTGGCGGGTGTAGCCCTGGCTGCTGCGCCAGGAGAAGGCGTTCGGCTCTACCCAGATGTTCAGGGCTCCGACGTTGATGAGCGAAATGCCGTTGTCGTCGCAGCGGCAGGCGGCGGGCACGCCGCGGGCCCTCAGGACTTCGGAGAGTCGACCTGCTGCGACCGCAGGGATGATGACGCGTTTGGCCGCCGGCCATCCGGTAGGGAGGGTGAGCGTAAACCAGACACACTTACCCACCGAGGTGGTGAGACGGGAGCGGGTGTGGTGGGTGCCCGTGTTGGAGGAGAGGGCCGCGACGATGGCCAGGCCCTTGCCGTGTTCGTCGAGTAGGTCGGCGTTGTGGGAGACGGGCCACGTTTCGCAGTGAGTGTCGAATACGGAAACGACCAGTTCGGGGGCGGGGCGGGTGCGCGCCCAGACCCACAGTTCTGGGCGCGATGTCGAGGGTGCGTGCGCGTGCGCGTTGGTGGCCAGTTCGGACACCGCGAGCTTGGCGTCTTCGATCGAGTCGGCGGTGAAGTTGAGTTCGCGCATCGTTGCGGTGAGGAGTGAGCGCGCTTGGGACGCGCAGCGCGCGTCTCCGGGTAGCTGGAACGCGCAAGCTCCACCAGGCGGGATGTCGGCGGGTCGGCCAGTCAGCATCGGCCGCTCCTGCCGAGCGTCCTGGGCATGGAGTGGCGACCGCGGCATCTGCCCCTCTTCCGGGAGGGCCTGCGACTGGAAAGGGCCTGCGCAGCAGGTGGTAGGTACGAAGTGGCGCTTCTGTGCAGTGCTCTGTGCGACGGCATTTGCGGCCGACGGCGCTGCGGCAGACGGGGCATGCGGAAGTCGAGCCGACGACTCAGGGCTTCTGGTGTGGCGCCCTCGACCAGTCCGGGCGTGCCGTCCTGTGCGTGGGTCAAGGCCCAGTAGCTTCCGGTGTACTCGCCGAACCAGACCGTTGCCACGGGGAACTGCTCGCCGATTTCGGCGATGGCCCGATCAGGGTCGATGTCGCCTGCCCAGGGCGCCGGTGACGTCATGGTTGGCGTGATCGGCGTCGAGGGTCGTCGTCGGACGGGGACGGGTGGGCGCTCCAGGGTGGCCGTCATCGCCTGGACGGGTGACGGATTCGTACGATCGTGCATAGTCGGACCTCCTGCGTCCGATCAGGCCCCGGCCGGTGTTGCCGCACCGCGTCCGGGGCTGCCCTTCTTCGGGGGTCACATCGAAAGAGCAGCGAAACCGGCCACTTCCGGTTTCATCACTCCCGCTCTGCAATCGAGTGAGTACGACCCCAGCATGCACAGCGAACATGTGCTGCACAAGTGTGCCGACCGTTGGACGCCAGGCTTGCATGGATATGTCCGCGATATTCTTCGCCTAAGCTTCGCGGCTCCTGCCTCGCGACGACGAGCGGCACTTGCGCCGGGTAGCTTGTGCCACGCAAGCAACAGGGGGATCTATGCCGCAGCCTGGAGTCACAACCGTTCGGATGCGCCGACTCGGCTCCGAACTCCGCAAGCTGAGAGAGAACGCCGGCTACACCATCGAACAGGTCGCCGAACACCTGGAGTGCTCGCCCTCACGGGTAAGCCGCATCGAGACGGGCAAGGCGCAACCACCGAAGCAACGGGAGATCCGTGACCTGCTGGACCTGTTCGGCGCGACGGATGCCCGCACCAGGGACACGCTTCTTCAACTGGCCAAGGAGGCGGCGCAACCAGGCTGGTACAGCGAGTTCCAGGACGTCTTTCCGCCCCGCTTCGGCTCCTACATCGGGTTGGAGAGCGAGGCCGCTGAGCTGCGGCATTTCGACAACCAGCTCGTCCACGGGCTACTGCAGACCCCCGAGTACGCTCGCGAGGTCCTGCAGACGACCCTCCCCGGTGAGGCTCCCAAGACGATCGACCGCTTGCTGGAGCTCCGGCTTGCCCGACAGCAGATTCTCGGCCGCGCGACACCGACGTTCGCCCTGTGGGTGATCTTGGACGAGAACGTGTTCCGCAGACCGATCGGTGATGCCGCGGTGATGCGCGGGCAGGTAAGCCGCCTGCTCGATGCGATCGAGACTCCCAACATCACCGTGCAGGTTCTACCCTTCGATAAAGGTGGACATGTCGGCCTCGACGGGCCGTTCTCGCTACTCGGCTTCCCCGAGCCCACCGACCCGGACGTCGTCTACGTCGAGAGCCAGGCCGGCAACGCCTACCTGGAGCAACCGCACCAGGTGAGCCGCATGAACACCAAGTTCAACCTACTGGTGGCAGCGGCGCTCGACCCCCGCGAGACGGGAGCCTTCCTGCGCGGGATCGAAAAGGAGACTCGATGACCAAACCAGCCCCCTACGCTCTGAGATGGCGCAAAGCCACGGCCAGCCAAGGTAGCCAAGGTTGCGTCGAACTGGCTCCGCTCGCCGGCGGCCTGGTGGTCCGCGACTCCAAGAACCCTGACGGCCCTACGCTCCTCTTTGGCCGCAGCGCGTGGTGCGAATTGACCGACCGCGTGAACCGCGGAGAATTCGACCTTTAGAGTTTGTCCCGCCTTGCCTAGCTTGCCGGGTTCCTGGCGAGCGTCGGCATGGACATGAGCTGGGCGAAGGCATCGGGTCTCGACAGCAGCGGCAGGCGCTCGGGCATCTGTGGGCCGGTGGCGCTTGCGGTGACCTCGCCACCAGTTGAGACCGTGACGGGAGCTTGGGTCCGGGCCGATAGAGATACGACAGTGAGTTGGCCCTGTTGGTGAGCGGGGAGCGCCCGAAGGTCTTCGACCTCGTCGTCGTAGGTGATGAGGAGGCACCGGGACGGGCCTTGGCGAGCCAAGTAAGTGCGAGTCTGCGCCGGGTCGTCGATGACAGTGAGGCCGGGAATCCGGTCGTCTTGCAGAGTGCCCATGTCCGTGCCGAACAGGCGCCACGCATCGGGGCGGCTGAGGACGAGTTCGGTGGCGTTGCTTTGGCGGCTGAGGATGGCGTCCACGACGAGGTGACGGACAGCGTCTTCAGCTCCCGGGCCGCCGAGCGAAATGCTTTTCGTGGCGAAGTGCGTGATTCGAGTTTCTACGCCAGTTGGGGTGCCCTGGAAGGACGTCGTTGCCGTCGGCGTCCCTTTAAGTCGCGTATAGCGTTTGATGCGCTCGAAACTCGATGTCGCTGCCTGGGTGACCGTCTGCCGCCGTCTGCCCACGTAGGCGGCGCCGCCGATTAGGGCGAGGAGCGCGAAGGCCCCAGCCCATCCGGCCAGTCCAGGCACATCGTCCTCCGGGCTGGTGGGCGACGTCGGGGTAGGGGTGTTCACGGGCGCCTTCGCCGTCTCTGTCGGGATGGCAGGTTGCGGGCTGCTGGACGGCTCAACGTCAGCCCGGCTTGATGGGCTGATCCGTTCGGTCGTACGGGGTTCCGTACGTGACGGTGGGGACGGCGTGTGGTTCGGCTGGTGCTTCTCGGTTCCGCGACGTGGGTGCTTTGAAGCTTGATCCTGTCTAGGGCGCTTGGACGCTTTTGGGATCGAGTCGCGGAACACGTCGCCCCAGTCGGGGTCACGGCCGGTCCTGATGCTCCGTAGCGCTTCTTTCCGGGCGCGGCGGCAGATCTTGTCTCGGTCGACGTACTTGTCGGCGACAGGGCCGAAAGGGCCGCAGGCGGCGACATGCCGGATGGTGAGCGGGTCCGCGTCCTCCTGCAAGGTAGAGCCTGCCAGGACGATAGCGCCGATGAGTACCGTCGAGTTAACGGCGATCGGGAGCCGGCGAGGTGTTGTGGACTCAGGCATACGGACCTCGTTCGTGGGTGCGGCTCCGGTGGCGGTCGAGGGGAGGCGCGGGCGAGCGCTGGAGAGACGTCCGTGGCGGGGTCGGATAGCGGCGGGGCCATCTGATGGCTGTGATGAGCGCGATGGGCCAGCCGAAGACGGTGACGCAGCAGATCACGTTGAGCAGGACGATGTAGCTGATGTCGTCCGCGCCGCGGATGAGCGCTATGAGCGTCGGCAGCGCCGCGAGCACGGCGAGAAGGCCGATCAGTGCGAGCCAGAAGTACACGCTGTTCTGGATGGCGGTCATCATTTCGTTCCCTCTGGTCAGAGATTCCGTCGGCGGTTCCGGTCGGGAACCTGCGGCTGTGTCCGGCGCGCGGCAGGCATACCGGAGGAGTTACTCGAACTCATCTCCAGTGCCTCGTCGATGGAGTGGGGGAAGTCTTCGGCCGCCCGTTGCACGTCGGAGCCTCGAGTGGGGCCGGACGCGGCAGTCGCCGGGACGGCCTTGGCGATGATGTGCTCTGGCAGGTTGGTGGTGATCTCCAGGACGGTGCGCAGTTCTTCGGCCAGGGGCTCACGCCCTTGGAGACGAAGCTTGGTTCTGAGCTGGTCGGCGATCTGGCTCGCGCGCTGTTCCTGGCGAGCCTCCTCCCATTCACCACGGTCCGGGCCGTGAAATCGTGCGGCCCACTCGGCGCCGGTGCCTTCGTGGAGTTGTCCGGGCTGAGGTGCCGGCTCGCCAGTGCGGACGTTCGGTTCCCGTGTGAAGAACGGCGCGGCCTGCGTCATTGCGTCGAGCGGACCCTTGCCTTCACCGCGGAACCGGTCGTAGTGGCTCATCGCGTAAGGGTGAAGGTGGCGCAGCCGCTCCTCGCATTTGCGGACGGCGAGGGACGCTGAGGCGTTGTCCGAGGCGTACGGGACAGCCGCACCCCATGCTTTGGCGACGTCCAGCAGGGATGCCTGGCGTAGCCACTTCCGGTCGTGCACGCGGCCCCAGCGCGAGCGGGCTTCGGCCAGTGCAGCCCTCTGGACCTGGGCTTCTGCTCGTTGAGCCGTACCGTCCCGCGCCTGCCGCGCGGCCTCTAACCGCTGACGGCGCTGGGCGAAGCCTTGCCGCGCTGCGACGGCCAACGACACGATCTGGACGAGTCGTTGCCCGCCGTGCTGGAGACCTTCGGCGATCGGGTCGGGATGCTGCTGGCTCAAATCGTCCTCCGAGTGTTGTCAGGGCGCTTGGAAGGTGCTCTGTGAGGAGAGCGTTGGACGTCGGGGCTTCTCTGCTGCTCGGGCCGGCCCAGAGAGGGCGGTAAGCGGACGTCGTCCGCTGCCGATGAGATGTCCGGGCCGGGCTCTGGGCTGATCGCGGAGGTGACGATGGCGGTGACCTCGGCCTTATCCATGCCCGTGCGGGCCGAGACGCGGACGACCTGGCGAGCGATCTGGTCCGGCGGCAGTTCGGCGATCAGGGCAGCGGCGGCTTGGGCAGCGGCCACGCGGGACTCGACGAACTCCAGCGTTCCCCCGAATCTCCGGATCCTCTCATCTACCAGCAGGTCAGCGAGAGGAGTCACGGAAAGTAACGCCTCATGGACAGCCGTGTGGCTCTTCGAGGACAGGAGTTCTGCCGGGTCCTGGCCTTGAGGAAGGACGGCCGCCTCGACCGGCCCAGGGACACGGCGAAGCATGGGCCAGGCCCGGATCGCTCCGGCGCGTCCCGCGGAATCGCCGTCGAGTGCGATGACCAGCCCGGACGTTCCGAGGTCGGTGCAGGCGGCTATCGCATCCACCTGGGAACCGGTGATCGCCGTCCCGCAGGGGGCGAGCGCGGCGTACGTCTCCGGCATGGCGGTGTTGACGGCGATCGCATCAAGCGGGCCTTCGACCATGAGGGGGCGTACCGCACCCGCGAGCCGGCCTTGTCCCTCGTGAAGGCCGAAGAGGATCTCGCTCTTGCGGAAGAGTGCCGTCTCGGGGGTGTTGAGGTACTTGGGGCCTGGAGCGTTGTCGCGACGACGGCCGATGAAGCCGAGGACGTCGCCGCCTCGGTCCCGGAGTGGGAACAGGACCCGGTCACGGAACAGGTCGAAGGGCTCCCCGCCATCTTTGCTTCTGGCGAGGCCGGCTTGGATGAGCGTCTGGTCGCGGTGTCCCCGCTCGCGTAGATGTTGAAGCAGCGCGTGGCGGGTGCGCGGTGCGAGGCCGATCTCCCATTGCTCTTGCGTCACCAGGGTGAAGCCGCGGCTTGCGAGGTAGCGGGCGCCCCAGCTCCCCGGCAGGTTCCGCCTGTAGAAACGGTGAGCATCGGCAACAGCGGCCCGGAGTTGTTGCGTGGAGACCTCCGGTGACTGTTGGGCTGCCAAAGCCGAGGCTCGGCTCGACGGCGGGGTCTGCTCCGAGCGGTCTCCCTTCTCGGTGGTAGCTGCGCTTGCGACGGTCGCCGGTGGACGAATGGTCGCGGCAACGTCGGACAGCCCGCGTAGCTGACGTCGAAGCCGCGTGCTCGTCCGGACGATCTGGTCTCCGATGGCACGAATCGCGGCGGACGCGTCTGTCCGGCTGTCGGTCCCCGCCCACTCTCGCGGCGTTGGGAAGGCGAGCAAGCCCGAGATCTCCAATCCCATCTCGCGAAGGACGAGATAGGCGATCGAGTCCGCCTGAACGCGCCGAACGCCGCGGCATGGGGCGGAGTGACTGCCGTCGGTGTCGATATGTCCGCCGGGTCGCTGGGTGTGGGCAAGTTGGTGTGCGAGCACCGCCGCCGCGGTTGTGTCGTCCAGTTCCGGTGCGATCTTGATCCGCCGCCCGGGGCGTCCGAGGTAGGTCCACCCCTGCCCACGGTCCACGTAGAGCCCGAGGTCGGCAGCGAGCTTGGACAGCCCCCGCAGCCCCACAGCAGGAGAGAACAGCTCCTTCTCGATCGCCTCGCCGTCGGTCTGTTCGACGTCGAAAACCGTCCGTGGCTTCCCGCGCGTGGAGATGATCCGGATCCCCGTCTCGCCGCGGCGAACCTGCCGACCCTCCTTCTGCCATGCGTCGTACGAGCGCACGTCGGTCGCCGACGGTCGCTGAGCCGGGATCAGCAGGGTGTTGGTGAATCCGTAGCGTCCATGCCGACTCGCATGCTCCAGCCAGGTTTCCCACTCCAGCCGTCCGTCGGTGAGGCAGGTGACGGCATGGTCCGCGATCCCCTGAAGGATGCCGAGCCGACGGGCCTGTTCCTCGTGTGCGAGTTGCTCGCCACCAGACGGGTTGGTCATGACGGTCCGCCCTTGGTGGCCTCTTCGCGCACAGCGGCGATCATCTGCGTGAGCCGGTGGTTGGCGATCGTGAAGCCGAGTTCGCGTAGGCGGCGGCCCAGCCGGTCCCGGCTGAGCTGGACGCCTTCGCGTTCTACCTCGCGCTGAAGCTGCCGGGCGATTGCCATCAGCTGGTCGTCTTGCCCGCTGTCGGCCGCCTCGTCTTCACCGGACGTGCCGTACGCGGTGTGCTGGGCCGGGAGGTGGCTGAGCGCAAGCCGTTCGGCCAGCGGTGCACGCCACCGCCAGGACCACCTGCCGTACTCTCGCTGCAGTTGCGAGACAGCTACCAGGTGGCGGTACTCCAGGTCGAGGCCCTGCCGGTACTCGATGATGTGCCAGAGGATCATGCGGCGCCACAGCAGCAGGCTGGATACCGGGGCGAGCGCCCAGCGCGCCGCGGGGACCCGTTCGACGCGGCTGGTGGACGTGAGACCGACCCAGCGTCGGATCAGGTGCCGGAGCCCTTCGACGACCGTGATGAACAGGATCGGCATGGCCGCGAACATGACGCTCCCGGCGAAGTCTCCATGGGCGGCGGCCACATTCACCAGGACGGTGCCGGCGATGTAGGCCCAGGCGACCCACCGCAGCACCGGCCATGGCAGGTCGAGGTACTCCATCAGCAGGTCCCAGGCCAGCAGGACCAGGATCCCGACGTCCATGCCGACCGGGACGATCCACGCCAGGCCCTCGAAGTGCGGCTCAGCCATCTGCCGGAGGGTGGTGAACGAGCCGAGGCCGCCGAGCACCGCCAGCGCCGCAATCAGAGGTGCGACTCCGGCGGCGACCCACTTGACGACCCCGGCGTTCCGACGCACTCGCGCGCCCCCCTTCGGGGCGTTGGCCGGCGTCGTTGCTTCCGGTTGCCGGAACGGAGTCACCGAAGGCGCCTCTCGACCATCCAGATCAGCACCCGGGCGACGTGCCGAGCCTCGTCGGTGGTGCCGAGGAGCCGGCCGTGGGCTGTGACGTAGGCGTAGGCGCCCTCGGCTCCGGCGCACAGAACGGTCTCCGACCACCCGTTGTGACGGATCCGCAGGCGCCAGCGTCCGTTGCGAGGCTTGCGGGCTCGTACGCAAGCCCGAGCCGCCGCAGCTCGTAGTGGAGCCGGAGGAGACGGGCTCGCCGTTCTTCCAGTTCAGCCTGTGTGGTCGTTGCCTGCGTCTTCATCGCGTCCCCCGGTGATGTCAGCCGACGAGCCGAGCGGTCATCAACTAAAGTTCTTGATCAGAAAGATGCATCACACAAGAGAGGCTCGTCAATCACAGTGGGCACTCAGCGTGTTGCGTCGCTTATGAGCGACAGAGGTTCAAGAAGGCGTTCGCCGTTGGCTCGTTCGCGGACGCGTTGCCGCGGGAGCCGAGCCAGCAGCGGCTACACCACTCGCAGGAGCCCACGGATTCGGGAAGGCCGCCATGGCCAGTTGGAACGGTGATGGCTGGACGAGAGCCTCGTGGCCCGCCGCCTGACCCGCAACAGCAGTCGCATGGCTCAGGTTCCGGCTCGCGGCACGCGCCGCGTCGGCCTGCGCCTGACGCTGTTGGAGTTGCCGGAGCTGGGCAAGGGTGTCCAGAAGAGTGATCAACCGGCTGACCAGCACCATGATGGAAACGGCGCCGCGATTCTGTGTTCCGGCCAGCGTCAGCAGCCGGGCTGCCGTACGCAGAGCATTCCCCGCCGAACTGGCCCGAGGGATACGACCGTACGGAGCGCGGGCGGCGCGGTCGTAGCTGTCGGCGGCACGTCCGAGGTGAGGATTGCCGGTGGCCTTGGCGGCTACGCGTAGGGCGTCGGACGCGGCCCAGCACGCGTCCTCGGCGGCATAAGGGTTGGTGGCTAGATGCCGACGGAGGTGAGACGTGGCGTAAGCGGCGGCGCCAGCGGCATCGTCATAGAACGCCTGGCGCTCTTCGAACGTCAGCTCGTCCTCCTCGGCACCGGCACCACGCTCCCCGGCGTTCCACCCCTGCTGAATACGAGGCAGGCTGAGGTCTTCAGAAAGCCGACCCCCGGTGTGCCAGACGGGTTCTTCCGTGTCGGGCAACGCGACCGCATAGCCGGTGAGCTGGCCAGGTTCCAGCCGACTGTACCGACGCTTCACCAGCAACCCCTGCCGCTCAAGCAGTTCAAGGAATTCCGTAGCCGTCCGGGCTTCGTCCGCCGCGCGGCGGACGGTCGTCCGTAAAACGGCGCGAGTCGTCCGCGCCGACAGATGCCGTCCAGATAGCGGACGAGACCCTGGACGGTCGGGCCCCTCCATGCCCCACCGGCGCCGGAGCTTGGGAAGGGTCAAGTCGCTGGCGAGCTTCCCGCCGCCGAACCACACGGGCCGTCCGGATGCATTCAGATCATCGGGCATCGCCACGGCGTAACCGGTGACCTGGTCGGCGAACTGCGTGCTGTAGCGCTTGCGTACCAGGACGCCCTCAGCCTCCAGGGCAGCGAAGAATTCAGCCTCCGTCCGCGCCTCCGCCGCAGCGGTGGCGACATGGCGCCGCAGGACACCGCGCGCAGGCTCACGACGACCAACGCGCTGGGCCTTTTCAGTCTCGGCGCGTTTGGGTCGCCGCGCCGCCGTCCGGTCCGCCGACGCGGTGGACCGCAGACCGAACTGCTCCTCCATCGCACGGCAGGCGGCCCGGACCCGGTACCCGTCGTTCCAGACCTCCGGCCGGATCCCGTCGGCACGCGCCAGCGTCGCGGCGATATGGATGTGGTCGTCAGCATGACGAACCGCGATCCATCGCACACCGTCATCGTCTCCGTCCGGGGCCAGCCCGGTCCGGGACATGATCTCGGCCGCGACCTCGGCCCACTGCCGATCGTCCAGAATCGGATCATCGGGCGCCGCCCGGACCGACAGATGCCACACCGGCTTGCGGTAGTTCCGCTCCCCCAGCAGTGCAAGCGGCTGAGTGAGCAAGCCGTCCAAGCGCGTGAAGTCCCGGCTCCCATCGCTTCGCAGGGCCGGCTCAAGCTCGGCCGGGCTCCGGAACCCCGCCACGATGCGTGGATCCCGATGCTCCCCGTGCCGTCCCGGCCCATAGAGGTACCGGATCAGGCCCTGCACCCGCTTACCGCGCAGCACCTTCCCGATCAACGCCGGTCCCCGACTTCAAGGGAGACGGCGGCGCAGCTCGTCAGCAAGGTCATCAAGCTTCCCGACGGTCCGCGCTGCCGCCTCGGCATACCACCGCAACTGCGGCGGCGGCTCACCCGAATGCAACGCCGCAACCGCCTGGTTGAGATTCACCCCGATCCGCCGGACCTGCCCCACCGCATGCATCAACGCCGCCAGCGCCTCCCGCAACTCGACGTACTCGGGCCGCTCCACATCGCGCGCGGCCGCCAGCAGCACCTGAGCCGCCCAAGCTCCCGTCGCCAGCCGCTCCCGTCCCGCAGCCGCCACCAGCAAGGCATGCTCATCGTCAGACAACGCCACGAACAACGCCCGATCACGCCGCGGCGTACGGTGCGCCCTTCGATTTCGTGTGGTCGCCTTCCGGGGCGACGAGCCCTCAACGTCCTCCGTCATCGGCCTCCACCGGATCGCGCTCGATCCGCCGCCGACATGTGGACCGCGCCCGGTCCACACGCCAAATCCTTAGGATTTCCATTTCTTGCCCCGCGCCAGCGGACCCTCCAGCGAACGCGGCCCGCGTCCGTGCGCACGCACGCAAGCGAAGGACCCGCCGACGGGCAGGGCCGGGCTAAAGTGAGCCCGTGGAACGTGAGCAGGTCGTCATCAACCTCTCGGCGGACGAGGCCCTGGTGCTGTCGGACTGGCTGGAGCGAGTACAGATGACCGACCTCAGCCACCTGATCGACGACCCGGCCGTATGGGCTCCCCTGCACCGGATCGCCGGCAGCCTCGACACGACACTGTCCGCGATCTTCGCGCCGGCTACGCCGAGCACCTCGCCGCAGCGCGTCAACGCCTCTCCGCCGACACCGCACAGGAGCCGACTGATGAACGGTGACCCGGCAACAGACCTGCCCAAGCTCGCCGCCCCGGCCCGGCGAGCCCTGGCATCCGCCGGCTACGGCAGTCTCGCCCAAATCGCTCAGGCCACCGAGGACGAGATCGCCGTACTGCACGGAATGGGCCCAACGCGATGAAGACGTTGCGGCAAGCCCTCCAGGAACACGGCTTGTCATTCCGAACCGACGCCTAACCCCCGCCTACGTGGGCCTGCGACGGCCTCGGTTCACCGTTCCCGACGCGGATGCCGCGCCTGAGGTGGCGAGCGAAGCTCGGGCGCCACATGCTGGACGGCGCTCGGGTCGGTAAGGACGTCGCCGACCGGGTTAGGAAAGTCCTCCCTCGCGGGCTCA
Source organism: Spirillospora sp. NPDC048819 (assembly GCF_040650055.1). Taxonomy (NCBI): domain Bacteria; kingdom Bacillati; phylum Actinomycetota; class Actinomycetes; order Streptosporangiales; family Thermomonosporaceae; genus Spirillospora; species Spirillospora sp. NPDC048819. Next base: position 91,983 of record NZ_JBEZGN010000039.1, on the reverse strand, counting down.
ACCTGCGACGCCTCCCGCTCGATCGCGCTCCGCACCGCGTGTTGGTCGAGTGCCGGCTCGTCGCCGGGGCCCAGCGTGTAGATGGGGGCGATCGCGCTTGCCGCCCGCCGGAAGCTGTCCCCGAGGTCGGCAGCCTGCTCGGCGGCCTGCGACAGCGAGTTGTGCGCCACCGTCACGGCCGCGACGGGATCGTCGCCCTGGTCATGCCCAAGGTTTCCTGCATCCAGTTCCTTGGTCAGGAACTCATCGACTTGCTCGGCAGTCTGCGCCAGACGGAAGGAGGTCTGGGCCAGGTTCCCCAGAACCGTGTACGCGCCGGCGGCCTCCGACAGGCCCGGCTCGCGCTGAGTCAGACGGTTGAGGGCTCGGACGCGCTCATGCAGCTCACCGGCGAGCCGCTCGATGTCGGCGCCTGTACGGGTCTTGTGATCGTTCACCTGAGGTGCTCTCCAACATCATCGGGGATACGGCCATTCGGCACTCCTCTCTCTGGACAGCACTGACGTTGAATCAGGAGCTTTGAAGCTCACTGCGCTCCATCTTGTCAACTACAAGCAACGATAGCCAGCTTGATCAACGGCGTGTCACCGCCCTTCGCTTGGCCCGCGACCACAGCTGAGGACTCGTCTGGTTCTGCAGGAGCGGCAGAATGGTCCGAATGCTCATCGTGCGTGCGACCAAGAAGCTCCTCAATCGCATCGGGACGCCCAGCCCAGGTGAGACCGAAGCGTCCACCACCCTGCTCGGCCAGTGGTACGCCACGGCGCTCTTCTGGAAGCCCCAGGTCGCGCTGTTCGTCAACGAACCCACGCTGCTCCCGGTACTGATGCCGCTGGCTCCCGCCGCAACGTTGGTGGACCGATTCCCACACCATCTCGCGACGGTGCTCACCGCCCACGGCGCCTCAGAGGCGATCGTCGACCGGGAACTGGAGCAGATGGCTGAGCATCGCGTCGCCAAGACCGCCAACCGCAGCGTCGTGGGCGTGATGAACGAGTTCTCCTACCTCGCCGACATCTACCGCGCCGGCACCCCGGCCCCAGACCTATTCGACCTGTCGATGCGTCTGGCCACTACGCCCTGCGGCCCCCTCTACCCCCGGCATGGCAACCCCGACCGCGAACTGAGAGCCCTACTGCGATCGGTTGCGCCGCTGGAAACCTGACTCGCCGACGACCGCGATCGCGGACAAGCCCGACGGCCACCAGGTGATCGGCGATCTCACCTCCCAGAGGCGATTACAGCGCTCGCTTCGTCAGCCGCTGCGGCAGTCCGCTTTCGCAGGTCAGCTCCAGAATGACTCCAAGGGCGGGAAGTGGCCGCACCTTCGAGCTCTTGACTTCTGGCCCAGTTGACGATCTCGATGCCTTGATCACGGATGAATGTAAGCCCCACCGTCCGGTGCTTGGACGATCACGCTTAACGTGCTGGGTGAGAGCAGGGGAGGTGCTATGGGGTCAGATCGTGCCGCGCCGAGGGTGACCAGGGATGAGTTGCTGGCGATGATGCCGGAGGCGCTCAGGGAGACGTTGCCGTTGGTGCCGTGGAAAATCGAGCGGTTGTGGCGGCTGGAACTTCCGGTGCGGCGCGTTGCTGTCCAGGAGCTGGCCTGGTTGTTCGATCTGCCGTTGTGGCAGCTGAACGGCGAGCGTTTTCGGGTCGCGCCGCGCCAGGTCCGGGACGATCCCCAGCGGTTTCCCGATCATCTGCAGCGGGTGATGGCCAGCGATCTGGCATATCCGATCCACCTGGTCGAGCACAACGGTCGGCTGGTGGTACTGGATGGGTTCCATCGCCTTCTCAAGGCCAGTATCGAGGGGCGGGGCGAGGTCGAGGCGATGGTGCTGTCGCCTGCTGACCTTGAATCAATCTGCGAGGAGCGGCGGTAATCTCAAGGAGGTTCTCGCGGAAGCGGTGGCGGTGCAGCCGACAACCTCCCGCAGGTCGCGAGCCTGGACGAGCGGCCGGTCGATCATCTCGTGCCCGACAGTTCGGCCACCGCATCCGGACGGTCGGGCGTCGGACCTCGTCCGTCATGACGGAACCGGGACGTCCTCGACAGGCTTGGTGGGGGTCACTGCCGCGCGTGGCGTTGTCCGGAGGACGAGTAGGGAGCAGGCCACGGCGACGACGGTGAGGGCGCCTGCGCCAAGGACGGCGGCTTGGGATCCGAAGCCCCTTACCAGAGGCCCCGCCACCAGGACCGTGATGGGCATCAGGACGTAGCTGGCGATGATGTTCCAGCTGTTCACCCGCACCAGTACCTCCGGCGCGAAGGTGTTCTGCAGCGCGGTCGTCCAGAGGACGTAGTAGATCGCCGTGCAGACACCTGGGATGAGCGTCGCCGCCGCCAGGACGCCCCATGGCGCCTGTACCCCCATGAGGAACATGGGTATGGCCCCGGCGGCCGGCAACGAAGCTGCGGCTAGGACCAGGCGGGTCGGCCTCCAGCGGGTGCCGATGAATGCTCCCACCAAGGCGCCGACGTACTCGAAGGCGGTGACGATTCCCCATGCCCGCGCGCCGCCGTGGCCGTCTTCCATGTACACCGGACCGGCGATGTCGGTGTAGCACACCATGGCGATGATCACTGCGGTGTATTGCAGCGTCATGACCCACACCCAGCGGTGCGACACGAACTCGCGCCAGCCGTCGCGGAGTTCGCGGACAAAATTGGGATGGTCGCTTTGCCAGCGCGGTGTCTTGAGTCGGCAGAGCACGACCGCACCAACCGCGCAGAGAATGCTTCGGGTCGAAGCGGCCCAGCCGGGGCCGACCGTGCTGACCACCATCCCGGACGACGACAGACCTATCAGCAGGCCGATCGAGTCGGTCTGCTTGATCAGGGCGTTGCCGGCGAGCCGGCCCTTCCCGGCAAGAAGGTCGGCGACGATGCCACGGATCGTGGGCAGGAATGTCGCGGTACCGATGCCGGACAGCATCGCGAGCCCGCAAAGCAGGGGGAGCGGGGCCTGCTCGGTCAGAAAGCAGGTTCCCAGGGCCAGCCACGCAACGCTCGTGATCACTTCGGCTGCGATCAGGACGTGGTGGCGGCGGAAGCGGTCGCCGATGACTCCGCAGAAGAGGATGAGGAGGGCGGGGAGGGAGTTGCAGGCCAGCACGATCGCGAGGCCACCGGGACCGTATCCAAGGTCCATCACACCCCAGGCGAGAGCCATCTGGCCGAAACCGGCACCTGCACTGGAAACGAGGCGGGCAATGAACAGCGGGGATGCTTCAGGGTCTCTGAAAAGAGCCAAGGGCGAGAGGATTTGGAACACGCTGGCACTTTAGAACGCGGCACGTTCGACGCTACTCACTCTTTTCTGGACATTACCAGATGCAGGCGAAACTCTTGCCGTCCAGTCAGACTTTAGTATCGAGCAAGTTGCTGCACAGGAATTGCGAGATCTCCTCATAGGCGCGAAGTTCGTTATTCCGGTTGGTGAATCCGTGCCCTTCGTCCTCGAAGACCTCATAACGGACGTGGACACCTCGGTCGCGCAGACGGGTGACCAGCTGGTCGGACTCGGCTCGGGGGACGCGCGGATCGCGGGCGCCTTGCAGGACGAGCAAGGGCGCGTTGATGGCGTCGGCGTAGCTGATGGGTGAGCGTTGCGTGAGCGCCTCGGCGTCGCGGTCCGGGTCACCGAGGACGGTGGAGACGAAGTGCTTCCAGGTCGGCGGGCACTCTCGGGCGAGAGTCACCAGGTTTGAAGGGCCGCACAGAGACACACCCGCTGCCCACGAGTAGGGAAGCCGAGCCAGGCAGGACAACGCAGCAAAGCCACCATACGAGCCGCCCATGACAGCGATGCGATCACCATCGAGGTCTGGGATGGACTGCAGGTAGCGAGCAGCATGGTCAAGGTCGTCCAGGTCGAAGCCGCCCCAGTTGCGGTAGATGAGCTTCTGGTGCGTCGCTCCGTAGCCGGTGGACCCGGCGATGTTGGGAGCGAAGATGGCGATGCCCTGGTCAAGCAGATACTGATAGAGGCCGGAGCGAGGGTAGGCGGGACGTTCCTGGGCCTCGGGACCACCGTGGATCGACAGCAACACCGGGTGTGGCCCGCGCATGTGCGGCCGGTAGAGCAGCGCATGAACACGACGTCCGGCAGACGCGGAGTAGACGACGGGCTCCGGCTCGACCGGCTCGATGACGTGCAGCGCGGGCGGGCGAACATCGGTGAGGTACCGGAACCCTTCCGCCGGGTCCAGGACGGCGATCTCGCTGGGGCGGGTGGCGGTGTCGATCAGGGCGACGGCGGGGTCGGCGCCAGGTGCCAGCGCGAGCGCCTTGACGACGCCCGGCGGGATGTCGGGCAGAGACAGGGCGGCTTCACCATGGATGGCGTGGAGTGTGGAGCGTCCATCGACGTTGATCGACCACAAGACCGTTTCGTCGACGGCTTCGATGCACTCAACGTCCCACTCGTGCTGGGCGAACGGTTCGAGGGAGCCATCGGACAGCCGGTAGCGAGCGGCAACCGTGAACTCTCCCCACAGGTCAGTGAGCAGGAAGAAGCCGGAAGAGTCGGCCATCCAAGGACCTGGCACGAAGAGTCCATCGCCATACGCCGCCGTGAGGCATTCCGGCTCGGTGTCGATGTCATGTAGGTCGATCAGGTAGATCGCGACCTGTGTGTTGGACCGAAACCCGGCGGTCAGCAGCCATCGTCCGTCCGGCGAGACCCTTGCCGGCTCAAAAACCACTCCGGGCGGCGGGGTAATACGGCGATCCGACTCGGCGGCCAGGTCACGGACGAGGACATCCTGAACGGTCGCGTCACGGTCATTGGCCGCATAGACCAGGTGCCGCCCGTCGGTGTCGAACGGCACGGTCGCCAATATTCGCTGGCAGTCCGGGCCGGTGCTGATCTCGGTGGGGCTTTGGTCGTCCAACTCGATCCGGTAGATGCGGTACTGCTCATCACCATCACGGTCAGCGGTGAAGACCAGGCTTTTGCCGTCCGGCGCCCACGCAATCTGCCGGACCGCTTGATCTGTGAGGCTGGTCAGCTGACGAGGCGCACCACCCGCGACCGGGATCGTCCACAGGTCGAAGCGTCCACTGGCATTGCTGGAGTAGGCCACCGTGCCAGCGTCCGGGGATAGAGCCAGGGTGGGCTGGAAACCTTGCTGGGGAACAAAGTCTCGGTACTCAGGCATGGGTTGCCTCTCGGGCGTTACGGGTTACTTGATCCAGCCGCGTCGAACCGCGGCGACTCCAGCGGCGAAGTGGTGGTCGAAGCCGAGCTTGTCCCGGATGGTCGCCGAGTGCCGACGCACCGTGGAAAGGCTCACGCCAGCTCGTTTGGCGATACTCGCGTCGGTCAGTCCCTCGACGAGCATGCTCAGGATCTGCTGCTGCAGCGGATTCAGCGGGCTTTCGCGGCTGGCGGCACCGAAGGGAATCGCACGTTCCCACAGCAACTCGAAGTACTCCCGCAACGCCGCGACGATGACCGACGACCGGATCAGCAACGCTCCCGACATCCCGGTCGGCGTCAGCGGCAGCATGGCGATCGCCTCGTCGGCGAGCTTCATCTTCATGCCGATACGGGGCAGCAGCCGGGCCTCTTCGCCAGCCTCCACAGCGATCTCGATGGTCTTGACGCCGACGGGATGTTCGGCACAACTCGTCTCGTAGAGGGCACGACATCTGACGTGGCCCGCGAAGGACGGCGGAGGTGGCACCGCGGTCAACTCGTCCATCGGCCGCTCGACGTACCCGTTGTCCATCGTGATCCAGTCATGCCGCGCGGCACCGATCAGCGCCCGGGACACGTTGCCGATCTCCTCCCGGTCGGTGATGATCCGCACCAGCCGGTCGTTCGACTCGTCCACTGCCGGGCTCGCCCAGGGATGCGTCTCGGCCATCCGCCGCTGCCCTGTCAGCAGACGCTCCTGGTCGGCGACTAACCGGCGCGTCAGATCGGCCAGCGTGCTCTGCAAGGCCATGTCCGGAGAGACGGGCATCAGCCGTGGCGGCAGTGCCGGCCCCGACGACTGGACGTGCGCCATCCCCGCATCGGTCAGCGCCTCAACCAGCTCGGCACCACCGAGCACAGCGGACGCCTCCGTGTGCAGACACCCGTCCTGCGCCAGCAGTTGGGTGTACGCCGTCAGCAGCTCGCCAGGGACGATGTCCTTCAACAGCCGCTTCGCCGCCTGCTCGGCGTCGATGCCCACTCCACCACCTCCAGGCACAGAGAGTAGCGACACGAAGTGGCAGAGTTACATGACCTCACGGGTGAGTGTTTCGCACCAATGAGCAAAAGTCACCACCGACCCCGCCACCCATCGTGATCCACGACGCCACAGCAGATCCGATGCTCCGAACCGCCAGGGTGCCCTCCCAGAGTTGATCACTTGTCGTCATCATGGGTTTCGCTCACACCGCTGACCTGCGGACTCTCGATTTCATCGTGGCTAGCCAGCGACGACCGACCGGGAGCCAAGATGACTAGCATCTCCATACCGACCTGCAACCGCTGCGACCAGCTGAACGGCCGCAATGTCATCCAGCGACGCCTCCCCCGGATCAGTACCTCAGGGAGTGGAGCCTTCGGATTCCGGTCCTCGCCGAAGAGGATCCGCGCCCGCCTGCGCAGCGTCTTCAGGAACAATCACGACCAGCCTCAGCCCCGCCCGACGTCCCACCGCGCGAACACCGACCCACAGCCACTCGCCCACGCCTTCGGAGGGCCGGAGGGCGCCGGGCTCATCGGGCCGGGCGCAGACGGTCTCCTTCGGGCCGCATTCACCGAAGCGCTCACCCACGCCACCGGCGCTAGGCAGGTCATCACGACGAAGCCCGATCTCGACCGCCTCTTCGCCGGCGCCTTCGACGAACCCTTGATCGACAACTTCGCCCCACGCCTCCACGCGGCGGAGACCCTCGAAGATGCCATCGAGTACATCGAGTTGGAGGACTGCATCTCCACCGCAATCGATACCAACGATGCGTCGTCTGCTGAGAGCCCGGTCTATGTGTGGTTCGCAACTCCTGGGCCGGACGCCGACGTCGTCCACGAGACCCTGCAACGCTGGCACGGAACCAACCTCATCGCCCTCATGTCTGGCGCATGGCCCTATGGCCCCACGCACTTCATCGACGCTGACGGCCCCCGGCGCCTACCCGACCACAACTTGCACCTCCTCCCCCGCGACCAGGCGATCACCAGGCTTCGTGCCCTCGGTTCACAACGCTGAAGGGCAGCACGTTCGATGTGCGCCAGGACTCGTTCGTCCTGGCCCACAGCATCTTCAACGAAGGTCCGGACGCTGGGCAGTGACGTCGGAGACCTCGGCAACAGCGGCATTGATACGGGCCGAGGCCTCGCTTGAATCGGGCGATCGGCCGGTCAGGTGAGGGCGGTGACCTCCTCCCCCGATTCCCGGTCGGCAATGTCGACGTTGTCCCGCCTTCATTCGGCGGTTTGCGTGGTCTGCGGCGTGTGATCAGGTCGTGCCAGGGAGACCGGGGGAGGTGGGGACCTGGCCCATGCGGCGGGCTGCGGTGGCGCCGGCGTCGACGACCAGGTTGGTGCCGGCGATGTAGCTCGCGTCGGGGCGGTTGAGAAAGAGGAGGGCGCGGGCCTGCTCCACGGGTTCGGCGGGACGACCGATGGGCAAGACCCGGGAGTTCCAGAACTCGCCGCCGTAGAACTCCCGGAAGTGGGACGTCATGGGAGTCGTGGTGTCGCCGGGACTGCTGGAGTTGATCCGGATTCCGCGTCCGAGGAAATCGATGCTGCGGGTCATCGTGTAGGCGATGACGCAGGCCTTGGAGAAGCGGTAGCCGGCATCGACGATGTCGGGATGGTCTTCGACCCAAGCGCGTCCCGCAGCGAAGTCCGCGGTTGCGAGGAGTCCTTTGATGTGCTCCAGCAGGTCTGGCCAGCCGAGGCCGCCGACGGATGCGACGCTTGCGATGGCGGAGCCGGGCGCCATGCGCGGCACGAGTGCCTCGGTGAGGTGGCGGAGACCCAGGAAGTTCACGGCGACGACCTCAGCGGGGGCGAAGGTCTGTGGCAGGCCCGCGCAGTTGAACAGGGCGTCAACGTGGTCGGGCAGGGCGGTCACCGCCCGGTCGATCGACGCGGGATCGCGCAGGTCGACGATCGTCGACGTGGCGGTGGCCGACGGGACGGGCCGGATGTCGAGGGCGTGCACGATCGCGCCCTCGGCGTTCAGGAGTTCGGCCGCGGCGGCTCCGATCCCGGATGACGCGCCGGTGACCACGACCTGCTTGCCGGCATACGTGCTCAACTTTGCAACTCTCTGGTCAGGGCCGCGACGTCGTCGACCTGCTCGAGGTTCAGGACCGCGTCGACGAAACCGTCGAGTGCGGCCTCGTCGATGGGGATCCGCGCGTAGGCGGCGCAGTCCCGGAACTTCCGGATCACCTCTTCCTGCGACAGCCGGCTGTACGGCCAGACTCCGCGCGGCTGGTCACAGCGCTGTACGAAGGTGCGGCCGTCGGTCGTCGTCACCTCGATCCTGGCCGGCAGGGCGGCCTTGCGGATCGCGAGGCTCGGGTCGTCGACCGCGGAGATCTTCTGTGCGAACTCCCGGACCGCGGGATCGTTCAGACGTTCGGGCCGGAAGTCGTCGAGTCCGACGTCCCCGCGGACGGCGGCGACTGCGATCGCGTACGGGATGGAGAATTTCGCGTCCATCGGGGTGGTGGGGGCCCGGCGCGCCTCGATCGGCTGGGTCAGCGCGAACGTGCCGAGGGTCGTGGCGACGGTGAGGGACTTTACGTCGGCCGGGTCGAGGCCGGTGTCGGCGAAGAGCTGCAGGGTCGCGTCGATCGCGCAGTGGGAGCCGCCGCAGGCGGGCCAGACCTTGAAGGACACCTCCGCACCGCGGAACCTGCGGCCGAGGTCGTGGGTCACCTCGGCCCGGTCGTGTTCGCCGAAGTAGGCCGGGAAGAGCCCACCGCGCCCCTCGAAGACGTTCTCGATGCCCTGAGCGCCGCGTTGTGCGAGGAGAGCGGCCATGACGCCTGTCTTGTTGGGCCATGAGCCGTTGAAGGAGGCGATGTTGGAGTTGCCGCTCCAGCGCATCTCCAGGGTGCCCGCGGACTGGGTGTAGGCGATGCCGAGCGCCGCATGGGCGCCGCCGGCGTCCAGCTTGAGCAGCTTCGCCGCAGTCGCGGCGGCGGCGAAGCAGCCGAACACCGGCGTGCCGAACCATGGGGCGTGGCTCGGCACGGCCGCGGCCAGCCGGGTGCCCAGGTCGTTGCCGAGCGCAACGGCGAGGATCAGGTCGCGGCCTGATATGCCGACGCTCCGCTCGGCGAGCGCGAGCGCCGTCGGCACTGTGGGCGTGCTGGGGTGGTAGCCGACGTCGCGGACCAGGTCGTCGAAGTCGAGCCCGTGGACGAGGGCACCGTTCACCCAGGCGGCCAGCGGAGCGGGCAGCCGCAGGTCCCCGAACCCGAGGACGGTGCTCTCTTGCGTGCCGCCGAACTCGGCCGCGACGGCGACGTAGTCGTCCACTCCCGGGGTCAGTCCGCTGGAGGCGAGCGTCACCCCGACGGTGTCGAGGATGCTCAGCTTCGTGGTCGTGACGGTGTCCTCGTCGAGGTCGGTGAACCGGGCGCCGACGAGATGCCGGCTGACCGCGTGCGCGAGGTCCCCACTCCCGGTGGGCACGATTGGTGTGGCAGCCACCTCAGGCCCCCGTCCCGTTCGCCGGGAGGTCCCACTCCAGGTGCACTGCTTCTGGGCCGCGGCTCGTCCAGAGCGGCAGATAGCGGATGTCCTGGGCGGGCATCCGCAGGTTCGGCAGGCGGCGGGCCAGTTCCTGAACGGCCACCGGCGCGATCACACGGGCCAGCGGCGCACCTGCGCAGACGTGTGGGCCGAGCCCGAATGCGAGATGCCGGTTCGCGTTCGGACGGTCCAGTTCGTACTTCTCAGGCGCCTCGTATACGGACTCGTCGTGGTTCGCCGAGCCGTAGACCACCAGCACGCGTTCGCCTGCCGGGATCGTGGTGCCCTCGAAGCTCACCTCGGCTGCGGTCCGGTACCACAGGGCCGTGACGGGAGCGTCCATCCGCAGCGACTCCTCGACCGCCCCTGCGGCCAGGGCCGGGTCGGCGGTGACGCGTTCCCAGCGGGAACGGTCCTGCAGCAGGTGGATCATCATGGACGCGAGGTTGTTGGTCGTCGTCCGGTGCCCGGCGATGACCAGGTGGTGGCAGATCGAGATGATCTCTGAGTCGGTCAGCGGCTCCCCGTCCGCGCCGTCGGCCTGGATGAGGATGCTGAACACGTCGTCGCGCGGTTCGGCGCGGCGTTCACGGATCAGCGACCCGATGTACTGCCAGTAAGCGACGTTGTCACGGGCCGCCTGCACCTGCCGCTCGGGCGGGCAGAAGTCCCAGAACAACTCGACGTAGGACACCGACCAGTCCCGGACGCGGTCGGCCGCTTCCCTGGGAACTCCGAGGAAGTCGAACGCCACCATCGCCGGAAGCTGGAACGCGAACTGCTCGACGAACTCACAGCGTCCGTCCGCGGCGAAGCCCTCGATGAGCTCGCCGGCGATGGCCCGGATCCGCGGCTCCATCGTCCGCATCCGGGCGGGAGTGAAGATCTTGGAGGTGAAGCTTCGGATCCGGCGGTGCTCGGGTGGGTTCGTGTCAAAGGTCGGGACCCGGTCGAAACCCTCGGCGAGGATCCGGGTCGCCTCGGCTGTCATCTCGTAGACCGGAAGGAATTCGTCCTTGTGGAAGCGGACTCCGCGGTCCCGCAGGATCTCCGCTACGTCGGCGTAGCGGGACACGACCCACATCCCGATGCGCTCGCTGTAGAACACCGGCTGCTGCCGCAGTTCGGCGTAGACGGGGTGCGGGTTCTGGATCGTGTCATCACTCAAGGGGTCGTACTGGTCGGCCGATTTCGCCGGGGCATGGGCCGGGCAGCTGGGGGCCGGGGCTGGTCCAAGACTCATCGATACTCCTGGTGGGTGCCGAGGCCGTCAGCCGATGACCGCGGGGACGGCGAGATCGGCGGGGTTGACGGCCGGGTCGGCCTTCAGCTGGCCGGTGCGCTTCATGAAGTCGAGGGTGGTCTGCAGCTGGGCGGTCGTGAACGTGGGCCGGAGCATCGAGGCGAACGCGGTCAGGGCGCTGTCCAGCTCCGGGTGGTCGGGCACCTTCGCGGTCTCTACGGCGAACTTGCGTAGATCGCCGAGGTTCGCCGGATCCTTGATGTAGTCCTGCGTCTCCTGCATGGCCGCATGGAACCGGGCCGCGAGTTCGGGCTTGGCGTCAAGAGTGGTCTGCGAAGCGATCTGGCCGGACCATGCCTGCTCGGAGAGCCACTTCGGACCCTGCTTCGCGAACTCGATCACCGCGACGCCGCCGCCGTCGCTGACCAGGCTGAGGGCGGTGCCGATGTCGGCGAAGACGGCGTCGACCTGACCCGACTTGAGCGCGGCCACCTCGGGGCCCCCGTGCTTGATGTTGATGTTCGTGAAGTCCGACTCGCTGAGCCCCGCGTCGGTGAACAGGCCGCGCAGGATGAAGTCCGCCGGGGTGCTGGCACCCGAGCCGGCGATGCTGGCGCCCTTGAGGGCCTTGATCGTCTCCTGCCAGCCGTCCGGGCCGGGAGTCGCGGCGGGGACGGACCCGTAGTCCTTCCGCACCACGAGCACGTAGGGTGCGCCGACGCTCTGTGCCGCGACCAGCGGGATCTTCTTACCGGTCTGCGCGGTCTTCGCGACCGTCGTGACGGCGTGGGCGACGACATCGGCCGTCCCGCTGGTAACCGCGGTCAGCAGGGCGGCTCCGCCGCGCAGGCCGGGAATCAGCTCGGCGTCCAGCCCGTGCTTGGCGAAGATGCCCTTCTCCTGTGCGAGGAGGATGGGCATGCCGGGGATCGATCCGCTCTGCGCGGCGACGGTGATCGAGAGCTTCCCGTCCGCGTTCACGCCCGAGTCGGAGTCACCCCCGCATCCGGCGGTCAGGGCCAGGATGAGGGTCGTCATCGCCATAAGTGATGTCATTCGGGGTCTGCGCGGGCCTCGCTGCAAGGACATCGTCGCTTCCTCTCTGCGCGCGGTTCCGTCCGGATGGTCCGGCCGGGGTTCCCGGCGATGTGATGCCGAACACAACATTCTGCACCATACGCCTAACTTGGCACCCGGTGTCAAGAATGACGCGATATAAAGCCTGGAGTGTCATGCGGTGTCAGATTTGGCATGGCTACACTTGGCGCATGACGAAGCCAGCAGCCTCACCGCTCCGCGAACGCACCCGCCGCGCGGTGCGCGGGGAGCTCATGGACGTGGGCATGGCGCTCTTCGCGCGCCAGGGGTATGACGCGACGACCGTGGAGGAGGTCGCCCAAGCGGCGGGCATGTCGAAGCGCAGCTTCTTCCGCTATTTCGACTCCAAAGAAGATCTGGTCCTCGGCAACCAGGAGTCCATCGGCGAGGAAGTGGCGCAGGCACTCGCGGGCAGGCCGGCCGACGAGCCGCCGTGGCCGGCGCTGCGCCGGGCCTTCGACCTCGTCGTGGAACGCATGGATTCCGCACCGGACCGAGCGCTGATACTGCTGCGGATGCTGAACGACACCCCCGGGTTGATGGCGAGCCAGCTCGCCCGGCGCTCCCGCTGGCGCGAACTGCTCGTACCGCACCTGCACGCAAGGCTCACACCCGAGGGCGCCAGCCCGCACGATCCCCGGCCCCTCGCGCTCGCCGGCGCCGCGCTCGCCTGCTACGAGGCGACCCAGGCGACGTGGCTCGCCTCCGGCGGGACGCTGAGCGTCGGCCTGCTGTTGGACGACGCGATGTCCGCGGTGGCGCCCCTGGAGACCTGACCCGCCCGCGGGCGCAGGCTTGGTGACCTTGCAGGCGAAGCCGACCCGGACGAGGTCATGCCTTCGGTCCGCCCGCCACGTACAGGACCTGCCCGGAGACGAATCCCGCGCCCTCGCTGACGAAGAACGACACGGCGTGCGCGATGTCACCGGGCAGGCCACCGCGCCCCACCGGGATCTGGGCGACGCGGGCGGCGACGAAATCGTCCCAGTCCTGGCCGATCCGTTCGGCGGTCGCCATGGTCATCTCCGTCTGGACGAATCCCGGGGCGACACAGTTCACGGTGACGCCGAACTTGCCGAGTTCGATCGCCAGGGTCTTGGTGAGGCCCTGCATCCCGGCCTTGGCGGCGGCATAGTTCGCCTGCCCGCGGTTCCCTAGGGCCGAGGTGCTGGACAGGTTCACCACGCGCCCCCAGTTCACGTCGACCATGTGCTTCTGCACGGCCTTCGTCATGAGGAACGCCCCGCGCAGGTGCACGGCGATGACCGCGTCCCAGTCGGAGTCGGGCATCTTGAACAGCAGGTTGTCACGGGTGATCCCGGCGTTGTTGACCAGGACGGTGGGCGCACCCAACTCGTCGGTGATCCGGCGTACCGCGGCCTGGACCTGGTCGGCGTCCGAGACGTCGGCGCCAACGCCCAGCGCCCGCCCACCTGCGGAGACGATGGTGTCGACGGTAGGTTTCGTGGCCGCCTCGTCCAGGTCGAGCACCGCCACGGCGAACCCGTCCTCGGCCAGGCGGCGGGCCGTCTCCGCGCCGATGCCGCGGGCCGCCCCGGTCACGATCGCGGTGCGGCGCAGGGACTCGGTCATGGGGTGCTCCTTTTTACTGCGGGCCGCTCGGCCCCCGGAGAATCGGGAAGTTCACGCAAGAGCGCCGCGAAGAGTCCGGCGCCCCTGCGGTACCGGCCGTGGCCCTGGCCCGAGGTGTGCGGGGTCAGGGTCACCGCCGGATGAGTCCACAGCGGGTTGTCGGGTGGCAGGGGTTCGACCGCAGTGACGTCGAGGACGGCCCGCGCCGGAGCCCCGGTGTCAAGCGCCGCGAGCAGCGCTTGCTCGTCGACGAGGCTGCCCCGGGCAACGTTGACCAGGACGGAGCCGGGTGCCATCGCGGCCAGCAAAGCGGCGTCGACCAGCGGCGGCGCGTCCGGGTCGGCGCTGCGCGCGAGGACGACGACGTCGGAACGCGGCAGGACCTCCGGCAGCCCGCCGGCGAGGACGAACTCCGTGGACGGCAGCGGGTCGGGCCGGGTGCGGGCGACGCCGATCACAGTGGCCCCGAGCGCGGTGGCGGCCCGCGCCACGGCCGAGCCGATGTCGCCCAGCCCGACGACGGCCCAGGTCGAACCGGCGATCTCGCGGAACTCGTGGGGCCGCCAGGTGCGTGCGGCCTGCGCGTCCCGCCAATTCCGCGCGTCCTGGAACTCGTCGAGGACCGCGCGCACCACGAACTCCGACACGGGGCCGGCGTAGATGTGCGAGCCCGTGACGCGCACCCCCCGGTCGCGCAGTCTGCCGAAGAGCGGGGAGTCCAGTCCTGCGGTGGAACTGTGCACCCACCGCAGCCGCGGCGAGCCCACGAGCAGCGGAGCGAACCAGCGGACTCCCGCGCCGCCGGTGAACAGGTCGCTCGACAACCACGCGACGTCCGGCGCCGGGTCGGTAAGCGGGGTTCCGGCGGCGTCGGTGACCCCTTCGGCGGACCCCAGGAGGAACCGGGCCCCGGGAGCCGCGTCGGTCAAGAGGTCCCCGAAGTCTCCGTGGGCGGCCTTTGAAACCAGCACGTCCATGATGCCGTCAGTCCTTCAGCTGGATGAACTCGACGGGGACGCCGTCGGGGTCCTCGACATAGAAGCTCCGGGCCGGTCCCCCCGCCACCGTCACGACCGCGGTCGGGGCGTGCCGGCCGGAGGCGACGATCTCGGTGTGCTTGGCGTCGACGTCCGGCACCGGCACGCACAGGTGGACGTTCCCGACCCGGTGGTGCCCGGTTCCGGCGTGGCCGCCGCCGCCCTCGTGGTACTGGACGAGCTGCAGTGTGAACCCGTCGAACCCAACCCGGGCGGCGTCGATCACCGCGCCTTCGTTACGGGTGAGCGTGTCGAACCAACCGCCTCCGGTCTTGAAGCCGCGTTTCTGGAAGCTCATGCCGACGACGTCGCAGTAGAACTCGATTGAGACGTCGAGGTCCGTGACGGTGAGGCCGACGTGGTCGAGACCGGGCATGGGGATTCCTCCTCATGAGGGGCGGCGTCCGGATGCCGCAGGAAGTCGAAGTCACAGCCCTCGTCGGCCTGCAGAACATGCCGCGTGTAGAGGGCCTCGTAGCCGCGCCGCGCCGCCGGAGCCGGGGCCTGCCAGCAGGTCCCTCTGCGGTCCAGCTCCGCTGCGTCCACCAGTAGATCGAGGGTGCCCGCCCGGACGTCGAGCCGGACCAGGTCACCGTCGCGGACCAACGCGAGCGGGCCGCCGACGGCGGCCTCGGGCGTCACGTGCAGGACGACGGCGCCGCCCTGGGTACCGCTCATCCGGGCGTCGGAGACGCGGACCATGTCGGTGACCCCGACCTCGAACAGCTTGGACGGCACGGGGATTCCACCGGCCTCGGGCATCCCCGGCCCACCGCGCGGTCCCGCGCCGCGGAGCACGAGCACGGTGTCCGGGGTGACGGGCAGGTTCCGGTCATGGATGCGGGCCTGCATGTCGGCACGCCCGTCGAAGACCAGAGCGGGGCCGGTGTGCCGCCACAGCCGCGGCTCGGCGGCCGAGTTCTTGATCAGGGCCCCGCGCGGTGCCAGCGAGCCCCGCAGGACGGTCAGGCCGCCGTCCGGGCGCAGCGGCGCGTCCACCGGGTGGATCACCGCGCCGTCCGGCTCCGGCGCCGCGGCGATCACCTTCGCGAGAGACTCCCCGGTGACCGTGGTCGCGCCGGTGTCCAGCAGCGGTTCCAGCGCCCGTAGCAGGGCGGGCACGCCCCCGGCCTCCGCGAAGTCACTGAGCAGATGCGGACCCGAAGGGCGGATCGCGGCCAGCTGCGGGGTCGTCATGGCGAGTTCGGCGACGTCGTCCAGGCCGAGCCGGAGGCCGAGCCTTCCGGCCACCGCGGTCAGATGGATCACGGCGTTCGTCGAGCCTCCGACGGCGAGCACCGCACGCAGCGCGTTGCCGAGGGCGCCACGGGTCATGATCTTCTCCGGCGTCAGCCCGGCCTCCACGGCGGCCACCGCGACCGCCCCGGTGGCCTCCGCGAGCTGGAAGCGGCGGCCGTCGACGGCCGGGATCAGGGCCGCGCCGGGCAGCGACATGCCGAGCGCCTCTGCAACGACGGCCATGGTCGTCGCCGTCCCCATCACGTTGCAGGTGCCCGGTGAGATGTTCAGGCAGGTCTCCAGGCACGCCCACTCCGCGGCGGGCAGCCGTCCGGCGACGCGTTGGGCGGCGAGGTCCCAGTAGTCGTCGGTGACCAGGGGCCGTCCACGGAAACGGCTTTCCAGCCGGGGGCCCGCGGGTACGACGAGGGCGGGCTTTCCCGCGCTCGCCACCCCCATCAGCTGCGCTGGCAGTGTCTTGTCGCACCCGCCGAGCAGCACCACGCCGTCGACGGGGCTGCGCGCGGTCATCTCCTCGACGTCCATCGCCATGAGGTTGCGCAGCAGCATGGCCGTCGGCGTCAGAAAATTCTCGCCGAGGCTGATCGTGGGGAATTCCAGCGGCAGCCCGCCCGCCCGCAGCACCCCCCGCTTGACCGCCGCGCCGACATCGCGGAGCCCGGCGTTGCACGGGTTGAGTTCACTCCAGCTCGTGCAGATCCCGATCACCGGCCGGGCGGACGCCGACGCGCCGAATCCTTCGGCGTGCAGCCAGCTCCGCAGGACCATTCCGCCCGCGCCACCGTCCAGCCGCGTACTCGCGGGCCCCTGCTCGCCTCCGGTCATCGGGAATTGAGGCGGGCCGGGAGGTCGACCAGACCTCGCGTGGGGACCGAGTGGTAGCACCGGGGCCCGGCGGCCGTCTCGATCACCTCCACACGCTCGGCCACCACCGTCACCGCCTGTTCCAGGACGAGTCGCGCGAGGTTCGACCCGATGCAGCGATGCAGCCCGACACCGAAGGCCAGGTGGCGGTTCGGCGAGCGGCCGGGGTCGAAGACCTCGGGGTCGGAGAACTCGGCGGAGTCGTAGTTGGAGGACGCGTAGCTGAGCTCGA
Source organism: Spirillospora sp. NPDC048819 (assembly GCF_040650055.1). Classification (NCBI taxonomy): domain Bacteria; kingdom Bacillati; phylum Actinomycetota; class Actinomycetes; order Streptosporangiales; family Thermomonosporaceae; genus Spirillospora; species Spirillospora sp. NPDC048819. The sequence continues at coordinate 74,931 of NZ_JBEZGN010000039.1, read as the reverse complement.
TGGTGTCCCCCGGCCGGAACTCCTTGCCGTGCACGGTGACCGGGCAGGTGACGGTGCGGCGCAGGTAGGTCGTCGGCGCGAACATGCGCAGCGACTCCTCGACCGTCGAGCGGACGAAGACCGGGTCCTCGCGCAGCCTCGGCAGAAGGTCCGGGTGCTCGGCGAAGTGGTTCAGCGCGCCGGAGAGGGCGCCCGAGGTCGTCTCCAGGCCACCGAGGATCAACAGCATGAGCACGGAGACCACGTCGCCCTGGGGGGCGGACTTTCCGTCGACCTCCGTATGGACGACCGCGCTGACCACGTCATCGGTCTCCGGCCGTGTGGCGACCTCCGCGGCCAGCGGCTGAACGAACCCGGCCAGCTCGGCGAAGCCCGCCGCCGACTCCCCCGGGTCGTGCGATCCCACGGCCCGCTCGATGAACCCCATGCACAGCTCGGCGTCCCCGGCGGGCAAGCCCATGATCTCCGAGAAGAAGATCTGGGCCGGGAGCGGCTGGGCGAAGCGTCGGACCAGGTCCACCTCACCGGCGTCCAGCAGCGGCGTCAGCAGGTCCTCCGCCGCGCGGCGCACACCCGCGGTGTGCCTCTTCATTCGCTGCCGGGTGAAGAAGGGGTTGAGCTTGCGGCGCCAATCCGTGTGGTGCGGGGGGTCGGCTTCCATCGGCAGCAGGCGCGAGTTGGTCCCGGCGGTCCCGGCTACGCCCGCCGCCGAGGAGTAGACCTCCCAGTCCTGCAGAAGCCGCCACACGTCGGCGTATCGGCTGACGAAGTAGGCGCGGTCGAACCGCAGGTCCGCCGCGATGGGCGAGCTCTCCCGGAGCACGGCCAGGGCCTCGTGGAAGTTCTCGTCGAGCGCCGCACTGCCGAACCGGACGCCGAACGGGCATCCGCCGGCACCCGCGACAAGGGGGCCGTCCTCGGCCGTCAGTGCCGCGACGTCTGGGGAGTGAGGCGTGAACGTTTCGGGACGAGCCACCACGGACCTCCATTCGAAGAAGACCATCGGTGTTTGATTTAACAACCGAGCGGTTGCAGAGAGGCTACGATTACTCCTAGCTTGGTGTCAAAGGTCACACGAGTATCGACTGGGGTTCGGGATGATCCAGCACAGCACCCTCCACATCGGCGGACAGTGGGTGTCTCCGCAGGCTGGAGGCTTCATCGACGTCGTGAACCCAGCGACAGAACAGGTCATCGGCCGTGTCCCGGAGGCGACGGCCGCCGACGTCGACGCGGCGGTCGCCGCGGCCCGGACCGCCTTCGACACCGGCGCATGGCCCGGACTGCCCGTCGACGCACGGATCGCCGCGGTCCAGCGCATCGTGGCCGCCCTCGAACCTCGGACGGAGGAACTCGTCGACGTGCTCGTCCGGGAGATCGGCTCCCCGGTCGGCGGCAAGGGCGGGATGCAGGTCCGGATGGTGCCCACGCTGGTCGACACGCTGATCGGCGCCGCCCGCGCCTTCCCCTGGGAGGAGGAGCGCAAGGGGCCGTTCGGCACCTCCGTGGTCAGGCAACTGCCAATCGGCGTGGTGGGTGCGATCGTTTCGTGGAACGGTCCCCTTTTCCTCACGATGCAGAAACTCGTCCCCGCTCTCATCGCGGGGTGCACGGTGGTGCTGAAGCCCTCCCCCGAGGCGCCGCTGACCGTCCAGGCGCTCGCCGAGTGCATCGCCGAGGCGGGCCTGCCCCCCGGAACCGTGAACGTCCTGCATGGCGGAACGAAGGCCGGGGCCGCGCTGAGCGCACACCCGGGCGTCGACCTGGTGTCCTTCACCGGCGGCGCGGCCGCGGGCCGCGCTATCGGCCGGGCCTGCGGGGAGCAGATCAAGCCCTGCGTGCTCGAACTCGGGGGCAAGTCCGCCGCCGTCCTGCTCGACGATGGAGACCTCGATCGCCTGGTTCCGGCCGTGCTGGGCGCCACCTTCGGCAACAACGGGCAGCAGTGCTACGCCCTGAGCCGGGTCCTCGCGCCGAGGTCGAGGTACGCCGAGACAGTCGAGGCCGTCGGCTCCGCCGTCTCCGCCCTGCGCGTGGGGGACCCGCTCGACCCGGAGACCGAGATCGGGCCCCTCATCAGCGTCGCTCAGCGCGACCGGGTGCTGGCGATGGTCGAGCGTGCCGTCGCCGAAGGCGCTCGTGTGGTGACCGGCGGGGGCCGCCCCCCGGGCCTGCCCGTCGGCTACTACGTGCGGCCCACCGTGCTCGCCGACGTGGACCACCGCGCGGAGATCGCGCAGGAGGAGGTCTTCGGCCCGGTCGTCACGGTGATCCCCTACGACGGAGAAGAGCACGCGATCACGCTGGCCAACGATTCGCGCTACGGCCTCTCAGGCGCGGTGTTCGGCGAGGATGCCCGGCGCGCGGCGGGCACCGCTCGCCGGATCCGCACCGGGATGGTGACGGTCAACGGGGCCACGACCAACTGGGCGGCCCCGTTCGGCGGGCTGAAGGACTCCGGGCTCGGCCGGGAGTACGGGCCCGAGGGCCTGCGCATGTTCCTCGAGCCGCAAAGCCTCCACCTGACCGGAAACTGAGTACCTCGACTGGACGTGCGGCAGCGGACCCCGGCCCTTGTGATTTCGGGTCGGGGTCTGTCGTGCGGGTTGGTTCAGGCGGCCTCGGCGGGAGTGAGGGTGACGGTGAAGCCGAGGGCTTGGAGTTGGCGGATGTGGGTCGAGGCTTTCCGGTCTTTGTTGATCTTGGTGGTGTAGTAGTCCGGGCCGAGGTCGCGGAAGCGGGCGGCGGGGGCGGCGAGCAGGTGCCAGATGATGACCAGGATGGAGCGGGCGACCGCGACCATGGCGCGCAGCTTGCCGCGGCGTTTGACGATGCGCCGGTAGCGTTCGCCCAGGAAGGTGTCGGTCTTGGCGGCGGCGGTGGCCATCTCTGACAGCACGCCTTTGAGGTACCGGTTGCCCTTGCCGGGTTTGCCGGTCTTGTTCTTAGGACCCGATTGCAGGGTGCGGGGGCACAGTTTGGCCCAGGAGACCAGATGGCCGACGGTGGGGAACCGGGACATGTCCAGGCCGATCTCGGCGAGGATGATCTGGGCGCCGTGCGGGGTGATGCCGGGGATCTCATCCAGCCGCGCCACCGCGCCCAGCAGGCAGGTGCAGGACTGCCGGTGATCACACCCGCGACCACGACCGTCGGGGTCGTCGGGGCCGCCGGGGCCGGGTGGTTGCGCTGCGGGGATCGCTTGCAGGTGGTCTTCGATCCAGGTGGTGAGCTGGTCGATCTGGCCGGTGAGGGTGTCGATCTGGTCGAGCAGCATCCGGGCGAGCAGGGCGTGGTGGTGGCCGAACCGGCCGGTCAGGGCCTCGATCAGCGCGGCGTGTTTCTCGCGCATCCGGCCGCGGGCGAAACCGGCCAGGACTTTGGGGTCGCGTTCACCGGCGATGAGGGCCTCGATCATGTCCCGCACCGATGCTGTGGTGATCCTGGAGGCGACGGAGGTCACCTTGATCAGGGCGTCTTCGAGGAGTTTCTCCAGCCTCGACCAGTGCCGGGTGCGCTCGGCCGTCAGGTCCAGCCGCAACCGGGTGAAGTCGCGCAGCTGCCGGATCTCGGGCGGCGGGACGAACGAGGGCCGCAGCAGGCCCTTCTCGGTCAGCTTGGCCAGCCACACGCTGTCGAGCTTGTCGGTCTTGGGCCGGCCGGGCAGGCTCTTGGCATGCTGGGCGTTGACCAGCTGCACCCGCAACCCGCGTGCTTCCAGCAGGTAGAAGAAGATCCGCCAGTAGTCCGACGTCGACTCCAGCGTCACCACCTCGATCCCCTGGCAGGCCAGGTGATCACCCAGCTCGATGACGTCACCGGTCACGGCGTCCACGTCCCACACCCTGGTCACCCGCCGTCCGGTGGCCTGCGGGTGCGGCAGCCGCGTGCACACCTTCCCGGCCCCCTTGGCGACATCGATCGCGCACACCCGCTCGAACAGCCGCTCATGCTCCTCGTCGGGGACCTCCACCGGCTCCGATCTGGCCACCCGCACCCCTTCACACCGCCGCCGACTGGGACGGGCCGCACGCAGGGCCTCGGTCGGGAACCGAAATTCTGACCGGCGTGCTCCAGGCACAAACAGCGACCCTTCAGGTCCAGGCCCCAGCAACCAGACTGACCTACGCGCTCACATCACACGGTTGGACCGGCGTCAGCGAGCGACCCACCCCCAAGTTTCACGCCCACGCGGCGTCCCCCGCAGGGTTATCGGGACTGACCTGACCGACCTGATTCCGCCGTCACCCGCTGGTCCGGACCGCCGCAGCGGCCCGCCAGGTGACCTGCTTCAACTCGACCAGGGGGCAGACCTCGTGGACCAGGCCCGCCGCGCGGGCCTGGTCCGCCCGCATCGGCGTGCTCCAGTCGGCGCCGTCGAACCACCGCGACCGTCCTGCTCCGGGTGCGGCGGGCATCGGCCGGACCGGCTGGACGAACGTCGCGTGCTCGGCGGCGATGATCATGTCCGCATCGTCCAGGAGCGCGAAGGCCTCACCGATGACGATGCCGTTCACCGCGGCGATGATCTGCTGGCGCACCCCGTGCACGCGGGGGGTGAAGGACGGGTCGCTCGGCCGTGAACGCGAGGACAGCCCCACGCTGAAGGCCTCCGGACCGTTGCCCGTGATGACGATCGTGGAGATCCCCGGCTCCTCGCGCAGCCAGGCCCAGGCGCTGCGCAGCTCTATGGCCGCCTGGTCGTCGATCGCGTTGGAGTAGTCCATCCGGTTCAGCCGCACCCACGCGACATCGTCGCGCACGCCGCACAGAGCCGACCTCTGTCGCCTGAGAGCTGGGGGAACGTTCACGAGACGACTCCTGTTCTCCGCCGGCGGCGCCTCCCTGACCGGGGACCGCCGGCGCGGGCGCGATTCCCTTGACCTCTTCCATCTCTGGCGACAGTATAGCGAACGACAGTTTGCATGAACAAACCCTAACGGGAGTGGGGAGAGGCGATGCCCATCGACCTGGACACGATGGCCGTCTACGCCATCGAATACGGGCTCCATGTCCGCGACGCGGAAGCATCCCTGCGTTTCTACCGGGATACCCTCGGAATGGAGCCGTTCGCGGAGATCTTCGTACCCGGCGCGCACGTGTGGGGCCTGCGGCTGGGCAACTCCATGCTCAAGCTCCTCAAGGACGACACGCCGCCCGAAAGCCAGAACCCGCGCGAGCGATCCATCGGCTTCCGCTACATCACCATCCATGCCCTTAACATCGCGGAACTCGTGGCGGAGTGCGCCGCGGCCGGATACGAGGTGATGACGCCGCCGTCGCGCTTCAACCCGCGCAGGCCCGGGGACCCGGAATGCGAGTACGCCTTCGTGCGCGACCCCGACGGCAACACCGTCGAACTCTCACAGGGGTCGCCATGGGTGCCGCCCACCGACGAGTTCATTGCCGGCACGATCCCCACCCGCTGAGCCCCCGGACATCTGGAGAAGTCCCGTGCAGATCGAAGTCGACCGCGCCCGCTGCCAGGGCCACGCGCTGTGCTCCCTCGTCGACGAGAAACTCTTCCCGCTCGACGAGGAGGGCTACACAGCCCTGCCGGACGTGCAGCCGGTTGCGCCCGCCGATGCCGAACGGGCGCGTACCGGGGCGGGGTCCTGCCCTGAACGCGCGCTGCGGCTGACCGGCTGAGGCGACGAGCCGCGGTGCGCGGCCCGAGCGCCGATCACCCCAGCGTGAGGCCGCGCACCGCGCTGCCGCCGCCGTCCACCGGAAGTGTGACGCCGGTGATCGCACCCGCCTCGTCCGAGGCAAGGAAAAGCACCGCGTTCGCCACGTCCTGGGTCGTCGGCATCCGGGTGAGGTGCATCGCCTCGAACCGCTCCCGGGTACGGGGGTCGAGTTCCCCCACCCGCTCCTTGCCGGTGATGTAGCCGGGAGCCACGGCGTTGCAGCGCACGCCGGCCCGCGAGTAGTCCATCGCGATCGACCGCGTCAGCCCCTCCAGGGCCGCCTTGCTGGCGGAGTAGGCCGCCAGGTCGGGGGTGCCACGCAGCGCGGTCCGGGAGGTGACGTTGACGATCGAGCCACGTCCGGCGGCGGTCATCAGGGGGACCACCTCCTGGCACAGCCACATCGCCGCGGTCGTGTTGGTGCGGAACATCTCGTCCCAGATCTCATCGCCGACCGTGCCCACCGGGCCGTCGTCCGGGGTACGGAGCGATACCGCGCAGTTCACCAAGATCGACGGACCGCCCAGTTCGGTGGCGGTGGCGGCCACCAGCCGGGTGCAGTCGGCCCGTACGGACAGGTCGGCGGACTTGAAGGCCGCCCGGTACCCCGCGGCGCGCAGTTCCCCGGCCAGTGCGGCCCCGCGGTCCTTGGAGCGCCCGGTGATCATGATGGACGCCCCCTCCCGTGCGAAAAGGCGGGCGATCTCCGCGCCCAGCCCTCCTCCGCTGCTGCCGGTGACGAGCGCGGTCTCACCCTGGAGTCGCATGGCCCTTCTCTCTGCTCGGGCACCTGGCTCCCCGCCCGGGAACCCGCGGGCGGCGGAGGGCGCACCCCTCCGCCTCATGCAGACATCATATTGACCTGGCGTTTGTAATAGCAAACGTAGCTACGTGCTCGCCGCAGCCAGCCGCCCGCCGGCCTCAATGGAGCGCGCCCACTGCGGGAAGGGCTCGTTCCCGTGCAGCGTCTCGGTCACCCGGCGAGTGCCCTCCACCAGCCGGTCGGCGAAGTGCTGCACCTCTGCACCGCTCAGCCCGCTGGGGAACTGTCCGATGCCCAAGGCCAGGACGATCCGTCCCGAGGGCCCGAAGATCGGCGCGCGGATGGCCATGATGGCCGTCGGGGCGTCCTCCTCTGGATCGATGTGAACCTGATCGTGACGTCGCCTCGCTCGCTCCTCGATGGCCCCCTGGAGTTCGGCGGCGCCCGGAAGCCCGTGCAGCATCTCGACGATCCGGGCGAGCATCATCGCCTGATCGAAGGTCGTGGCGTGATACCCGGTCAGGCGCACCGCGTTCAGCTCGCGGTAGTAGCCCGCCCGCTCCTCCTCGGACAGGGCCGGGTCCGCACGGTCGAGCCAGGCCTCGACTTCGGCCTCCCGGGCCCAGGCGAGGAATTCCTTGCCGTACGGCGGAACGATCGGCGACCGGTTCCCCACCGGCAGGTAACCGAACAGCGGGCGGTCGACGTCCTTGCGCGCCATCACCACCATGTCCGGACCGACGGCACTCGCCGCGACACACGAGACCTGGAGATCACTGTGGATCGCCGCCATCTCGGCCTTGGCGATGTCGAGCGCCTCGTGTGCGTCGAGGGCGGCGGCGGTGCCCAGGTTCACCAGGGCGGGGCCGAGCCCGTAGGTCTTGTCCGCCGGGTGGCGGATGAGCATGCCCTCGTTCACCAGTTCGATGAGCATCGCGTGGCAGGTCGCCTTGTTGAAGTCGAGGCTGCGTGCGATGTCGGAGAGAGAGAACCGTTCCTTCGGGTGATCCGCGAGGAACTTCAGCAACTTGACGGTCCGCTCGACCGACGGTGCGGGACGAGCCATGGAACTCTCCTGGTGTCAGGTGGGGGGAGCCTTCTCCGTCGGCCCCAGCGGAAGAAGGCTCGACCCACTGGTCGATATCACAACCACCTGGTCGACTCACATGACGATTCTGTCTCACCAGGCTCCGAATGCGACGCCCCAGCACTACCTTGATCCCCGGGGCGACCCACACTGCAAACAGTGCATCCAATATAGCAAAAGAGCTACTCGTGGGTACCTCATTGCGAGGGGATGGCACCCACCTGCGCCGATGCCCTCCGCACAGATGGCCGGCCGCGTGCGCACGGTCGTGGAAGGTATCAGGGCGCCGCCGGTTCCGCGGTCTCTTCGCCGACGATGCCGGTCGCCGTCGGCGGGCGCCGCCAGAAGACGGCGAGCTGCACAGCGGCGCCTGCCAGGCCCAGCCCGGCGACCAGTGCCGCACCCTGGAGGCCGGACACGCCCGAAAACAGGCCGAACGCGCCGTCGACACTGGCGGATCCCGTCCCTAGCACACCGATCGCCACCGACGCGATCCCCAAGTTCAGGACGTACTCACAGCCCTCACGGGTAATGAAGAACCCGTTCGGGACATGCACCGACAAGGCGGCCACCGCCATCGTCCCGACGACGGCCGCGGCGGCGAGCGGCGTCGCCAGGCCGGCGATCAACGCCAACCCCGCCCCGATCTCCACCACCGCGCTGGCCACGGCCTGCATCCGCGGACGGCGGAAACCGATGGACCCGAACCACCCAGCCGTCCCGTCCAAGGTCCTGGCGTGCTTCACGCCGTGCGCGGCCATCGTCACGCCCACCACGCAGCGCAGCACCAACTGCGCGGTCTCCGCGTCGGTCATCGGTCGTCCCCTCTCGTCTTCGTCGTAGCGGCGAAGTCGGCGAGCAGGGACTCCTGCCGCTCCCGGTAGCGCCGCACGTTGCCGAGCTTGATCCCCTCGTAGCCGCGGACGACGTCCGGCAGCGCGGCGAGCTCGACCGCAGCGGCGTGACCGTCCGGCGTCAACTCGTCGCCGAGTCGCTCCAGCAAGCGGAGGTAGTCCGTCACGAGGTCTCGTTCGACCTTGCGCACGTGCGCGTAGCCGAAGAGATCGAGCCGTGTCCCGCGGACCCGCCGCAACGCGCGCAGCGTTTGGAACGCCGGGGCGAACCACGGGCCCAGCGTGAGCTTTCGGTTCATCCCCAGCGTCCGCAGGAACGGCGGGTGCAGTCGCCAGGAGACACGCACCGGCGCGCCGGCGGCGACCGCCTCGACCTGTCTGCGGGCCGCCTCCTCCAGGTGGAGCCGCGCCACTTCGTACTCGTCCTTGTACGCCATCAGCTTGTACAAGCCCCGAGCGGCCGCCTCGGCCAGCGTCGTCGACCCGGCGGACACCTTTTCCTCCGCGCCGGCGATCCGGCGCACCGCGTCCAGGTACCGGCGCGCGTACCGGACGTCCTGGTAGGCCACCAGATCCGGTGCGCGAAGCGCGACGAGCCTGCCCAGCTCTCCCCCGAAACCGGAAGTGGCCAGCCCGGCCAGCCGCGGTGCGGCGGGCGGTTCCGGCTGCTCTCCCGGCCCCCCGGCCGCGACCGCGCGGTCGAACCGTTCCCGGTCGGCCACGTAGAGCCGTCCCCACCTGAACGCCTGCATGTTCGTCTTGACCGCCACCCCGTTGAGCCGGATCGCGTGCTCGATGGAGGCGGCGCTCACCGGAAGAACCCCGCGCTGGTGGGCCACGCCGAGGCCGAGCACGTTCGCCGAGGTGCTGCGCCCGAACAGCGCCTCGGTGAGGCGCGCGAGATCCAGATAGACGTTCTCCTCCGCCCGGGACCGCTCATCGAGCGCCGCGCGCATCCGCGCCACGTCCGGCTGCCTCGCTCCCGTGCCGATCATCCGGCCGGTCGGGGTGGCGGTCGTCGAGGCCACCACCACGGTCCGGGCCGGGCCGGCGCCGGAGAGGTTCGCCGGTGTCAGCCCCACGACGAGGTCGAAGGCCAGGTAGAGGTCGACGGCGCCGGACGGCAGCTTCGTGGCCGCCGGGACCGCCTCCCGGGTGATCCGCAGGTCCGACACGACCGCGCCGCCCTTCTGCGCGAGTCCGGTCTGGTCCATGCCGGTGACGAATCGTCCGTCGAGAAGCGCCGCCGTTCCGAGCATCTGCGCCACGGTCACCACCCCGGTCCCGCCGATCCCGGGCATGCGCACCCGGAAGTCGTCGGCGTTCACGCGCAGTTCAGGGTCGGGCAGTTCGTCGTCGCCGATCGGCTCGACCCGGCCTCCCGTCTCCGCCGCGACCACGGACCTGCTTCGAAGCCGGTGGAACAGTCGTCCCAGGGGGCCTGCGGGTTCGACCGTGACGAAGGACGGGCAGTCACCGGCGAGGCACGTGTAGTCCTTGTTGCACGACGACTGGTGGATCGCCGTCTTCGACCCGAACTCGGTGTCGATGGGCTGCACGGACAGGCAGTTGGAAGCCGCGCCGCAGTCGCCGCAGCCCTCGCACACGCGCTCGTTGATCAGCACCCGCATCGCGGGATCGGGCTGCGCGCCCCTCTTGCGCAGCCTGCGCGCCTCCGCCGCGCACTGCTGGTCGTGGATCAGCACCGTCACGCCCTCGATGGCGCGCAGTTCCTCCTGCGCATCGACGATCCGCTCCCGCGGCAGGACGCGCACCCCGCGGGGCAGGCGCACACGGCGATATCGGGACATGTCCTCCGCGGTGATAATGATCTTCCGCACGCCGATCGTCGTGAGCATCGCCGCGAGCTCAGGCACCTCCAGCAGGCCACCGGCCTCCTGCCCGCCGGTCATGGCGACGGCCCGGTTGTAGAGGATCTTGTACGTGACGGTGCTGCCCGCCGCCACCGACGCCCGGACGGCCATCTCTCCCGAGTGGAAGAACGTGCCCTCGCCGAGGTTCTGGAACAGGTGCCCGGTGTCCACGAACGGGGCGGCACCGATCCACTGGGCGCCCTCGCCGCCCATCTGCGTCACGCCCGTGACCTCTCCGACGACGTCGGGGGCCATGAACGCGACCATGGAGTGGCAGCCGATCCCGGCGCCGACCAGGCTGCCGTCCGGTACGCGCAGACTGGAGTTGTGCGGGCATCCCGAGCAGAAGTAGGGCGTCCGCGGGATCAGCGGCAGCGAGATCCTGGCCGGCGGCGCCGCTGGGACCCGCAGTGCGTCATCGCCCAGGCGCGGACGCAGGCGTCCGAGCAGGGGCGCGGTGAGTGCGTCGGCGTCCAGCCCGCCATGGGCGCGCAGGAAGACGCCGCCGCGCTCATCGCGCTTGCCGAGCACGAGCGGGGCATCCGGGGTGCGGTAGAGCGCGTCGCGCACCAGGTGCTCCAGGCGGGGTGCTTTGTCCTCGACGACCACGATCTCGTCCAGGCCACGGGCGAAGGTTCGCACGAGGTCGGAATCCAGCGGATGCACCATGCCCAGCCGGAGCAGCCGGATTCCGCGCCGCTCCAGGCCGTCACCGTCCAGCCCGAGCTGCCGCAGCGCCTCGACGGCCTCGTAGTAGAGGTGGCCGGGGGCGATGATCCCGAGCCATGCCTCCCGCCGGGAGCCGCCCATCTCATTCAGCCCGTTGAGCCGGGCGTAGGCGAGCGCGGCGGGCAGCCGCACCTCGTGGATCTCCTGTTCGACCGCAAGAATCTGCGGCGGGGAGAGCGTCGACGGCTCCTCCTTGCCCAGGACGCCGCCATCCGGTCCGGTGGGCATGACCGGGACGACACGTCCGGGGCCGACCCGAGCGGTTCCCGCACCGTCCGCAATCGAGGTGATCATCTTGAACCCGGTCCACAGCCCGGACGCCCGCGACAGCGCGATGCCGTGCAGGCCGAGGTCCAGCACCTCCTGGATCGAGCCGGGATGCAGCGTGGGCAGCTGAAGTTCGGCGAGCAGTGGCTCGGAGCTGTTCGGCACGCTTGAGGACTTGCACGTCGGGTCGTCGCCCACGAACGCCAGAACGCCGCCTGTCTTGGTCGTCCCGAAGTAGTTGGCGTGCCGGATCGCGTCTGCGGACCGGTCGAGACCGGGCGCCTTTCCGTACCAGAACCCCGCGACCCCCTCGGTCCGCAGTTTCCCGAATCGGGTCGCGATCTGGCTGCCCATCACCGCGGTCGCGGCCAGTTCCTCGTTGAGGCCCGGCCGGTGCACCACACCGAGCTCCTCCAGCAGCCCGGCGCGTGCCTCAAGTTCGAGATCGAGACCCGCCAGCGGGGAGCCGGGGTAGCCCGAGACGAACCCCCCGGTGCGCAGCCCGTCCCGCCGGTCGGCGCGCATCCGGTCGGCGATGACCCTGACCAGGGCCTGTAGCCCGGTCAGGTAGATCCGGCCCTCCTCGGTCTCGTACTTGCTCTGGAGGTCGATCCCGGGCGGTGGGGTGAGGATCTCGGTCACGGGAGTTCTCCTGGGTTCAGAGCCGCTCGATGATGGTGGCGTTGGCCAGGCCGCCGCCCTCGCACATGGTCTGGAGGCCGTAGCGTCCACCGGTCCGCTCCAGCGCGTGGAGCATGGTCGTGAGCAGGCGCCCGCCGGAGGCGCCGAGCGGGTGACCGAGCGCGATCGCCCCGCCGCACGGGTTGAGCCGCGCCGCGTCGATCGGGTACTCGCGGTGCCAGGCCACCGTGACCGACGCGAAGGCCTCGTTGACCTCGAAGTGGTCGATCTCGTCCAGGCCGAGTCCCGCCCGGCGCAGCACCTTCGCGGTCGCCGGGATCGGCCCCGTCAGCATCTCGATCGGGTCGACTCCGGCGAGTGCGAAGGAGTGGAAGCGGGCCCGCGGGCGCAGTCCGAGCCGCTCCGCCGCCTCCCGCGACATGATCAGCATCGCGGACGCGCCGTCGCTGATCTGTGAGCTGTTGCCCGCGGTGATCGACCCGTCGGGAGTGAACGCCGGCCGGAGCTTCGCGAGTGTCTCGGCGGAGGTGTCCGCGCGGATGCCCTCGTCCGCGGAGACGGTACCGCCGTCCTTGACGATCTCACCCGTCTCCCGGTCCCTGCGCCTGGCCTCGACCGGGACGATCTCCTCGGTGAACGCGCCGGCGCGGGTGGTCTCGGCCGCGCGCCGGTGGCTGCGCACGGCGAACTCGTCGAGTTCGGCGCGCGAGAGCTTCCAGCGCCGGGCGATGAGCTCGGCGGACAGGCCCTGGTTGATCCGGCCCCGCCGCCCGAAGTTCTCCCTGTCCGCGTAACGGGCGTCGACCAGCGGTCCGAAGGGCTCGCCGAGGGCGGGGTCGGAGACCTGTGAGCGCATCGGGATCTGCGTCATGTTCTCCACACCGCAGGCGACCGCGATGTCATAGGCGCCCGAGATGACGCCCTGGGCGGCGAAGTGCGCGGCCTGCTGGGACGATCCGCACTGCCGGTCGACCGTGGTCGCGGGCACGCTCTCCGGCCAGCCCGCCGCGAGCACGGCCGAACGGCCGACATTGAGCGCCTGGGCACCGACCTGGTTGACGCAGCCGGTGATGACGTCGTCGACCAGGGCCGGGTCGAGACCCGTCCTGGTAACCAGGGCGTCCAGGGTGGCGGCGAGCAGGTCGGCGGGGTGCAGGCCGGACAGCGACCCGTGCCGCTTTCCGGTCGCGGTCCGGACCGCCTCGACGATGACGGCTTCGGTCATGGGGTCTCCTCAACGTTGGACGGGGAGGCCGGCGGCGACACCGTGACCCGCTCGAAGATCGCGGTCAGGCCCTGGCCGCCGCCGATGCACATGGTCTCCAGGCCGAACCGGGCTTCCCGCCGGTCCATCTCCCGCAGCAGGGTCGCCAGGATGCGGCCGCCGGTGGCGCCGACGGGGTGGCCGAGGGAGATCCCCGAGCCGTGCACGTTCAGCCGGGCGAAGTCGGCCTCGCCGAACCCCCAGGCCCGGGTGACGGCGAGGACCTGAGCGGCGAACGCCTCGTTCAGTTCGATCAGGTCTATGTCAGCCAGGCGAAGCCCGGCGCGCTCCAAGGCCTTGGCCGTGGACGGGACGGGCCCGATTCCCATCACCTCGGGCCCCACTCCGGCGACCGCCCAGGACCGGAGCCGGGCGAGCGGGCGCAGCCCGAGGCGTTCGGCGCGGTCGAAGGTCGTCACCAGGCAGGCGGCCGCGCCGTCGTTCTGGCCGCTGGAGTTGCCTGCGGTCACGGTGGACTCCGGGTCTGCCGCGGCCATGACGGGCCTGAGCCGGGTGAGCGCCTCCAGGGTGGTATCGGCGCGGGGATGCTCATCGGTGTCGACGATCGTCTCGCCCCGCCTGCCGCGCACCGTGACAGGGACGATCTCGTTCTTGAACGTCCCGTCCCGCTGCGCGGTGACCGCGCGCTGATGGGACCGCAGCGCCAACTCGTCCTGCTCCGCCCGCGACACCTCGTATCGCCGACGCAGATTCTCCGCGGTCTCCAGCATGCCGCCGGGGAGGGGATGGTTCCGGCCGCCTGCGGTGACGCGTCCGCGGGCGAGCGCGTCGTGCAGTTCCAGGGCGCCGCCGCGCAGGCCCCACCGGGCCGCGTGGGTGAACAGCGGGGCCCGGCTCATCGACTCCGCCCCACCCGCGATCACCATGTCCGACGCCCCAGTCGCGACCTGCATCGTGGCGTAGATGACCGCCTGCAGCCCCGACCCGCAGCGGCGGTCGAGCTGGAGCCCGCCGGTTTCGACCGGAAGGCCCGCGTCGAGGCCGACGACGCGGCCCAGCGCGGGCGCGTCCATGCTCGGATAGCACTGGGAGAAGATCACGTCGTCGACGCCGACGGGATCGATGGCTGTCCGCGCGAGGAGTTCCCGGACGACGACCGCGCCGAGATCCTGCGCGGGCACGTCCCGGAACGCTCCGCCGTAGCGGCCCACGGGGGTGCGGAGCGGTTCGCAGATGACGGCGTCGCGGTTCATGCGCTCACTCCTGCCAGCTGGAGCCGGGCCACGCGAGCCCGATGTTCGTGGACGTCGCCGAGGAGCGCCCGGTCGACCTTCGCCCGCCGCCAGAAGAGATGGGCGTCGTGTTCCCACGTGAACCCGATGCCTCCGTGGACCTGGATGAGGGTCTCCGCAGCACGTTCGGCCGCGCCCGCGGCGTAGGCCGCGGCGGCGGATGCGTAAAGCGGCAGGTTCCGCGGGTCGGCGTCGGCGGACCAGGCCGCGAGCCACACCAGGGACCGCAGCTGCTCCTCGGCCACATACGCGTCGACCAGCGCGTGCTTCACCGCCTGGAAGCTGCCGATGCGCCTGCCGAACGCGGTCCGGTCCTTGGCGTATTCGACGGCGCGGCGGACGCACTCGCCGGTGGTGCCGAGATCCTCGGCGGCCAGCACGACGACGGCGATGTCCCTGGCCCGCTCCCAGGCCGCGGTGGCTGCCTCGCCCGTGGCGAGGACGGTTGCCGGCGCACTGGTGAGCTCGAAGGTGGCCAGCTCTCGCGTGGGATCGAGGGCGGGACGGGACGCGGCCACGGCGTGCGAGCTCACTTGGACCGACACCAGCGCGGCGCCGTCCGCCCGCCAGGCGGGCATGATCAGTGTGCCGGCGATCGTTCCGCCGGGTGCCGGGCCGGTCACGCCGCTGACCGTCCCATCGGCGGAAAGTTCGACTTCGCGCACGTCGGCCACCGCGACCCTGACGGCCCCGTCGAGGATCCGGCCGAGCAGTTCGGCCGCGGGTGGCGTCGCGACGTCCCGCAGCAACGGGACCGCGCGCGCGGCCGTCCCGGCCAAGGGGGTCGGGGTGAGGGTGCGGCCGGCCTGCTCGGCCACGACCGCCAAGTCCAGGACGGTGCCGGCCTCGTCGCCGGATTCTGCGAGAAGCCCGAGCAGTCCCAGCTTGCGCAGGTCCGCCGAGACGTCGGGGAGTTCGCCGTCCCCGGCGAGCACGGCTCGGGCGCCGGCGATGCCGCCGTTCCCGGCGAAGAAGTCGCGGGCCATCTCCTGCAATGCGAGCTGATCGGCCGAGAGCTGGAAGTCCACGGTCAGCGCTCCTTTCCACCCGTCGCCGCCGCGGCCTTGTCCAGGCGCGGTTCCGGCGGCAGGCCGAGGACCCGCTCGCCGAGGATGTTCTTCATGACCTCCGTGGTCCCGCCGGCCAGCGAGATGCCCGGGGCGAATGTGGCGATGCCCTGCCAGGTGCCGTCGCCCGCCGCGGAGGCTCCGAACAGCGCGTCGTCGCCCTGGAGGCAGAGACCGAGGTCGGCGGCACGTTTGAGGAGGGCGCTGGAGGCGAGCTTGCCGGCGCTGCCCTCCGGGCCCGGCTCGCGTCCCTCGGACAGCGCGGTGAGCATGCGGTTGCCGGTCATCCGGCAGGCGAGCCCCTCGATCCAGCAGGCCGCGTACTCCTGAAGGATCTCCGCCCTGCGGTCGGTGCCAAGGCCGGGCAGCGCGTCGGCCACCGCGCGGGTCAGCGCGTCCGGGCCGGCCCCGTACACGGTGCCGTCCCCGCCGACGCTGTAGCGCTCATTCATCAGCACGGTCAGCGCCACCGCCCAGCCGCCGTCGATCTCGCCGAGACGGGCGCTGTCGGGCACCGGCACGTCATCGAGGAAGACCTCGTTGAACACGGCCGCGCCGGTCATTTCGCGCAACGGACGCACCGTTAGGCCGGGGGCGCGCATGTCCAGCAGGAACATGGTGAGGCCGCGGTGCTTGGGCTTGGACGGATCGGTGCGTGCGAGGAGGATGCCGTAGTCGCACCACTGGGCGCCGGTGGTCCACACCTTCTGCCCGCTGATTCTCCAGCCGTCGCCGTCCCGCACAGCCCGGGTGCTCAGCGCGGCCAGATCGCTGCCCGCGCCAGGCTCACTGAACAGCTGGCACCACACCTCGTCCGCGTTGAGCATCGGGGTGAGGTAACGCCGCTTCTGCTCCTCGGTGCCGTGCGCCATGATCGCCGGACCGCACATGCCGACGCCGATCCAGCCGATCAGCCGCGGCACCTCGGCACGGTCGAGCTCCTGCTCGACGATCACCTTCTGCACCGGGGTGCCGCCACGGCCGCCGTACTCGACGGGCCACGTGACGCCCACCAGCCCGGCGGAGTGCAGCAGGGCCTGGGCGCGTCTGAGGTCGGGAACGCGCTCGGGCGCGGCCCCCCGGCCTATGGAGAGCTCGTCGCGCCGCGCGGAGACGAACGCCCGTACCTCGCCGCGGAAAGCGGCCCCCTCGGCGGAGTCTTCGATGTCCAAGATCGCCTACTTAGGTTGGAGGCGGGCGCCGCCGTCGAGACGGACGACCTCGCCGTTGAGATAGCCGTTGCCGAGCAACTCGACGGTGAGGCTCGCGAACTCGGTGGAGTCGCCGAGCCGCGGCGGGAAGACCACGTCGCGGCGGAGCCTGTCCTTGACCGCCGCCGGGTCCGGGAAACCGTCATAGATCGGGGTATCAATCAGGCCGGGCGCGATGGTGTTGACCCGGATGCCGAGGACGGACAGGTCGCGGGCTACCGGCAGCGTCAGCCCGGCGATGCCGGCCTTGCTCGCGGCGTATGCGGCCTGCCCGATCTGGCCCTCGAAGGCGGCGACGGACGCGGTGTTGACGATCGCGCCGCGCTCACCGCCGGGGCCGGGCTCGGCGCGGCCCATCGCGGTCGCCGCCAGCCGGACGCAGTTGAAGGTCCCGACCAGGTTGACCGTCACGATGCGGGTGAACTTCTCGATCGGGAACGCCGATTCGTAGGTGCCGTCGCGTCCGACCGTGCGGGCCGAGCCGCCGATTCCGGCGCAGTTGACCAGGATGCGCAGCGGCGCCCGCCCGACGGCGGCGTCGACGGCCGCCAGGACCTGTCCGGGATCGGTGACGTCGGTGCGCAGGTAGACCGCTCCGGTGTCGGCGGCGACCCGCTGGCCCTTGTCGTCCTGGAGATCGGCGACCACGACGGACGTGCCCCGTGCGGTGAGAGCCCGGACCACGGCCTCGCCGAGCCCTGAAGCACCACCGGTCACGAGAGCCGAAGATCCTGCAAAGTCCACTGACGACCTCTCCTTCGAGCGCTATATTTCAACTAGATGTTTGTCATGTTGAACGTAGGAGCGGCGACTGCACGTGTCAAGAGCACACCGAGTGGTTGACAGTCGTCGAGACCGAAATATACGTTCGATGGAACAAATTACTAGTCACATCTCCAAACAGAGTGTGGAGCGGCATGCACAACAAAGGGGCGGTTGTGGGGATCTTCGGATTCGCCGGGAAGCGGGTGGCGGTGACGGGCTCCTACTCCGGCATGGGCCGCGCCGCCGTCGAGCACCTCCTCGCGGACGGCGCCGAGGTGCATGCACTCGACCTGCGCGAGAACGAACTGGCCGTGACGTCCTTCCAGCCGCTCGATCTGCGTGATCCCGCCGCGATCGACCAGGCCGCCACCAAACTCGCACGTTCACTCGACGGCCCTCTGGACGTGCTGCTCAACTGTGCGGGCCTGCCGCACAGCAGTTTCACCGCGCCGGACATCATGCAGGTCAACTTCTTCGGGCTGCGCCGCCTCACCGAGGCCATGCTGCCCGCGATGACCAGCGGCGGGGCCATCGCCAGCATCGCGTCCAAGGCCGGGATCAACTGGCCCGAGCAGCTCGACGCCATCCAGGAACTCCTGGCCCTCGGCGACGACGATGCAGCCGGGGAGTGGTTCGCCGCCCGGCCCGAACTCGCCGAGCACGCCTACGGCTTCAGCAAGGCCTGCGTAATCGTTTACACCATGGCCCGCGCGGCGCACCTCGCCCCGCGTGGCATCCGCATGAACGCCATCTCGCCGGGCGCCACGGACACCCCGATGATGGAGCACTTCCGCAAGAAGCGCACCGACGAGCAGCTCCGCAAGTCGACCGGCGGCATCGGGCGCATGTCCCGCCCCGAGGAACAGGCCCTCCCGCTGCTGTTCCTGGCCGCCGACGCCGCGAGCTACGTCTCCGGCGTCAACCTCGTGATCGACGGCGGTGCGCTCGGCGGGTTCGTCACCGGTGAGCTCGCACCGCCCGAAGTCCCCCAGTACGCAGGTGTTCGCGGCGGCGCCGGCATCGGCGCCTGAACCGTCCCGAACGTAGAACGATCCCAGGAGTTTCAGACATGCTCGCTCAAGAGCCGCTGAGTGATCTGATCAGCGGGCCGGAGTTCGTCGAGTATCCCTACGACGCCTACCGCAGACTCACGGCCGACGCCCCCGTGTACCGGGCATCCGACGACCACCTTCTCGTCTGCGGATTCAAGCTCTGCCAGGAGATCCTGACCGACAGTGCGACGTTCGGGCAGCGTCCCGCCGCCTACCCCAACTTCCACTCGATGGACCCGCCCGAGCACACCAGGCTGCGCCGCCTGGTCAGCCACGGCTTCTCGCCACGGGCGATCCGCGCCTACCAGCACCGCATCGAGTACTTCGCCGACCAGCTCCTCACCGGGCTGAAACCACGCGGCCGGATGAACCTGATCAAGGACTTCGCGCTGCCACTGCCCACCCTGGTCATCACCGAGATGCTCGGCGTGCCCTACGCGGACGGCGAGCTGTGGGAGGACTGGGCCAACGCGATCCACCGGCACACCGCGATCCCCGAGTGGGTCGACACGCCGAAGAGCCGGGAGCTGGTCACGGCCGCGGCGGCCGCGGCGACGGCCGAGACCGAATACTTCCGCAAGCTCGTCGACGAGCGGCGGCGCCACCGCGGTGAAGACCTCATCAGCGTGCTCGTGGCCGCCGAGGAGGACGGCGACCGGCTGAGCGAGGAGGAACTGCTGTACACGCTCGTGCTCCTCCTCGGAGCCGGGCACCACACGAGCGTCAACCTCATCGGCAACGGGATGCGCGCCCTACTCGCCGAGCCCGCCCAGTTCGCCCTCCTGCGGGCGCGCCCGGACCTGATCGACAACGCGGTGGAGGAGATGCTCCGCATCGACCCCCCGTTGCAGGTGGAACCGCGCAAGGCGCTGCGGGACACCGAGATCGCGGGCGAGCCGGTTCCCGCGGGGACCCTCGTGCACTGCATCCTCGCCGCCGCGAACCGCGACCCCGCCGTCTTCGACGATCCCGACCGCTTCGACGTCGCCCGGCCCAACGCCAAGCGCCACCTCGCCTTCAGCATGGGGATCCACCACTGCCTAGGCGCGCCGCTGGCCCGCGCCGAGGGGCGGACGGCCGTGCGGGAGCTGCTCTCCCGGCTCGATGGCCTGCGCCTGGACGGCGACTCCGACCACGACGGCCTCTACCGGCTGCGCGGCCTGGCCGACCTGCCCGTCGCCTGGACGGTCTGAGCCGATGCGGCACTTGGACCGGCACTGGATCGGCGGTCGGTGGACCGAGCCGTCCGGCGACGGCCGGATACACGTCATCAATCCCGCGACGGAACAGCTCGCCTTCTCCGTACCGGAGGTCACCCCGTCCGAGGTGGACACCGCCGTCGCCCTGGCCCAGCAGGCCTACCTGCGGGGCGACTGGTACCGGGCCGGCGTGGCCGAGCGAGCCGCGGTGATCGAGCGGGCAGCCGAGATCATCCCCGGCCGGGCCGCCGAGATCGGGCAGATCATGACCGAGGAGATGGGCGCGCCCCTCACCGGCACCGTCGGCGGCCACGTCCCCGCGTCCGTCGCGACGATGCGGGAGATGGCCGCGTTCGCTCGGGTGATCCCCGAACGGGAGATCCGCACCGGACGCGGATCGGACGCGCTGGTGATGCGCGAACCGGTCGGCCCGGTCGCCGCGCTGACCCCCTGGAACGGCCCGTTCGCCACCGCCGTGAACAAGGTCGTCGCGGCGCTGCTGATGGGCTGTCCCGTCATCGCCAAGCCGTCGCCGCAGACCCCGGTGGACATCTACCACCTGGCCGCGGCGCTGGCCGAGGCCGGCCTTCCCGAAGGGCTGCTGAGCGTCCTGCCCGCCGGTGCCGCCGAGTCCGGACGGCTCGTGTCGCACCCGGACGTCACTGCGGTGTCGTTCACCGGCAGCACCGCCGTGGGCACCCGCATAGGCGAGGTCTGCGGACGGCGCTTCGCCCGGGTGCAGCTCGAACTCGGCGGCAAGTCCGCCGCCGTGATCCTTGACGACGCCGACATCACCGAGGTTTCGGCGGTCCTCCGGTCGGGGGTCTTCCGCAACGCCGGGCAGGTCTGCACCGCGCTGACCCGGGTCCTCGCGCCCCGTGACCGCTACGAGGAGGTCATCGAGAAGCTGTGCGACACCGCGGCAGGCATCGTCGTCGGCGATCCGATGGACCCCGCCACCGAGATGGGGCCGCTGGCGATCGAGGCTCAGCGCGACCGCTGCGAGTCCTTCATCGCCGAAGCGCGCGAGGACGGCGCGAGAGTCGCCTTCGGCGGAGACCGCCCGCCCGGTCTCGACCGGGGCTGGTACCTGCGGCCGACGGTCCTGCGGGACGTGCACAACGGGATGCGGGCCGCGCAGGAGGAGATTTTCGGGCCGATCGCGGTGGTCATTCCGCACGACGGCGACGACGACGCGATCGCCATCGCCAACGACTCCCCCTACGGCCTGCACGGCGCGGTCTTCACGGCCGACCCCGGCCGCGCCCTCGTCGTCGCCACACGGGTCCGGACCGGCACGTTCAGCCTGAACGCCTGCGTCAACAACCCGACGCCACCGTTCGGCGGCGTCAAGGCCTCCGGGATCGGCCGCGAACACGACCGGGAGGGCCTGGAGTTCTTCACCGAGCTCAAGACCGTCAACCTGGGTGGCGGTCTCGGCGCCGAACACGCTCTCGCGCTGCTACGGGGGGCACCGTGACCGACACCAACACGTCTCGATACGAGACGCTGCTCTACGACGTCCGGGACGGGGTGGCCACGGTCACGCTGAACCGCCCGGAGAAGCTCAACGCCTTCCAGGCGATCATGCGCGACGAGCTGATCGCCGTGTTCGATCGCACCGACGCCGATGACGACGTCAGAGCGGTGATCGTCACCGGGGCGGGCCGGGCGTTCTGCGCCGGCGCGGACCTGTCCGGGGGCGGCTTCGAGTCCGCTGAGCGCGGGTCCGGTCTGGCGGCACCGCCGCTGCCGCCCGACTCGGCCGGCATGGTCACCCTGCGCGTCTACTCCTCCTTGAAGCCCGTGATCGCCGCGATCAACGGCCCCGCCGTCGGGGTCGGCGCGACGATCCTGCTGGCCATGGACATTCGGCTGGCCGCCGATACGGCCCGCTGCGGATTCCTGTTCGCCCGGCGCGGGATCGTGCCCGACGGTGCCGCCAGCTGGTTCCTGCCGCGCCTGGTGGGGATCGGCAAAGCCGCGGAGTGGACGTTGACCGGCCGGATGGTCGGGGCGCCGGAGATGCTGAGCTCACACCTGGTCACCGCCGTTCACCCGACCGGGGAACTTCTCCCCGCGGCCCGCGCGATCGCGCGCGAGATCGCCGACAACACCGCCCCGGTGTCGGCGGCCCTCACACGGCAGCTGCTGTGGCGGATGCTCGGCGCGGAACACCCGATGACCGCGCACGTCGCGGAATCCCGCGGGCTGTTCGAGCGGACCCGCGGAGCCGACGCGGCCGAGGGCGTGGCGTCCTTCCTGGAGAAGAGGCCTGCGGTGTTCCCGCTCCGGGTGTCCCGGCACCTCCCGGACATCTTCGACGCCGAGCCGGAGCCGGTGTTCCCCGACGAGCAGGTGCTGCCGCAGTACGCCCCCGCACCCCGCCTCGATGAGGAAGCCCAACGATGACCGGCGCGCGGGCACGTGTGCGACCCGCCCAGGGCCGCGCCGGGCGACGACGATCCGGCGTTGTGTCACAGGACCTCCTCGAACATGCCCGGCCAGGCCCTGCGTGGGCCTGGCCGGGCTCGGATTCGACCGATGATCAGCCGTCCGCGGCGATCACACCAGGCGCGACGAGTTCGGCGGGAATGACCTTGGGCGTCTCCGTCAGCTGACCGGACTTGGTCATGTAGTCGATGGTCGTCTGCACCTGCGCGGTGGTGAAGCTCGGCAGGAGCAGCTTGCCGAAACGGGTGAGCGCCTGGTCGAGCTGGTCATTATCCGGGATGCCCGACACCTGGACGGCGATCCGGTGGAGCTCCTTGAGGTTGGCCGGGTTCTGCATGAACTCGCGGGTCTCGGTCATCGCCGCCGCCCACTTCGCGGCCAGTTCCGGCTTCGCGTCGAGGGTCTTCTGCGAGGTCATGAATCCCGACCACGCCTGGTCGGTCAGCCACTGGGGGCCGATCTTGGCCATGTCGAGGACCTCCTGGCCGCCCGCCTCGTCGATCAGTGACAGAGCGGTGCCGATGTCGGCGACGACGGCGTCGACCTGGCCGGTCTTGAGCGCGGCGACCTCCGGGCCGCCGTGCGCGATGTTGACGTTGCTGAAGTCGGTGTCGGCGAGGCCCACATCGTGGAACAGGCCCTTGAGGATCACATCGAACGCGGTGCCGGGGCCGGAAGCGGCGATCGTCGCGCCCTTCAGCGAGCGGATCGTCTCCTGCCATCCCTCCGGGCCGGGCTTGGCCGGCGGGACCTTCGTCTTCGGCCCCGCGACGAGGATGTAGGGCACGCCGGCGCTCTGCGCGGAGATGAGCGGCAGGGACGCGCCCGACTGCTTGGCCTTCGCCCCGGCCGACACCGTCTGCGCGACGACATCGGCCGAGCCGCTGGTCAGCGCCGACATGATCGCCGCACCACCGCGCAGGCTCGTGATGAGCTCGACGTCAAGACCGTGCTTGGCGAAGATGCCGGTCTCCTGGGCGACGATCGGCGGCAGGCCGGGGATGGAGCCCTTCGACGCGGCGACCGCGATGGACACCGCGTCCGCACCTGCGGCTCCGGACTTGTCGGTACCGCCGCAGGCGGTCAGCGCCAACGCTCCGGTGAGCGCTACCGCGGCCAGTCTTCCCGCACGCAGGCGTGCGAGGGCAAGGATGGGGGTCATCAAGACTCCGATGATTTTTGATGGGTTGGTGAAGGAGGCCGCGCTCTCACGGCGGGCGCCGGCCGAGTGCCGGGCCGGCCCACGCCGAGGCGTCTGCGAAATCAGGTGCGTTCTGGCATCCAACGCAGCAGGCGGCCCTCGACGAGCCGGAGCACCGCTGAGAACACTCCAGAAACCGTGGCGAGGATGGCGAGCACCGCGAACACACCGTTAGGTTGCAGGTTCTGGCCGTAGACGACGACGTCCAGCCCCAGACCCTGCCTTGCGGCGATCATCTCGGATCCGACCACTCCGAGGATGGAGAACATGAGCGCCAGACGCAGCCCGGCGAAGAGCACGGGGACCGCGCCCGGCAGCACGACCTTTACGAAGACCTGCCGGGAGCTCGCTCCCAGCAGCGTGGCCACGGTCCGCAGTTCGCCTTCGACGCTGCGGACGCCGGCGAGCGTGTTGAACAGGACGACAAAGAACACGATCGAGATGGCGAGGGCGACCTTGGCGGTATCACTGATGCCGAACCACAGCAGGAACAGCGGGGCCAGGGCGATGCGCGGCAAGCTCGCCAGGACGTTCATCACCGGATCGAACGTCCGCTCGAGGAACTCGAACCGGCCGAACAGCAGGCCGACCACGATGCCGCTGCTCGCACCGAGTGTGAATCCGAGAAACGAGGCATAGACCGTCGCCACCGCGTTGGCCGCGAGATGTCCGTGGTTCTCCCACAGGAAGGCTCCCACGCCCGTGGGGTTGCCGTAGAACAGCTTCGCGTCGGGGAGGACCCCGGTACGCGACATCAGCTCCCACGAGCCCAGGATCGCGATCACGAGCCCAAGCTGGGCAAACCGGACGCTGACCGTGCGACGACGTTTCCTGCCCCGGGCCTGCCGGACCGCCTCCCGCATCTGATCCTTCTGGTCTGCGGGCGGGCCGGAGGACCGTGCGACGGCCGTGCCGGGAAGGGTGGTGCTCATGCTCGGCCTCCGCTCTGCGCGTCCAGCAACCGGTCGTAGAGGTATCGGTTCATCTCGGCGAACTCGGTACTGAACCGCAACTCGTCGAGCTTCCGTGGCCGTTCGAACGGAATCTCAATGTCGAAAGCCAGGTACCCCTGGCCCATCACCAGCACCCGGTCAGCCAGCAACGCCGCCTCGGTGAGGTCATGGGTGACATAGACGACGGTGCGCCGCTCCTCTTCCCAGATGGTCAGGAACTCCTGCTGCATGACGCCCTTGGTCTGCGCGTCCAGCGCGGAGAACGGCTCGTCCATCAGGAGGAAGGACGGCTCGGTGGCCAGCAGCCGAGCCAGGCTCCCCCGCTGCCGCATGCCGTGGGACAGCTGCTGGGGGAACTTGCGTTCGCTGCCAGCCAGCCCGACCATCTCCAGGTAGTGTCCGGCACGGGCCCGGCGTTCGGCCTTCGACATCCCCCGGACCTCGAGCCCGAACTCGACGTTGCGCTGCAGCGTGCGCCATGGGAGCAGCGTGTCGCGCGCCCACATGTAGCCGAGCCGATGCGACGGCAGCGAGATCACCTCTTCACCGATGCGGGCCTCGACCCTGCCCTCGGTCGGCTTGATCAGTCCCGCGACCATGTTCAGGGCAGTGGTCTTGCCGCACCCGCTGCCGCCGACGATCGCGACGAACTGCTGGTCCGGAACCTGGAACGTCAGGTCCTCCAGAACCAGCTTCGCGTCCTTCTCGGAGACGAACCAGTGCGAGACGTGTTCGAAGGTCAGCCCTATGTGGGCGTGTTCCGCATTCTGTGGAGAGGCCGTCGAGCGCGCGGTCGCGTCGGTTACTTGGGTCATCAAACCTACTCCGGGTCGACAGTCGCGCCGCATGGGTGCCGACTGTGCCGATCGGGTCAGTGGCGGGGGACACAGGCAAGAGCCTGCACCTTCATCGTTTGCAGAGTTGACTGACTGGTCGTGATAACGTAACAACGTGCAATGTGTCCGTCAACACAGCTGCACCCCAAACTTTCCGTCGCGGACCCCGCGACCTCGCCATCAAGATCACTGGCATGGTCCCGGGACTCGCTCGTAACCACTGCGAACTCCTCGATCTCGCACCGCTACTTGAAGAGTGGGGTGCCGACCATGTCATTCTGGGACAGCACCTGCTCAGAACAGGGAACCCACATCCCGGCGGGGTCACGATCGACCCTCGCCGTCCCGCCCTAGACCCGTTCGTCATCCTGAGTTTCCTGGCCGCCCGGACGACCCGTCTGGGCCTCGCGACCGGCGCCGTCATCGCTCCGCTGCACCACCCGATCGGGCTCGCCAAGGCGGCCGCCACCCTTGACCTGCTGTCGAGCGGCCGATTCCAGCTCGGACTGGTCGCCGGCTGGGACGGCGCCGAATTCGCCGCCGCCTGCGTGCCGTTCGAGGAGCGGTTCGCCCGGTTGGACGAGACGATCGACGTCTGCCACACCCTCTGGCGCGACGCACCGGCAAGCTTCAGCGGCAGATGGACCCGGCTGGACGAGGCCTACTCCCTGCCCAGACCGGCATCCGTACCGATTCTCGTCGGTGGGCGGGGCACGGCGGCGACCGCGCGCCGGGTCGCCCGCCGAGCCGACGGCTGGATCGCCAGTGAGGCCGCCAGAAGCGGCGACGTCCGCCAGACCGTCGGGCTTCTCCGTGAAGCCATGGCCGCGGAGGGCCGCGCATTCGAGCAGCTCATCGTACGTGCGACGCTGCCTACCCCTACCGCATCGCTCCGCTCACCACACCAGGCGGCGGACGAATTGCTCGACGCCGGCGCCACCTCACTGGTCCTTCCCCTCGGCGCATGGACACGGGACCTCGCGGAAGCCGAACGTCTGGTCCGGACCTTGGCCGATCGGTGCGCACAGAGCCCTTGACACCGTCGGACAGCCAACCCATGCTTTCGCTATAGCAAACTATCGTTCGCAATCAGAACCTCGATGGGGAGTGACCATGGTCTATGACTTGAAGATCAGCGGTGGCACGATCGTCGACGGAACGGGGCGTCCACGCTTCACCGGTGACATCGCCGTCAAGGACGGGAAGATCGTCGCCGTCGGCTCGGCACCGGCTCCCGCCGCTCGTGAGATCGACGCCACCGGCAAGGTGGTCTGCCCGGGGTTCATCGACATCCACACCCACTACGACGTACAGATCCTCTGGGACCGCATGCTGACCTTCTCGCCCCAGCACGGCGTCACGACCGTCGTCATGGGCAACTGCGGCTTCGGCATCGCCCCCTGCCGCAAGAAGGATCGTGAGTACATGCTTCGCACCCTCCAGGACGTCGAGGGGATGAGCTTCCGCTCCACGATGACCGGGCTTGGCGACGACTGGGGCTTCGAGACCTACCCCCAGTACCTTGACCTGCTCGAACGCCGGGGCGTCGCGGTCAACGTCGCGACGATGATCGGCCACACCGGCGTACGGGTGTGGGTCATGGGCGAGGACGCCGCCGAGCGTCAGCCCACCGAGGAGGAACTCGCCGAGATGCACCGCATCGTCGAGGAGGCTTTCGAGGCGGGCGCTGCCGGGTTCTCCACCTCCAACAGCCCGGCCCACACCGGCCACGGCGGCAAGCCCGTGCCGAGCCGGGTCACGAGCATGGACGAGCTGATCTCCTTCGGCAAGCTCATCGAGAAGCTCGGCCGCGGCTCCTACCAGCTCACCTGGGGCCCGGAGGTCACCCCGGACAAGGTGCTGCACATCCTGGAGCACGCCGACGTGCCGATCACCGACCCGGGCATCGCTTCCCGCGGCGGCCAGGAGGACGAGCGGATCGCCGGCGTCGAGGAGGCCTGGCGGCGCGGCCACAAGTGGTACCCCCAGGTCTCGGCCCTTCCCAATACCTTCGAGGTGGGCCTCGCCCGTCCCTTCATGTTCGCGCTGGACCAGCCCGCCGGCACGATGAACTGCAAGCCGATGCACGACCTGTTCGACCCCCTCAGCGAGCTGGAGACCGTCGAAGAGCGGTACGCGGCCTACCAGAGGCCCGGCTTCCGGGAGGCCTTCATCGCGCACACCGAGCGCCAGGACTGGAAGGACAACTACTGGCCCTGGCTGCTGATCGGGAACGCCCCTGGGAACTCCGAGTGGGAAGGCCGCAACGTGGTGGACGTCGCCGCGGAGCTCGGTGTCTCCCCCGGCGAGTTCGTGTTCGACCAGTCGATCGCGACCAAGCTGGAGTTCGCGATGCTGGCGCTGTCCGGGAACCGGGTCCCCGAGGGGCACCTGCGGCTGCTTAAGCACCCGCACCTGCGCATCGGCCTCGCCGACTCGGGCGCGCACAACGGCGAGATCTCCGACTACCGCTATCCCACCTACTTCCTGTCGCACTGGGTGCGTGAGCGCGGCTTCCCGCTCGAGGAGGCCATCAAGAAGATGACCACCGACGAGGCCGAGTGCTACGGCATCGTCGACCGCGGCTCCCTGACCGAGGGCCTGGCCGCCGACATCGTGGTCTTCGACCCCGAGACCGTCCGGGACGGCCGGATGCGTCAGGTCCACGACCTGCCCGCGGGGGCCCGCCGCCTGCGGAGCGACGCACACGGCATCCACTACGTCATCGTCAACGGCACGGTGCTGCGCGACCAGAACGGTGACGCCATCGACACCGACGGTGAGCTGCCAGGCAAGGTCCTGCGCGAATTCGCCGGACACGCCTGAAACACCGACCCTGAAGAGGAAACCGATGGCCCTCAGCCTGAACACGAAACTCATCTCGGTCGACGATCACCTCATCGAGCACCCCACGCTCTGGCTCGACCGGCTGCCCTCCCGATGGCACGAGTCCGCACCGCACATCGTCGAGGTCGAGAACGGCGAGCAGTGGTGCTTCGAAGGCGTGGTGAACGGGCCCACCGGCCTTTCCGCCGTCGTCGGCACCGAGCTGCGCGAACGTGCGCTCGACCCGCCCCGCTTCGCCGACATGCGGCGCGCCTGCTGGGATCCCGCCGCCCGCATCGCCGACATGGACACCGACGGCGTGCAGATGCAGCTGTGCTTCCCGAACTACTCGGGATTCGCCGGCGGTCGGTTCTACCGGGCCAAGGACAAGGAGCTCGCCCTCCTCTGCGTCCAGGCCTACAACGACTTCGTCATCGACGAGTGGTGCGCCGCGGCGCCCGGCCGCTACATCCCGATGATGATCCTCCCGCTATGGAACGTCGAACTGTCCGCCCGGGAGATCGAACGCTGCGTCGCGCGGGGGTTCCGCGCGATCGCCTTCCCCGACAACCCGGCAATTCTGGGCGAAGCGTCCTTCCAGAGCGGGGAGTGGGACCCGGTGTTCGCCCGCGCCGCCGAGGCGGAGCTGCCGCTGTGCATGCACTTCGGCGGGTCGGGCCTGGTCCCCCCGATTTCCGCCGACGCGCCGCTCGCCGTCCAGACCACGGTGATGGGGGCGACGCTCTTCGCCTCGATGGCCGAGCTGCTCCTCTCGCCGGTGTTCCACAACCACCCGAATCTGAAGGTGGCCTACTCCGAAGGCCAGATCGGTTGGATGCCCTACGCCCTGCAGCGCATCGACCAGGTCTGGAACGATTACCGGCACTTCCCCATCACACCGACGATCAACAGCGACGTCCGTCCCAGCGACCTCTTCCGCGAACATGTCTACGGTTGCTTCATCGACGACCAAGTCGGTGTCGACCAGCGCCATCTCATCGGCGTCGACAACATCCTCTGGGAGTCCGACTATCCGCACGCCGACTCTCTTTGGCCGCGCAGCCGGACTGTCCTGGAGAAGTTGCTCTCGGACGTCCCGGAGGACGAGGCGCACAAGATCGCCGAAGGGAACGCCCGGAGGCTCTTCCGGGTGTGACCCACCACCAGCCCTCCGGCCCGCCGATCGGCCTCCGGTCCGCGGGCCGGAGCCACCACCTGTCCACCGGCGGGCCGCGCCCCCGCACCCAGCCGCCGATGGAGAACACAATGAAGATCTACCGCACGGTCGAGGACCTCAAGGCCAACCTCGGCGCGGAGCTCGGGCCGACCGATTTGCTCACCGTCGCACAGGCCGCATCGACGGTTTCGCCGAGCACACCGAGGACCACCAGTGGATCCACGTCGACCCCGAACGGGCGGCATCGGGTTCGTTCGGCGGCACGGTCGCGCACGGCCAACTGACGCTGTCGCTGGTCCCTTTCCTGCTGAGCCGGCTGCGCAGGAACGAAGCGGCGCGCATGGCCGTCAACTACGGCCTGAACAAGGTCCGATTCCCCGCTCCGGCCCCGGTCGGCGGCCGGATCCGTGCACATGCCACGCTGATCGAGTTCGACCAGATCAGCGAGGACGTCGTCCAGCTCATCACCCGCACGAAGGCTGGGCCGCCGGACTTCTCTGGGCTGCCCAACCCGGCGCCTAAGGCCTACGACCGACTGCACCAGGCGCATCGCTACCTGGAGACCGGAGCCGGCGCATCCTCATCGTTGACGACTTGGTCGGCGACCTTCTCGCCGAGCGGCTCGGCTCGGAGCGCTGCAAGGTCGCCCACGACTCCAAGGAGTTCGAGCGCCTCAAGCCGGAGCTCGACAGGTTCGACCTCGCTGTCGTCGACTTGCATCTGACCACCTCCTGCGCCGACGCGATCGTCCGACAGTTCAACGCGATGGGCATTGGGCTGCCAGTCGTCATGATCACCTTGCGGCCTCCGGAGAACCGCTCGGTTCCCGAATGGATCAGGTCACTCGGCCTCGTCGATGTCATCTTCAAGGCTGGCGACGAACCCGGCATGGACATGGCGTTCCTTGCCTGTCGCGTCGACAAGCTGCTCCACGAGGGCCCTGTAGCGCTCGCCTGCGACCAGCTCGCTTAGCGGGTGCACAAGCTCCGTCGCAAGGCCCCCGAACGCCTCTCCCAAACCGGTTCTGACCACTTCCGCAGAGTCGATGGACTGCGACGCCGACAAGATCGCCCAGCTGGCCTCAGAGAACCGCCTCGCGGACACCCGCGCCGAGACCGAACTCTTCATCGCCACCTACGGTGAGTGACCGTCAGGGGCTCGTGTGATGAGACTCGGTCACTTCCGGCCCACACACCGTCACTGGAGCTACCCGCCGGATTGCGTAGCAAAAGCGCTGGATTGGATGTAGCCAGGACGTCGGTGCGCGAGGTCGCCGCGGACCTGCTGATGCGCAGCCAGAGGATCTACGTGTGGGCGCGGCCAAGACTTGGTCAGTACCATATGGAGCGCGGTTTGACCACAGCCGATCAGCCCGATCGGTCACCGCGGCGCGGGGTCGCTCGGGCGGCCCCCCAGCGAGTATCGACGTGCTGCTTGTCTTGCCTGGATAAGGTTCACAGCAAGCGCAAGGCCGAGGTTGACGCGACTTGCGTCACGTACCAGGACGCGAGCTGATCATGAGAAACAAATCGATCCGCGACGCCCTCGTTGCGGCAGGATACGAGTTTGTGCAGTTCGAGCCCAAGATCCCTGGCACGCGGGACTTGCGTCCCGATGCCGTTGCCTGGGCAGCCAACTCCCAGGGCACCCTCGTGCCCTGGGCCGTGGTCGAGGTGAAGGCGTCCTCCGCTGTCATCCGCCCCGAGGCGGGACTGTCAGCGCTGGCTCGCGCTCGGGACATGCTCGGCACTGTCGATCACTATGTCGTGGTGAATGGAACTGAGTGGTACCGAACCGATGCTGGTATTCAGCGGCTAACGGCGGTGGACGGACCGGCGCCACCGCCGCATGGGGGGGAGGGCGAGATCACCGATGTCGATCTGGTGACGACGATGCTTGCCGACGAACTCTGGAAGGCAGCAGCCCGCTCGCGTGACAAGGGCAGGCCGACGGTGGACTCCGATTTCAGCCCTGACATCGTCCTGGGCTTGAATAACCTCCGCACGGTAACTGGCTCCTTGGTACCGGTGAACGAAGAGACGCTCTGGCAGGCGCGCCGTCAAGCAGTGATCCAGTTCGAACGTCGAGGCAGGGAAGCTGGGCTGTTCACCAGCCACAAGGCTGTGGCCCAAGCCGTGGCTCAGTTGGCTGGCTCCAATCTCACCCGGGACCTACTCGATCCGTTCTGCGGGGCGGGCTCGTTCCTCTGGGAAGCCATCGACTATGCCCAAAAACAAGGCATAGGGCTATATACCGTGCTGGGTTGCGACATCAACCAGAGGATGGCCGACGTTGCCCGTTCTATTGGCAGCGTCTCGCCAGTTCCGGTTGAGATCGTTACGGCTGATGCTTTCTTGAATGAGGACCTGCCGCTCTCAACCTGCGTAGTCTCGGCGCCACCTCTCGGCCTCAGGATGCAAGAAGATCGCGAACTGCTCGATGGCTCGACCACGCGCGATGGTGACGTGGTAGCTCTTGACCGAATCGTGCAACTGCTCGTTGACGGTGGCCGAGCGGTTCTGCATCTGCCTGCCGGTATTACCTTCCGCCGCAACGCTGAGCGCTATCGGCGTTTCCTGGCGACGCGGTACCGGGTCGCAGCGATCCTTGGACTTCCTGCGGGGGCCGTGCATGGAACTGGCATTCGCTCGGTCCTGATGGTGATCGACAATACAGCGCCGACGGACACGTTCATCGCCCAACTGGGGGAGGATTGGGAATCACAGCTAGCCCCGGGCGGCGCGGCACTCGAAGCCGCCTTGACCCACATCAATGGGGACCAGCAGTGATCACCTCGACGGTAGTGTCACTCCGCGATGCCCGCAACTGGGATCCCGTGGTCCTGACGAGGACTGCACTGAGTTGGCCGGGCCACAATGCTCAGACACTGCCGCTGCGCGATCTGGGGACGACTCTGCTTGCGGACGACTGGGTCGATAAGGAAGTGCCTGTCATCACTCCGGCGAGCCTCGATCCGGTTGGTGGCGGTGTCCGCAAACGGAGCCGCAAGTACCGCGGTGCTGTGTTTCAGGTGCGGGAGTCTGCGAAGGGCCTCCGTCCAGGGGATCTCCTGGTGCCGATGACTCCAGAACTTCCACTGCTACTGGTGCACCCAGACCACGTCGGGTCACTCGTCTCGTCGGCCTTTCTCGCGCTGCGACCGCAGGAAGGCCTGGGGCTGTGGATTTGGGGCGTTCTCACAAGCCGTACGGGCCTTGCGTTTCGCGCCCATCTCTCCACGGGAACTCTCGGGCGTTCGACCACAAAGTCGGCGTTCCTCGATCTAGAGATCCCCGTGCTGCCATCAGCCAAAGCCGACGTCATCAACCAGCGACTGCGGAGTATCGAGCAAGGGACGCATCGAGAAGAGGAAGAAGCCGCCGAGACCTGGTGGCGTGTTGCTGACCTTTCGCGTGAAGAGTGGGCGACCGCGCTCGCAACCCCGAGCCCCCAGGCGTTGGACGCCGGTATACCACTGGCCGATCTCTGTGAGGAGATCACCAGAGGGCGTCACGTGCCGCGCGAAATATACCAGACTGAACCTGGACCCGGGCTCATGCAGGTGACTGACATCGCAGTACTCGGTGGAAAGCCCGTTCGCCATTGGGTCTCGTTGGACGCCAGGCCCGTGGTGGCTGAGTCGGGGGACGTCTTTGTAGCCGCCGTGGGCGCACGGCCACACGCTGCACTCGCGACCGAAACCACCGCTGTCGACCGCAATTTGTTCGTGCTGCGTCTACACGACCGTTCGAACGGGCCCGCCATCGTGCACTATCTCAACGGACAAACCGGATACGGCCTGAGACAAGCTTTTCTGACCGGAGACTTCATCCCTGGGATACGGAAAGACAACCTGGCCCGTCTGCCGGTACCGCCTGAAACGCTCGACTTCACGGGTAGCGATGAAAAGCTCGTGCCTCTGGACGTGCAGTTGGAGCACGCGCTGTGGAGCTAACCTGCGAACTGTCGCCGCTGGTGTTTGCGGAGCTGTACCGGATGCTCGCCGCGGATAACGAACGAGCAGAATTACTCGAGGACCGTCTTACCCAGATAGGACGCGAGCGCTCGTGGCTGAGTGAAGTCGCCGACCGATACGAGACGACATGGCAGGGCAACCGAAAGATTGCCACATGTATCGACGACTTGGTCGCCGTAGGGGCGGACCACTCGCTGCTTGCGAGCTGGGTGCTCGCGGTATTCCAGGGAAGCGGTTCGAGCTACGACTTTGGCGAGGATTTGCGAAAAGCGGTTACTACACGACTATTCGCGGAAGTCCCGAATGTGCCGGCCGATATCCCCGACCGCTGGAAGCCGGTTGTGGTCGGCTGGACCCTCGGCATGGTGGTTGGAAGCGTCGATCAGAATCTCCCGGTAGCACCAGCCATGGCGCCGACGGATGAGAACGTTCGTGCCGCATATGAAGGCTTGGTCGAACACGTGCTGCACCTCGGGAACTTAGATCCACCGTGGCCAGAGATGGTTGGCACCTCCACGTTCTGGCGAGGAACTGGTTTGGCAGAGGCAATGCAGCCGGAAGCCCCCGACGGGCAGACAGCCGTCACACAGATGGTCATCGAAGTCAGGCGGATCCTGCCTGACCACATGGGTAAGATCATCGGGCAGCACTTCTCGCAGTTTGTGGAGCGAAGAAACACTCTCTCACATGTCGCCAGCATGCCTAATCGCCCACCCTTCATTGATGTCAAAGAACAAGCGCGAACCTGGGACCAGGTGCGTTTAACGATCATGGGGATAACGCAGTTTCTCTGCTCACAGATCGCTCTGGCGCTAAAAGAGTCGGCGTCGCGTGCGGTCCGCGAGGAAACATGGGACGAGCTAGTATGGGAACTCGTTATGTTCGACGAGTAGGCCTAAATAGGAAGGTCCGCGGAACCACTGATCACGTTGGTTGTCCAGGTGCCATGAGGTGGAACCCACGAGGGGCATCGCACCATGGCGTTGGGCACCTCCCGGTTGTCCGGCTCGATCTCAGCCCGCCCGTTTCAGGGCTTCCATGGCGACGGGCGGACGCGACAGCGCTAGCGCCCCGCTCGACCTCACTTTTCGCGACCGCCGGCAGGTCCTGGAATTCGGCATCAGAAGGCGTCGCAACCCGGGAGCCGCAGCCGATCACGCCGTCGCGGCAGACGCTGAAACCGGCCAGCAGCATCCCGTCCGCCCTGCGCAACACTGCCAGCTGACCTCCCTGCCTCGCTGGCCGGTTCCCTTGCTTGCAGAAGCACCGAAACGACGCGCTGACCTGCCGCGCCGATCACCCGAGGGAGTTCACGGTTCCTCGAACGTGAGTCGCTGGCAACCCCACCACCGAATCAGCACGCGTTAACGCCCCACCCGGGTCCCCGGCCGGGCCTTCCTCGAATGGTGCGCCGATGCCGCAGCGCGCCCGGCCTCGGCGCGGCCGCGCGCAGAAGCCCGTCGCCCGTCCGGCGCCCGAGAAGCTGGTCCGAGAACTGGAAGGACACGCGCGAGGCGTGGGCGAGGGAGTCCTGGGACTGCGCGGTCTCGACGCCTCCTCCGGGGCGATTCCTAATTGACCGGGGTGCCGCCGTGATGGTCGAAACACGCCGCTGGTACCGATGCCGGGATACCCGGGACGCCGTGCGAGGGCCATCCATGTGCTCGCGGCCGTCCTGTCGCCAAGAGCTCGATACAGCGGTCAACAGCGACAAAAGCCCTCCCTCGGCTGTGCGCAGAGACTGCCAGCCGCTCCGCGACACTCCCCTTGCCTGGCGGAGCGGACTAGCCGCCAGCGTCAGGCCGGTGCTCCGGCCTGCTGAGCGCGCCTTTTTCTGCCGGGGCGGTGCAGGGTGGGCAGATCTCCCGCTCGGGAGGTCTCGGTGATGAACTCGGCCGGGAGTTGGCTGCGGTAGCGGCGCACCTTCTCGCCCAACTCGCCGTCGTCCATCGCGGCGTCGGCGACAAGGGCGGCGAGCATCTGGGAGCGAGAGACCTGTTCTCCCGCGCGGGCGGCGAGCGCGATCAGGGTGTCCAGGCGTGCGTCGACGGCTTCGGGCCACTGCACCGAGGTCATCCGCTTGACCGAATCCTTGAGAAGGTCCATCGCCTCTCCGTCCATTCGATATACATCGAATATATATTAGAAGTACAATCCTGCCATGGCGGTTGCGACGATCGGGCAGGGCGAGGCGGGAGCGGCTGGTCTGGCGGAGGTGGCCATCGCGGGTCGCCGACTGCGTCCGACGGCGGTGTTCGACACCTACTGGCGGTTCGCCGCGGAGCGGCAGGAGGTGTACCGGCGCAAACTCGCCGGGCAGGCCCCGCCGTGGACCAGCGACCCGATCCTGGGGGCACACCGGTTCACCAACTGCTATCGGGCCTCGGATCGGGTCAGCCAGTACTTGATCGGGCAGGTCAGCTACCGGGGTGACCAGCAGTGGCGTGAGGTGTTTTTTCGGACGCTGTTGTTCAAGCTGTTCAACCGGATCTCCACCTGGCGGCTGCTGTCGGCCGCGGTGGGCGAGGTGAGCTGGTCGGGTTACCGCCGCCAGGCCTATGAGGCGGTGCTGGGGGCGGCGTTGGAGCGCGGACAGCGGATCTACTCACCCGCCTACCTCATGCCCCAGCCCCCGCTGGGCGCGGACCGCAAGCATGGCAACCACCTGCGGCTGCTGGAGCTGATGATGGCGGACGGGGCGCCGGAGCGCGTCGCCGAGGCACCGAGCATGGAGCACGCCTTCGAAGTCTTGAAGGGTTATCCGGGGTTGGGGCGGTTCCTGGCGTTCCAGTTCCTGATCGACTTGAACTACAGCTCGCTGCTGGCCTTCGAGGAGATGGACTTCGTCGTCGCCGGCCCTGGCGCATGCGACGGGATCCGAAAGTGCTTCGGCCCGGCGTCAGCGGGCATCGAGGCCGAGGTGATCCGCTACGTGACAGACACCCAGCAGCAGCACTTCCAGCGGCTCGGGCTGGATTTCGAGGGCCTGGGAGGGCGTCGTCCACTGCAGCTGATCGACTGCCAGAACCTGTTCTGCGAGACCGACAAGTACGCGCGGGTCGCGCATCCCGAGGTGTCGGGGATCAGCGGGCGGGTCCGGATCAAGCAGACCTACAGGGCCGATACCGCACCGATGACCGCGTGGTTCCCACCGAAATGGAAGATCAACGGCGAAGAGCTTCCCCCTGCCGATCCGCACGCGAGATGATGCCGCGCAGACCGGACCGGCACCCACCGCTATCGACAAGCGCAAGCACCCGAAGGGAGGGCCGCGACGTGAGCAGCGACCCGATGCCCGTGACGCCGCAGGCGAACGACGCCCAGGCCGCAGAGGTCTTGTGGGTGGTGGTGGAGGCGATGGAGCGGCTGGAGGCCCGGATCCGCCGTGATCTTCACCTGGAGGCCGATGACGCCTCGCCGCCCGCCGACCCGGCGTGGGCGGCGACGTTGGATGAGTTCAGCGCCTACGCCGACGAGTGCCTGTCGGTCCTGTCGGACAGCCGGGTCCGCAGCATGCTTGCCGCCTGCCCTCCGCCCGGGATGCCGAGCGTGTCCGCGGCGTCGCCCAGGCTGGGCCGGACCTGGCCGTAGCCTCCGGCCCTGCCGAGGGGGGTCACGGTCCGAGCCCGGGAATCATGGACTGGGAGAGCATCAGCGACACGTTGTTGCGGAACTCTTCGATCTTGGCCTGGCCTGCCACTACGGTCAGCCGGCCGGGTAGCAGTCCGGACTGGGAGGCCATGTAGCACAGCAGGCGGGCGAGCCCCAGGTAGTTGCCATACGCCTTGCGGACCATGTCTTGGCTGCGGTACGTGGCCAGCAGGTGGAGGCGGCCGGAGGCGTCCAGCTGGAACGAGCAGTGGCTCATGCACGGGAAGGTTCCCGGCGTGTTGTCCGACCCCGGCAGGTAGATCGAGGCGCCCGCTGCCAGTGAGGGCTCCTCGGCCGGAGGGTCGAACGCTGGCTGGGCGGGATCGTCGATGGAGGCCTCGTAGCGGGTGTAGCGGGCCCGTCCGGCCTTGGGGAGGCGTTCGAGGATCCGCCCGAGTTGGTCGATGGGTCCGTTCTTGGCGGGGTAGTGCACGAGCCGGCTGAAGTAGGTGCCGTACTGGTTGCCGTCGAACTGCTTCAGCCTCGGCAGGCAGCTCACGTAGCGGTCCACGAGTTGGCGGTGGCTGGAACTGGTGGCGGCGATCGCGTAGGGGAAGATGGTGTTGGCGACGGTGGTCACGCTGTAGTCGGGTATCCGCTCCAGCAGGTCGTCGAGCATGGCCCGCACAGCGAGGTCCTCGACGGTGGGGTCGGAGATCGACACGACCGTGTGAACGGCCCGCGCTTGGCCGGGGAGGGCGTCGAGAGCGCGTACGGCTTGGACCCAGGCCTGCGACAGGTTGGTTTCCTGGATGCACAGCAGGGACATTGGCGTATCCGTTTCTCGCGGTGACGGATCGTGCCGACGCGGCCAGTCTGCCGCGTCGTGCTGCTCGCGGGGTGTTGCGTGGGCCCGGGAAGGCGCACGTTCCCTGGGCCGCGGCGGTGCGGTGACTTGCGTGCCGGTCGTGATCGACAAAAGGGCAGGGGAGAGGCGGATGGCCCGCGCGGGGGCCTGGCCAGGAGGTGCGGGCGGCGGTCAGCTGGGAGGGTTGTGCCCGAGGCGGAGTCCGGGCACAGGGGCGAGGGCCACCTGCCAGGGGCTGGCGGAACGGCCCATGTCGACCTGGAGCGGGCCCGCGGAAGAGAAGTCGTCATCGACGTCGAGGACGAGGATGGCCGAGCCGTCCATCTCCAGTTCCAGCAGCCCTCCGGTGCCGACTCCGCCCAGAAGGGCGGCGGTCTGCTGGCGGACGCCCGCAGGCAGAGCCGACGGGATGACCGAGCCTCCGGCCGAGCAGATCACCAGGCGGTCGCCGGGCGTGAGGTGCAGCCGGGAGCCGTGGGACGCCGGGCCGAGCGCCCAGACCTCACCCGGGCGGTCGGCTCCCAGCCCGCCGCCTGCCCGGGCACGGACCTTCCCGCGTGGCAGCTTCGTCCAGGCCGCGGCCCGCCCCCGGCTCAACAGCTTTAGGTTCGGCAGGTGCCGCAGCGTCCCCCGATACGAAGTACCGAGGTGAAGCGCGACCTGATACACCTCATCGGGGGTGGTGATCTTGTCCACGCCGAGCCTGGCGATTACCTTGCGGACCGCTTTCCGCGGCATCAGGAACCATGCCGCGAACGCCTCGGCCTCCTTCTCCCGGGTCGGCCACGTGGCCGGATCGGTGTCCTGGAAGACCTGCGTGCCCTCGGCGGCGCATTCTCCGTGGCCGAACACGTGGTGTCCGAGCTCGTGGGCGGCGCTGTGCCGCTGGTCGACCGGGCTGCGATGCAGGTTCAGCAAGACCCCCGACAAAGTTCCGCGTGGCCCTGGCACGTAGGGGAGGTAGACACCGAACAACTGATCCATCGGCTTGGCGAACAGCTCCAGCCCGGCCCGGTGCACCGCCCGGTAGACGTCGATGTACTCGCCCTGGTCCATGCCCAGATCGGCGTGGGCGTGCGCGGCGCGGATCATCGCTCGGCCGTGCGCCGACGCCCAGGTCACCGCGCATCCTCTTCCTGCCGCGCCGCGTAGGCCGACTGCAGGAACTCGGCGAACTTCAGCACCTGCTCCCGGTCGTTGTCGGTCAGCGGGCCTAGCGTGCGCGCCAGCATCAGCGCCGCGTGGTCGGCTTCGGCGGCATCGGCGTCCTGGTCGAGGAAGAACCCGATCGGCTTGCGATACAGCTTGGCCAGCTTCCGCAGCTCAAGGCTGTCGACCTTGCGAGCGCCCCGCTCGATCTCGCTGATGGCGGTCCTGGGGATGCCCGTGGCGTCGGAGACGTACTGCTGGGCGAAGTTCAGGTACTCGCGGGCCGTACGCAACCGCAGTCCCACCAGCTGCCAGTCCGGGTCCCAGGCTTCGTCGACCGTGGAGTTGCTCTCCTCGGACGCGTTCATCAGGCCTCCTGCTTGTTCTGCTGCATGTTCTGGGCTGCCACGACAGCGGCCAAGACGGTGTCGGCGAAGGTGTGCACGGACCGCAGGGACCACGCCGCCGCATTATCGGCACCGATCCGGACGCCGCCACAGTGGCTCTCGACCCGTGCCAGAACCTCCGTGATCAGCAGCGAGTCGATCGGCAAGTCCAGACCGGCGGCTTGCAGCTCCGCGAACAGGTCCTCCGGGTCCCTGTCCTGCTCGGCCGCCAGCAGCTCAATGGTGATCTTCACGATGTCCTGCTTGGTCACTCCGGGAGTCGCCATCCCACCCCCAGTCGCATTGTCGGATTCTCCAGCAATCACTGTCCGATCATGGCACACTCCTGATTACCCGGCAACAACTGCCGGAAAATCCATCACATGGAGTGACCGTGGAACTCAACACCTACCAGCGCATCGCCCGCAAGACCCTCCAGGCCGACACCGACGGAGACCCCCTCTCCGTCCCGCTGCTCGGCCTGGTCGGCGAGGTCGGGGCCATCGCCACCGCCTACAAGAAGCAGTTGCGCGACGGTGCGGCCAACCCCTCGTTCAAGGCCCATTTGCGCGAAGAGCTCGGTGACGCCTTGTGGTACCTGGCGATGGTGGCCGACGGGGCCGGCCTGGAGTTGAACGATGTCGCGGCCGCCAACCTGCACAAGATCGCAGACCGGTGGAGGCCCACCGCCGCCGAGGACATCCCCTTCGACGAGAAGTTCCCGGACGGGGAACGGCTCCCGCGGAACGCGGAGTTCCTCCTTCGCGTCACCGACGTCGACGGGAGCCCGAAGTCGGTACTCACCTGGAATGGGCAGGGGGTCGGAGACCCCCTCACCAACGCCTCACACGTCGACGACGACTACCGCATGCACGACGTCTTCCACCTCTCCTACGCCGCGGTCCTCGGCTGGTCGCCGGTGATGAGATCGCTCATGAGACGCAAGCGCAAGTCCGACCCTGCTATCGATGAGGCCGAGGACGGTGGCCGCGCAATCGCCATCGAAGAGGGCATCTCCACGATGGTGTTCTCCTACGCAAGCCGTCACAACTTCTTGGAAGGCAAACGACACATCGACAATGAGGTCCTCGCCACGATCAGCTCCATGGTCGGGCAACTGGAAGTCGGGGCCCACCGCGCCGCCGACTGGGAGAAGGCCATCCTCACCGGGTACCACGCCTGGAGGCAGCTCCGCCGCCAGGGTGGCGGCACCATCACGCTCGACATGGCAGGTCAGAACCTCACCGTCGGACCGCTTCCCGGCCCCCGCGGCTGACCCCCATGCCTCGACACAAGCCGACCGCCTCACGCGCGAGACCATCACTCGACCGCTGCGCGCGCTCATCCAGGTCCAGGCCGTCGCCGAACGCGCGGTCGACCTGCCCGATGATGGGCTTGAGCGCGCCGCCTACGAGCATCTCGGTGATGTTGTCCAAGGTCGGCAACCGTGGCGCCTAAAAGGGCGGCGACGCAACGCGTCGTTCCACGATGATGGAGGTGTGTCCCTTCTCCAGGCGCTCCTGCATGCCGCTCCGTCCCAGGTGACGCTCGACCAGATCCGCCGCCTGGTCGCGCTGGTGGGTCCCGAGGCTCCCATGGTGGAGTACAAGGCCAACATGACTCAGTCGATCGCCAAGGCGGTCGCGGCGCTGGCCAACACCCACGGCGGCCTGGTGCTGATCGGAGTCACCGACGACCGCGAGGTCACCGGAGTCAAGGAACGGACGATCGAGGCGGTATCCCAGCACTGCCACAACACTCTGGACCCGCCGTGGGTGCCGGAAGTTGTCCCAGTCCCCATGGACAATGGCTCAGGGAAATATGTCTTGATGATGCGTGTGGTGCCGGGCCTTGCGCCGCGACCGCTGCTCGTCGAAGGTGCAGCACCGATCCGGCACAACAACACCACGCACGCGGCAAGCTGGCACCAGCTCGCGGCCCTGTTCGCCGAGGACGACGCCCTTACCCAAATGGATCCGTGGGTCATCAAGGCACCGCGACTGCAGGACGACCAACACAGCCAGGTGGACTTGATCCTTCGCACCGGCCTCAATATCGGCATCGATCCTCGCGCCGCGTGGCGCCCGCTCCGTGAGCAGCATGTCGACCAACTCGCAACCGCGCTGAACACCACCCCTGTGCTTCCCCTCGTAGCGTGAAGACCTGAACCAGAGAGATGGTTGGGTCGTGGGAGACAAGAGACGCCGGTTCGATCCGGAGTTCCGTGAGGGAGCGGTGCGGATCGTCAAGGAGACCGGCAAGCCCGTCGCACAGGTCGCGCGGGACCTGGGGATCAACCCCTACACGCTGCACAACTGGATGAAGGCCGATCGGGAGCGAGAGGCCGCGGGCGAGGCGCTGGGCGAGTCCGAGCGCGAGGAGCTGGCTCGGTTGCGCCGGCAGAAGGCCGAGTGGACGAAGGAACGCGCTGAGCTTGAGATGGAGCGTGAGGTGCTCAAGCGATCAGTGGTCCTGTGGGTGAAGGACTCGATGAACCGATGATCGTCGCGGAGTTCATCGCGTTCTGCAGGACCGAGCACGGCATCCCGCACACGATCGCCTGCCGGGCCTTGGAGGTCTCGCAGTCCTGGTTCTACAAGCACATCAACCGCGCCCCCACCGCCCGCGAGCAGCGGCGGGCCCGGCTGGACGAGGCGATCAGGCGGCTGTTCACCGCCTCGGGCTGCACCTACGGCAGCCCGCGGATCGCCGATGATCTGCGGGAAGAGGGCTGGAAGGTCTCGGTCAACACCGTCGCCGCGCGGATGGCCGAGCTCGGCCTGGCCGGCCGTCCGACCTGGACGCCGTCGTCGCCGCGCTGAACAGCCGTCCTCGCAAGACGCTGGAATGGAAGACTCCCGCCGAAGCTTTCAGCAAGCATCTATGCTCACCGACAGGCAGTGTTGCGACGACTCCTTGAACCTAAGGAGTACACCGCGGCCAAGACCGCGGCCGCGTGCCGTCGGCACGGCATCACTCAGTCGATGGGCCGGGTCGGGTGCGCCCTGGACAACGCCGCCGCCGAGGCGTTCAACAGCACGCTCAAGGTCGAGTTCGTGCACCGCCACCACTTCACCACCCGCGCCGAGGCCCGCATCAAGATCTCGACCTGGATCGCCGATTTCTACAACACCAGCAGGAGGCACAGCGCCAACGACGGGCTCGCTCCGATCACG
Source organism: Spirillospora sp. NPDC048819 (assembly GCF_040650055.1). Taxonomy (NCBI): domain Bacteria; kingdom Bacillati; phylum Actinomycetota; class Actinomycetes; order Streptosporangiales; family Thermomonosporaceae; genus Spirillospora; species Spirillospora sp. NPDC048819. The sequence goes on along the minus strand of NZ_JBEZGN010000039.1, from coordinate 32,621 downwards.
TTCGAGCGTCAGATGGCAGAAGCGAGGAGAGCTTCAACGGCCCAGCTCAGGGCCGAAGTGGCATAACACCGTCTCCACGCTTTGAGGGGATTGACAGTACCGAGCCTGCTTCGCTTCCTCCGCCATGGCATCGCGTGAGCAGGCGAAGGCCAAGCCGACTCCGGTCGCCAGTTCGAGCCCGGTCATCTCGTCGGGAACGATGAACGCGAGGGGCGGCGAAACCGCGTAACGGCGTCGGGGGAGCAGACGAAGCGCTAGGCGCAGCCTCACGAGGCGGCGTTCTGGTCGAGAGCCCAGGAGGCCCACACGACCTTGCCCGGCTTGGGGGTTGTGACGGGATACCAACCCCATTCGTCGGCGAGGATCGTCGCCAGCCGGAGGCCGCGCCCGCCTTCGTCGTTGAGCCCCGTGTCCGGGATCTGCGGACGGCCGGCCCCGGAGTCACGAACTCGACGATCAGGTGCTGGGCCAATATCCGGAGCTGGACGAAGATCACTGCGAGTTCGTACAGGGCGAGCAGGTCTTCGGGGAGCGGCTCACCTGTGACGTCGAGCCCGACTCGCCACCGGCCGCACGCTTGAGGCTTGCTGTCAACTGGCCGACGCGGTCCTCGCCGATCACGCCACGATGGCCTAAAAGGCCCTGCGCTCGCCCAGATCGCTCGATGCGCCGCCGTCCAGTGCGGGCCACTCGGCGGGGAACGCCTCACGGAGACGGTCCTTGACCTTCTGTCGGATTTCGGCCGACCCGTGCTCGACGATCGGCTGGATGCAGTACTGGCGGACGGCCCAGTGGCGACGGGGTTCCCGGCACATCAGGACGGCCAGGACACGGGCGGGCCAGATCAGGCGGAACACGTCGCCGACGGTCACACCACCGGTCACGAGCCTCGGCAGTTGCTCGAAGACCAGGCCCACGGCTCGTTCGATCACAACCCGCTCCTTCAGCAGCGCGGCCCAGCTGTCCGGACGCTGATCGTCGTCCCTGGTCAGCGCTGTGACGACCGCGCTCTTGGCCTCATCGCAGATCCTTTTGGACACGCACAGCGCATGAGCGGTCTGGGCCAGCAGTTCACACCAGAAGTGCGCCTTGCCGGCCTGTTTCTGGAAGGCGTTGATCCGCGGCTCGCCGAAGTCATCGCGCAATTGCGGGATCACATGCTTTTCGATGAACTCGCTTTGCTCCTCGGGGGTGGGCTTTCGACGTGGCTGATCCGGATCAGTGTCGCGGGAGATGCGGAATGGCTCGCCGAGCCGCCTGGTGTTGTTGTGGAGACTTCGGTCGCGTCGTAGCCACTTGATGACGTCCGCGATGAACGATCTGATCGCCGCGTGCTGCCCCTCGACGGTCTCCGGGCCAGGCTTGCGCTGCCTAGGACGAGGCTGCGTGGTCTGCACCCAGGCTTTGTCGGCATCCCGCCTCAACCTGTCCAAGCTGGCGGAAGACGAGGCGGCGGCGATGGAAAGGGCGCCCTGCCATCCATGCTCGGCTCCTCCACATGTGCAGGCGCACGGCGGCTTCTCCGCTTGCTCGCAGTTCTTGCTGTGACCGGTTCGCTCAGCCGACGTCATGCAGGCCCCCAGGTGATCGGACTGGAGAACGCATCGTCCGTTCGTTCTGGGCGCCGACAAATATACTAGCCGGCTATTCAAGCCTTACCAATGAGTTCGCTGATATCGATGACCAGGTCGTTCGATGAAGAATCGCGCGATGGACGTCCGGTTGAGGCCAATGACAAGAAGATCTCTGTCGACGCATGCTTTCCTGATCGGCAGTGAAACTTCACTCAGCGAGAAATCGGGAGCCCGATTCTCGCGTCGGTGCAGGGCTGAGCGCGCGAGAGCGGGCGACCGGTACGGTCATGCTTGGCGGAGGGTGCACCGCTCGCGTGAACGGCCGGTTATGCCACCTCAAGCGATGATTGGCTCCGTTGGATCGAGGCGATGCGGTCGTACGCAGTCCTGGTCAGCAAGTCGATGAGGGCCGCGGGGAGCCCGTCGCGGAAGACCACGTTGCGCGGGTAGGAGTCGCGGTAGCCGACCAGTTCGGTGTCGGTGTCGGTGTCGACGAGCGGAACGTCCTGCGTTCTCGGCAGCGTCGCCCAGACGGCACCGGCAGATGGCATCCAGCCTCGCGCGGCGTCATGGAGCCGCCGAATCAGACGAGCCAAAGCGGCGAGACCATCCTCGCCCGCCCCTGGTGGGAGTGGGTCGTGGGGCACATCGCCCGGCGCGAACGACAGCACCTCTGGCCCTGTTCGTCGATCCCCAGTGGTCAGGGGGCGGTGAACCCGGTGTCGACGACACGTGAATACTGGCTCTGGCACACATTCCGTGATCGGCTCAGTCGGCGAGCAGGATGCGCTTGCGGAGGAGGTCTGGGTTGGCCCGGCCGTACATCTGCCGTTTGATCATCTTGATCCGGTTCACGTGGCCTTCGACCGGGCCGGAGCTGTGGTGCATCGTCAGGCCTGCTCGTGCTGCGTCGAAGTCGCGGCGTAGACCGGTGACGAAGGAGTGGAGTTCGGGCAGGTCATCGGCCTGGACGGCGTTCATCCAGGACTCCAGCCGGTGGCCTTGGCGGTCGAGCATCATCATCGCGAACACGGAGACGTGCCGCCGCAGTCGGCCAACGGCGGGCTTGCCCGGGTCAGGGCGTCGAGCTGGTGGTGCTCGTCTGCGGTCAGACGTGCCGGGTTGCGCAGGAGCCAGCCGGCGGCTTTGCGGACCGTGGGCCGGGCGGGTCGGGTTGGTGTGGCCGGGACGGTCGAGCGCCAGCCGCGGACGTAGTCACGAACCGCCCGGTTCTGGACCGGGTACCCGCGTTCACGCAGTTCCCGGCTCAGCTGCGCGGCGTTGGTGCAGCCCTGGTTCCACCGCCGAAGCAGGTAAGGGGCGTGGTCATCAAGAAGTTTCGGGCGGCGGCCGGTCCCGGTGTTGGCCAGAAGCTCCTCAGGTGAGGTGGCCCGGGCGAACTTGCGGGCGGTGTTGCGCGCCACGCCGAGGGTCCGTGCGATGCTCCGCAGGTCGTGACCGTGCGCGAGGAGATCGTGAACGGCGGCGTGCCGCTGCCGGATCTGATCGGCGAACGGCCCGGTGCGCAGAACGGGAAGCGGCGCGGGATATGGCGGGGCGGGAGCTGGCATCGGCGAGGCCGCCGGCTCCGTCGGGGCGGCGTTCAGCGGCAAGTCGCGCAGGTGATCGCGGTGCCTGGCGACGGTTCGTTCGACGGCATCGCCCAGGTTGCGCCACATGTGCCAGCGGTCGGCGACCTGGATGGCGTCCGGGGCGCCGTGGGAAGCGCCGTCGGCATAGCCGCCGGCACGGTCACGGCAGATGATCTCGACTCCCGGGTGGTTCTTCATCCAGGCGGCGAGTGTGTCGGCCGCCCGGTCGGTCAGCACATCGATGGGACGGCCGGTCACCAGGTCGACCATATGAAACAACCCCGGAGTTCCCTGGAGCCTCTGTCCGCACCGTGGTCCCTGGACCTGGGCTTTCTTGATCCATTCATGCTTGTTGTGTCATCTGAGGAGATCTCGGGATTTCTGAGGTTCTATCGTCTCGGTTGTTCGTCTTGCTGGTTCGGTGAAGGCGAGGAGACGCGAGTTGAGCCTGGCAGTCGTACGCGATCTGCGTGAGGTCCGCGCCCCGGTGAGCCCGGAGGAGATCGCGGGCTTTGAGACTGACGTACTGGCCGGGTTGGTCCTCGCCCGTGCCGCTGCTGGTCTTACCGACGCGACGATCAGCGCTGAAGTGATCCAGCTCGAGCAGAGCCGGGTGTGGTTCGGGCGGCCGTTGTGGGAGATGCAGCCGGCCGACGTCGATGTGTACTTGGGCAAGGTGCTGCGCACCGCGGCCAAGGGCACCAGGTTGGCCCGTGCCCAGGCGCTCAAGACCTACTTCCAGTTCATCGAACTGAGACACCAGGCCGAGATCCACCAGATGACCGGCCGGGTGATCGAGTGCCCGATCGATGAGATGAACCGGCCGCGAGGACAGACCAGAGCGGCTCTGCGGATCCCGCCGTCAGCGCAGCAGATGGAGCGGCTGTTCGCAGGGTGGCGGGAGGAGTTGGCGAGCTGCCGCAAGTTCGCGCCGACCGCCCGCAACTATGCTGCGTCCCGCCTGCTGGCCGAGGTCGGGGTCCGGGTCAACGAAGCCCGTCACCTCGACCTGGCCGATATCAAGTGGGAGCTGGGCCGGTTCGGCAAGCTCCACGTCCGTAAGGGCAAGGGCTCTCGCGGGTCCGGCCCGCGAGAGCGCATGGTCCCGCTCATCAACAACGCCGGAGCGACGCTGCGCTGGTTCGTTGAGGATGTGTGGGGCCATTTCAGTGACGATCACACCCGGCCCGGTGTTCCGCTGCTGCTGTCGGAACGCAAGAACGCTGACGGCACCGCCGCCCGGGTCAGTGCCGAGACACTCCGCTCCGGACTCGCCGAGGCCGCCGCCCGTCATCTTCCGGACTGGCCCGACAGGGTGACCCCGCACGTTCTCCGGCACTACTGCGCCTCTCAGCTCTACTTGGGCGGGATGGACCTCATCGCCATCCAAACGATCTTGGGTCACGCCTGGGTGGCCACCACGATGTCCTACGTCCACGTCCAGGGCACCCATGTCGAGGACGCCTGGATCACCGGCCAGCAACGAGCCGCCACCCGCTTGGAAGGACTGCTGAAATGAGGTGGAATCTACGGCTGGCCGCCGCCAACCGCGGCATCTGGAAGGCCAGCGAGCTGCAACGGATGCTCGCCGAGCACGGCCTGGTCGTCAGCGCGGGGAAGATGTCGGGCCTGTGGTCCGGGGAGCCGGCCAGCATCAAGCTGTCGGACCTGAACATCATCTGCGTCGTGCTCGGCTGCGGCGTCGAGGAACTCCTCATCCCCGAACCCGACAAAGTTCAGCGTCCTGCGGAGGAGGGAGCTGACCAGGCCGCTGCGACGTCATCGGTGTCCGGATCGGTGTCTGGTGGGCCGGCGGTGACGCCCAAGCACCGGACCGGCAGGTCGCTCCCACCGCCGTGACCGAGGCCCGGATCAAGCCAGGAAAACCGGCCGTCAGCTGCATCGGCTGTTTCGCTTGGGGCGTCCTGCCCGGGCGCCGCTGCCGATCGTGCTCCACCTTCGACCGTCTCCATGAGGCGGGCGAATGCGCCGCCTGCGGGCGAGCCGCGGCGATCAAGCGTGGTTACTGCCGGCTGTGCCGGCTGCAAGCCAGCCTGCAGGTCAGATCCGACGGCCGGGTATACGACATGGAGCCCGTTCTGCGTGAGCTGCGAGGCCAGCAACTGTTCTTCTTCGGTATGCATCGTCTCCGCCAGCCCGGTCCGCTGCTGGGTAAACAAGGACGGAGACGACCACGGGCGCAGGCCGCGGACGCCAGCGGGAAAGCGACCGGCTGGATTCAGCTTCGGCTGCCGTTCGAGGTCCAGCATGACTACTCGGGCTTCGACCGGCGCCTGCACGCCGACCTGGCCAACCCCACCCTCGTGCAGGCCAGGCTCGCAGCCCGAGCATTCGGGGAGGCTCGCGGCTGGGGCCGCTGGCTGGCCAAGGACGTCGACCGCAGCCTGGTCATCGTGCTGTCCGGGCATACCCCTGATGACACCATCCGGATGTCCGAACTGGCCCCGATGCTGCGCGCCCGCGGCCTGGGCGTCGAGCGGACCGCTGAGATCCTCGAGCACCTCGGCCTGCTCAACGACGATCGCGTCCCGGCATTCGAGGCCTGGCTGGAACGCAAGCTCGACGGCATGGCCCCCGGCATCAGCGGTGACGTCGAAACCTGGATCCGTGTCCTGCGCAGCGGCGGGCCACGCACGAGTGCCCGCAGCCCGCAGACCATCTTCAGCTACCTCAACGACATCCGCCCGATCCTGCTCACCTGGTCAAGCGACAACGACCATCTCCGCGAGATCACCCGCGACGACGTTCTGACCGCGGTGAACGTCCTGCACGGCAGCAGACGCCACTTCACCCTCAGCGTCCTGCGGTCACTGTTCGGCCACTGCAAGAAGAGCGGCACGATCTTCCGCAATCCCACCTTCCGCATCCACCACTCCGGCAACGACCCCGGCGTGATCCTGCCCCTGCAGCCCGAGGACATCAGCGCGGCGATCGACGCCGTGACCACACCAGCCCACCGCCTCGCTCTGATCCTGGCGGCCGTCCACGCCGCCCGGACCCAAGACATCAGGCACCTGCAACTGGACGACATCGATCTCGGCAACCGGCGGCTCACCCTGTCCGGGACGGCCCGCCCCCTCGACGACCTCACCCACCAGGCCATCCTCCAATGGCTGACGTTCCGTCAGACCACCTGGCCGAACACCGCCAACCCACACGCTCTGATCAACCGACGGTCCGCAGTGAAGACCAGCGCCGTCGGCCGCGTCTGGCTCACCAAACCATTCTGGGGCCTGGAAGCCACGCTGGAACGCCTGCACGTCGACCGACAACTCGAAGAATCCCTCGTCCACAGCGGCGACCCCCTGCATCTCGCCGCGATGTTCGGGATCCACGAGAACACCGCGATCCGCTACGCCAACGCGGCCCGGCAACTCCTCACCACCACAGCAGAAGACCAAGACCCAGCCGGTTCCAACGAACCCAAGGGTCCGAACGCCCCATAGACCCCGAAGAACCGCCAGTTCATCGTGAGAAACCTTCAGTTCGCGCGAACTCCGGGGCTTCGGACTGTGCCGTAGGTGTGCCCCCGCCGCAACGCGAAGTCGTCCACCCCGAGCACTCGTGGGCCGGTCTGGACGACTGGTTCGGGGATCCGGCGGATCAGCCTGATCAGCGTCATCCGGCTCACTGCAGGCGCCAGGCGGTGCGCGAGGCGGGCACCGGCGCGGCCGCCTAGCGCCAGCGCGATCGCGTGCAACGCCGTGGATGCTCCCGCGCTCCGTCGGCCGTAGCGGATGGTCAGGCCCGGGACCTGCTCGGCGAACGTCTGCTTGGAGCGGGCGTCGTTGCGGCACAAGAACCTGCGGACCCGCAGGTGGATCAGCAGTTCCTGGCCGCCGACGGCGGTATCGGACAGCCGCCGCTCATAGTGGCTGTGCCGTCGACGTGAGCGCGTTCCGCAGCCGGGACACTCCGCCTCGGCGGTTTCGGTTCTGGCTCGGACACCTACCGTCGCACAAGAGCGAAACACCTGGTCAACACGCACGCGGCCCAGATGAGGGAACAAGACCGCAAGCAACTCCTTGATCGACATCCCGCAGATGCTCGTGATCAAGAAGCCGGCTACCGGCCAGAACCCCCGAACCGTGACCTACCGATCACCGCGATCACGGAATGTGTGCCAGAGCCAGGATTCGGCCGCCGTTGACAGCCTTTTGTTCCGAGTCGGGCTGAGAGAGGCCGGATGTGTCGAGAGCGTCCACCACCTGCGGACTAAAGTCCGGAGCTCATCCGGCCGCGGCCGCCAGATGGTGATGTAGCCCTACAGTTCGTGGAGTTGTCCAGCAGGCGCGTTCGCATTGCTTTAGAATCTGAGGCGACCTGCCGAGAAACGTGATCCTGACAGGGGTGGTCGGAACATGGAAGAAGATGATGGCGGCCAGGAAGTTCAGCCTCCGAGAACGGATGTCGAAAATGACCTCTCAGGGGAGGTCAGAGGGTCAGTCTTCCAAGTCGGATCCATCAGTGGCGATATGAACGTTAGCTGGCCCGGTGCGGTGCCAGTAGAGGCCATTCCGATCGAGAAACTCTCGGAAGAACTACGGCAGTCCGCTCGATGCTGGCGAGCGCGGTTCGGTAGCGTCGACTTCGTCAATCTTCCGCGGATTGCCATGATCGGGGGTGGCGCGGTCTCGCGCGCGGCGCAAGCCAGTGGACTGGACGTGACCAAGCCCTTCTATGGGCAAGGTTTCGCCCCGGGTCTTTTCGTGGCTACTGCCAGCTCGCTGTTTGAGACCTGGAACACCGAGGCGGTGGTGCTCGGCGAGGCCACTGTCGGCAGGGTGTGTCCTGGAGTACCGGTCTCCTTCGAAGCATCCATGCAATGCGTTAACCCTCCATTCGCCCCGCCGCACGCCCCCACAGGTGAACTCGCTTTGGACCCACACCTCGTTTTCAGCATCGGAGAGCATCGTGTGATTGTGACCTTCGACCCGCAGTGGCTCACCACCACGACGGCTGGCGGCACGCTCCATGACGCCGCCGAGGATCCGCAGACCTATTCCGGCCTGGGCATAGTGGCCGGCGTGCACGGAGATGGCCGGGTACGGATCCGCGCGCTTGTCTTCGGTCAACCCCAGACCGCCGAAGTCTCCCTGTGGAATTACATTGCGTCGTCTCCGGATCCCGCTCGCGATGTGATGGTTGACGACTTTCGCAATGAATTGTCTACTATTGAACAGGTCGGATCGGATATCGATGAGCAACTGAGGGAGACGGCCGTGGAGCGTTCAGGCATGGTGCTGGTCTTCGACGAAGATGAGGTGATGCCGGGTGACATTGACCGCGATGTGCTGGCTCAAGCGTTGCGGGTCGTCCCGGAATTCCGCCGCGATCTGAGTATTGCCGTGGCGAGTCTGCTTCCCCCTAGAGAGATGCGGGTCGACGATATCGCTGCGCGACTCCTGGTCCGGAAACCCGCTCTATGGAAGACCTTCACCGTACCCGGGTTCGCTTCGCTGATTCGTTCTCGCAATCTCGCGGTCGCTACGGTATCGGGCCTCGGTCGGGAGAATATGGTTGACCTCGACGCAGCGTTGCGCGAAGAGGTCAAAGCCTATCTCGGGGGAATGGAATTCGATCGGGACCTGAACATGCAACGCCAATTGTTCCCGAGCCGTGATCGCTATCATATGGTCGGCACGGAGTTGCGCCTGATCTACACCGCGATGAGCCGACACACCGCAGAAGCCAACGGCGAGGACCTGGATGGGCCGTTGAATGAGTGGCTCGACACAGACCTGTTCAAAAGCGTTGCCTGGGAAGAGGATGAGGAGGAGTCCGAGACTGAAGAGCGCGAGGCCGCGATGATTCTCGAAGGGTGGCTCCGCAGCCAGGGGGACTGGCCCCCTGTCTAACGGCAGCACGAGTGAATACGGTTCAGTTGTCTCCTCATGCCCATCTTGGTTGGCATGAGTGGTGTGTCAGTTCTTCTTGGCCATGCGCTTCAGGAGGCAAGGGAAAGGAAGACCGGCACCGGGTCGCGCGCCTCCGGTTCCGGCAGGAGGTCACGGATCAGCAGGAGGGCCAGGACCGTCTTACCCGCGCCCGGCTCACCAATGATCGCCATCTGCCGGGACGGCGACTCGCGGAAGACGTCGGCGATGCCGTTGGAGTCGCCTTCCAGGCTCAGCAGCGCCGGCACCGGGGCCTGGACGGGGCGTGCCGTCGAGCGCACCTGCAGACACGGGGAGATGGCCTCATTAGTGTCGTGAGTCGTTAATTCTTTGGCAGTATGCGGCAAGGGTTTCGAGGATCTCGTCTGCGGGCTTGGTCCACACGAACGGCTTGGGGTCGGTGTTCACTCGTTGATCCAGCCGCGGACGTCGCGCTCCAGTTCGACGATGCTGCGGTGGGCCGAGCGGCGCAGCTTGCGGCGGGTGAGCTCGGCGAACCAGCGCTCCACCAGGTTGAGCCAGGACGAGCTGGTCGGAGTGAAGTGCAGGTGGAACCGCGGGTGGCGGATCAGCCACCGCTTGACCTGCTCGGTCTTGTGGGTGGCGTAGTTGTCCAGCACCAGGTGCAGTTCCAGGTCCTTGGGGACGGCGGCGTCGATCAGCTTGAGGAACCGCAGGAACTCCTGGTGGCGGTGGCGCCGGTAGTGCTGGGCGATCACCGACCCCGACGACAGGTCCAGGGCGGCGAACAGGCTGGTGGTGCCGTGCCGCACGTAGTCGTGGGTCATCCGCGCCGGGGTGGTGGGCATGATCGGCAGGATCGGGGCGGTCCGGTCGATCGCCTGCATCTGCGACTTCTCGTCCACCGCCAGCACCAGGGCGTTCTCCGGCGGGTTCAGGTACAGGCCCACCACGTCGCGGACCTTGTCGACGAACTGCGGATCGGTGGACAGCTTCCAGGTCTGCACGGTGTGCGGTTTGAGGCCGAACGCCCGCCAGATCCGCGAGACCGCCGACTGCGACATCCCGGTCGAGGCCGCCATCGACCGCGTCGACCAGTGCGTGTCCGCGCCCGGAGTCTCCTCCAGCGTCGCAGTGACCACCCGCTCGACCTGCTCATCGGTGATCACCCGCGGCCGGCCCGGACGCGGCTCGTCGGTCAGGCCCTCCAGCCGATCGGCCAGGAACCGCGACCGCCACTTCGACACCGTGTTGCGCGACGCGCCGGCCTGCTCGGCGACCCGGGCGATCGTGGCGCCCTCGGCGCACAGCAGCACGATCCGCGCCCGCAACGCCAGCGCCTGGGAGGTCTTGCGGCGGCGCACCCACCCGGTCAGCACCGACCGTTCCTCGTCGGACAACACCACCGGTTCCAGCTTCGGGCTCGGCATCCCCACAGCCTACCGACTACCAAAGAACTAACGACTCACAACATTAGCTTGGCTAGCGGAGGCGTTCGGTCTGAATGTTGGCCCGATAATACGTACGTGTCTCGCTCAGTGCTGACGCCCATCGTCTAGGTGATCTTGAAGGGCGTCAGGATTGATCCATCAGTCGAACGATCCACCATTAGATGGGCTTCCCCGTAATCGCCACCTCCAGTTAACGAAACGAATGAAAAGGTCAGCTATGCGGGACAGGGACGGCGCAAGCCGAGCGTGTTCGGGCAGTGCGTGACGACAACGGCCGAGAACAGACGTTTCCCCTCGTGGACTGCATTCGTAGGTCTAACCTGGCGTTGACGGAGAATTCGACGACAGAGGGCAGCGACAAGATGAGCGGCGAACTGGTGGAGTTGGTGAACGATGCGGCGCCCTACGTGGTGACGGCGGTGGGCGCGTACGGGACGGCGGTGCTGGCCCAGGCCCAAGACGAGGCCGCAACCGCCACAGTGGGTCTCGGTCGCAAGCTGGCCCAGCGGATCTTCGGTACCCGTGCAGCAGCCTTGGAACTCCCCGAGGCCCTGGCGGACATGGTCGAAGACCCGGACGACCCCGATAACCTGGGCGCTCTGCGGAAGGCGATCCGCAAGGCTTTGAGCGCCGACCCCGAACTGGCGGCCGACGTCCGCCGCCTGCTGTCCGAAGCTGGCGCAGTGCAGGTAGTGGGGGATCACGGCAACGTAGTGGCGCACAGCCGGGTCGACGGCAACGTCATCCAGGTCGGCAAGGTCAGCGGAGACGCCAGCATCCACCGCTCCTGATCAACGCGTGACGATGGTTGAGAACTCGGTCGAGGAATCAGCCACCAGCTGGCTCGATGTACAGGTCGCTCGCGTGGGAGACGATTTGACGGTGATCGTAGCTACATCCGTCTTCCGGACGCAGCTACCGAGCGAGATCTTGGGATCCGCGTAACATCCCCCACGAGACGGTGGGTTCTTGCGTGATCCCGATCCAGGCTCTCACCGCAGGCGCCAGCGAGAAGAAGGGGGACGAGCGCGGGAGGGCTACCCAGGCAGTGTTACGTGCCCCTCTGACAGCGCTCTGGCTGGCTCTGGACCGACTCTGTGGGCTACTCTAATCGATTGGATGGCCCGGGCAGGGGGCAGGTGTACGCTGCAGCGAAACGGAAAGGCGGCGGCGAGAAATCGGGTGATGATTAGCTCGTTTTATCTGATCTAAATTGCCTCACTCCTCCTGCCCGAAAACTCACTCTACTTCTTCTTTTTCTAGCCCTTTTTCTGGCTTCTCTGACAACGTTTCTATTTCTAGTGAAGTTGAGCTGGGGTGTTGCCGCCCTTCTTGTTCGCTTGCTAGAGCTCAAGATGAGCCAGCGGTGGCCCGGGCTCGGGCAGGACTGTAAAGGCTGCTCGTCGAATAACCAGATAAGTGGAACCACCGTCTACGGCCACATCATCCAGGCGCGGGACGTGAGTGGGATTCGTCTGGACGTTGCTGAGCATCGCCCCCCGAAGGCGCCAGCGGCATGCAGCAATTGTGGTCGGGTCCCGCCGTCGGGGGAAGAGGAGCGTCGGTAGGTGACGTGGCCGTCGGTGCGGCCAGCCCCCCACTACCGCCACATCGACGATCTCTACCTGTGCTCGTCCACTCGTCGCGCCCGTCCCAGGAGGCCCCACAGACACCTGAAGCCTGATACCGGGGCCGTTGCCATGTACTGCTTGGCTGCCAGGGCCTGCGCGGGGGGGGCGTCCGAAGCTGTACTGGGCCGCGGCAGGTGCTGTGCGGTGATGGGGAAGGCAGCGTCGCCACGTCGTGGACACGATGAGCCCGTGGGAGGAGCACGTCCATCGCCCTTGGGACGCGGCGGATCTCGACGATGTTGGTGCTTTCGGGTGGATTGCTGCTGGTAGTTGCAGGTGCGGGCATGGGCTTGATGGTGTCGTCGCCAGCGTGACCAGTGCTGGTAGTGCGTGGTGGTTGCTGGAGAGCGGGCGGATAGCCGATTCATCAAACGCTGAACTTTGGCGAAGGGGAGGGGCACCATGTCGGGCGCGGGAGGCCGGCGGGTGTGTGCGAACGTCGTGACCGTGGTCAGGAAGCGTGGGCGAGCATGGCCAGGGTGGTAGCGGGACCAGGATGTCCAGGTGCGGACTTGGTGCTGGTCTAGGCCGCACAAGGCCCTTGCCAGCCTGGAAGGCCTCCTCGATCGTCCAGCGGCGACCCGCGATGGTGACCAGCTCTGGAGCGGGACGGGGCCGGGGGCGTGGCAGCGGTAGAACGCCAGTTCACCGGTGCGGCGGTTGCGGCGGATCAGCAGCCACCGGCAGCCGGGCCGCTGGCGGTCGATGCCGACCAAGGCCTAGGGCCTGTCCGGTGGATCTTGTTGATTGGCTGAAGACGATCTGGTGGGTGTGGGTCGATGGTGTGTCGTGGTGAGACGGCATGAGTTGACCGATGCGGCGTAGCGGCGGATCGAGCCGCTCTTGCCTGCGCAGTCCGCTCGGGGCGGCCGGTGGGCTGACCACCGCACGGTGTTGAACGGCATTTTGTGGAAGCTGGCCACCGGTGTCCCGTGGCGGGACCTGCCCGAGCGGTACGGCAACTAGAAGACCGTCTATGAGCGGTACCGGCGGTGGGCTGCCGACGACACCTTCGATGCGATCTTGACCCGAGTGCAGGTCCACGACGACTCGGTCGGTCGCATCGACTGGACCGTCAGCGTGGACTCCACCATCGTGCGTGCGCATCAGCACGCCGCTGGAGCGCGCAAAAGGGGGAACCGGGCGGGACGAACCGGGCGTCACCGGCCGTCGGGCGGTCACGGGGCGGGCTGACCACCAAGGTTCACCTGGCGGTCGATGGACGTGGCCTGCCGCTGTCGATCGTGCTCACGCCCGGGAACATCAACGACTGCACCGCCTTCCCTGAAGTGATCGGGGCCATCGGGGTGCCGCGGCAGGGTCCGGGTCCTCCCCGATGCCGGCCCGATCGGGTGATCGCCGACAAGGCCTATAGTTCGGCCGCGATCCGCCGGTCACTGCGGGCACGGGGAATCGGCGCCACCATCCCCGAACGCGCCGATCAGCAGGCCGGACGTGCCCGCCGCGGCTCGTGCGGCGGGCGCCCACCGGTCTTCGACCCGGCCCTGTACAAGCGCCGCAACGTGATCGAACGCTGCATCGGCCGCCTCAAGCAATGGCGCGGCATCGCCACCCGGTTCGACAAACTCGCCCGCAATTACCGGGCAGCGATCGTCCTGGTCACCGCCCTGCTATGGATCAACGCATGATCCACCGGACAGGCCTTAGGAGTCCTGGCGGGTGAGAGCCGCCGGGAAGATGCCGCGGTGATGATTCTCGTAGGGGTCTTCGGCGGAACCGGGGCGGCGGGGAGCCAGCCAGTCGTCGATGAGGCCCCCGTCGTTGCCGGGGGGTTCGATCAGTTCGAGGCGTTCCGCCGCCGGGACGAGACGCCATTTGCCGCCGGCCGCGTGCAGCGTGACCTGGTCGTCGCCGGCCATGCGCATCGAGAACAGAACGGCGCCCGGTACGTTCGCCAGCAGGTTCCAGTGGTCCGTCCTGCAGCGGACCGGGATCTCGGCGGGCCCGTCCCACGGCTGGAGGGTGCGCGAGGCCATGTGGGCCGAAGCGCGCCGGTGCGTCGGGTCGATCTCCAGCGCCTGAGGCGCGTGGGCGATGCAGTGCTCGAAGAAGTGGACGGCGTCGTGCAGTGCTTCCTCGCCGTCCAGGCGGGTGCCGGTCTCCACTCCGCTGTAGAGGCCGTGGTTGGCGTCGAAGTTGGCGGAGAAGAGGGCGCCCTTGCGGGAGTCGGCGATTGCGCACTTGGCGTGGGTCTTGTCATCTCCGTACACCTCGACGCCCAGCTCGGCCAGCGCGGCGGCCTCCGCGCGGGCGGCGGCGAACGAGCGGGAACGGACGAGCAGCCGGACGCGCACGCCGCGGGCCATGGCGGCGCGCAGTGGTTCGTGTAGGAGGTCGGGGTCGTCCATGAGGCCCGCGAGGGAGAAGGACGCCAGCAGCAGGTCGTGCTGGGCGTGGTCGATGATGTGGTGGATCGTCCCCAGGATGACGGGTTCGTCAGGGCTCGTCCATATCAGCCCGGAAGCGTCCCCGACAGCGGGTTCCGGTACGGTGCACGGCGATGGGCTCGGACTGCGGCGAAGGTTCTGGTAGGCGCGCCCGGGGGCGGCGTCCCAGGTGCACTGCTCGAACCACAGGCGTGTGAAGAACCGGCCGAGGAGGGACGCCTGCCCGGCGTCGTCGACGACGACGCCGTTCTCGCCGGTCACGGTCCACGCGTCAGTGCCGGCGAGCGCCCGCCATTCGAGGTTCGCGCTGCTCACCAGGGCCATTTCGTCGTCCACGACGAGGAACTTCGCATGGAAGTCCTCGAGGCCGCGCACCCAGATCCCCGAGGTGACCAGGGCGGCGTAGCGCTTCTTCTCCTCCTCCATGTTGACGCCGCCCGCGGTGGCCGCCTCGTCCTCGTAGTCCTCGTAGGGGTCATCGATCTCGGCGCGCATGTCCCGGTCGTTGATCGCCGTGACCACGTAGACGCCGCCGCAGAGCCGGTCGGCCGCCTTCTTCAACGCCTCGCGCAGGTCTGGGTCGATGAACCGGAAGCTGGCCAGGAAGATCTTTCGCCGCGCGCGGCCGATGAGCTCGAGCGCGGCAGCCTTGATCGTGGGGTCGGAGTCCTCGTAGGAGAAGCAGTGCCGGTAGCGGCCCGCGCCCACGTCCGGGCGCGGCCGGTAGGGGGAGCGCCGCCGTCCGGTGCGCATCCAGTACGCGCCGGGCAGGGGGCGGGATCCGACGTCGAACCGGTCAGCCGTAGCCGAAGTCATCGTCCTCCCTCAGCCGGTAGACGGCCCGGTAGTAACGCAGCCGCCACATGCGGCGCACCACGGCCTCGGCGGTCACCTGGTCCGACCGGGCGGCCGCCACCTCGTCCTCCAGAGGCGGCGGGGACTCGGTGTTCTGGCGCGCGGCGATACGGTCGATGGCGAACAGCGCCTCGGCCTCGGCGTCCGCCGGTTCCAGCGCCAGCCGGACCCGGACGGTGCCGCGCTCTCCGCGCAGCTTCAGCCCGCGCGGCTGGTAAAGCAGCCTCGTCCCCGCGGCCAGGAGGCGGGCGGCAGGCCCGGGCAGCCGCAGCAGCCAGGCGGACCGGGTACCGGGCGTCTCCTCCAGGACGAGCCCCGCCGGTGGGTCCTCCGGCCAGCGGGACGGCCGGAGCGCCCCCCACACCAGCGGGGTCACCGAAGGATGCGCGAGCACGCCGGCGAGATCCCACCAGGTCTCGGCCAGCTCGTCGGCCCCGGTGAGCCTACCTTCGAACGAGTCCGCCCCCTTCGCGCCGGTCAGCAGGAACGTGACCTCGGCCGGGCCGGTCCCTTCGACGACCACGTTCTCGGCCCGGTAGACGGGGCACACCGGCGCGCTCGTGACCGGGTCCACGTTCCCTATGCTGACCTGTTGCTCCTCTGTTCGCAGCACCTGGACGATGTCGCGCGGAAGCGTCCCGTCCTCGGCGAGACGCTTGTCGATGTACTCGGCGCGGGTCTTGCCGTCGTAGGCGGCCGGGAGCGGCATGTTCAACACGGGCCTCACCCGTGCCTGCGCCATCTGCCCGATCCAGCCGGCCGCATGCACGTGCGGTGCCGTCAGCTCGCCGGTCTCCGGGAGGAACACGAAACTCTGCCGGCCTTCCCTGTGCACGACGACCTCCTCCTGGAGGAGCGTCCGCTTGGTGAGCGGGGTTGCGCGGAACCCGGCCGCGGTGGGCTGCAGCGCGTCCGCGGCCACGAGCGACCGGGCGATGGCGGTCAGCGCCTGCGGGGGCAGCCCGACGAGCATGCCGAACTCCTCGGTGGTGAACTCCTCCAGCTCGGCCGCCATCTCCAGCACGAACCGCTCGATGATCGAGAGCCGCTTGCGTTCGGCCCGCAGCACCGGCAGGTTTGGCCAGACGAACATCGGCAGCAGTGCCTCGTCCAGGCACAGCCGCGTACCTTCCGGGGGCGGCGGCGGGGCCTGCCAGGCCGGTTCGACCGTGACGGTCGCCGTCAGCCCGCGCGCGGTGGTGACCGTGCGGGCGGTTCGCGGGGCGCGGCGGCCGCCGGAGCGGCGCGCGGCTCCCCGCCGTCCGGTGGCCGGATCGCCGGAGCGGCCCGGCTGCGCGGCTCGTGCGGTGCCCTGGCTCACAGCTTCGTGTCCTCTGCCAGGGTCATCTCCGGCCGCGTCTCGAGGGATGCGAACAGGTGGCGGTAGAACGCCTGGGCGTCGGGCCGGCCGCGCAGGTTCCGCAGCGTGCGTGCGTGCCCGACCATGATCAGTCCGCGGCGGGCACGGGTGACGGCGACATTGAGCCGGTTCAGGTCCTGGAGCCACAGCCCGTACGCCGGGCCCGGTTGGCCTCTCCGGCGCCGTACGAAGCTGATGACGACCAGGTCGCTCTCCTGCCCCTGGATCATGTCGATCGAGTTGACGACCGGGATGCGGAGCCGTTCGAAACCGTCTCGGCCGATCTCCCTCCGGATCAGCCGGGCCTGTGCCTTGTAGAAGGTGAGGATCGACACGGTCACCGGTTCGGTGACGGACGGGTCGGCGGCGAGTTCGCGGTCCCAGCGGCGGCACAGGTCGGCGACGAACCGGGCCTCCCAGGGATTGCGGAACCCGTTCCCGTCCTGCTCCTCGACCGCGGCGGCGTGGCGGTGGGTGTCAAAGAAGACGATCGGCGTCCGGAAGCTCTCGCTCGTCAGCGGGGTGACGCCGCGCCCGCGCAGGTCCCGCTCGTCGGGCGAGGTGTAGGCGCCGCCGTAGACCGGGTCGCTGACGAGGGACGCGATGGGCTCGATCATCCGCCGCTGCACGGTCAGCCGCCGGCGCAGGTGCGCGGCGGCTGGATCGGCCACGCATCTCTCGAAGAGGCTGGTGACCATCCGCCGAGACAGCGCCTGCAGCAGTTCCCGCGCCGGATCGACCTCCCGTTCTCCGGCGGCGAGGAGCCGGGCGCTCAGGTCGGTGAGCTCCTTGGCGAGCGCCGGCCGGTAGTGCCGGCTCCAGGAACCGTCGTCGAGGAGTCTCTCCGCCGTCGCGAGCACCGTGGTCTTGCGGAAGGTCCGCTGCTCGGCCTCCTCCTTCCACTGCTCCCCGATCCGTTCGACGGCCCTTTCGAGATCGGTCGCTGCGGTCGCGTGGTCGTGCAGCGCGAGCAGTGCGTGGACGAGATGCTCGGCCTCCTGGTCGACGTACGGCGGCAACTGGCGCTCGTCGCCCACGAGGATCCAGCGCCGCGCACGGACGGCGGGGACGAGGAAGGCGCCGTCGGTCACACGGCTGGCCTCGTCCACGATCAGGGTGTCGAAGTCGGCATACCGGGACACGTCCCGGCCCGCGATGCCCTCGACCGTGGCGCACACGACGTTGGCGGCCTGGAGGACGGCGGTCGTCACTAGCTCGACGGAGTCCCGGTTCCGCTGATCGCCGGCCTGAGCGAGATCCTTCCAGCGCTCCTGCAAACGCAGGTACGACCGGAGCCGCCGGATCTCCCGGTCCAGGGCGCCCGCCTCGGGTTCCGTCCCGTTGAGCGCGGCGGCCGCCGCTTCGTGCGCGGCGCGCGCCTTGGCGAGGTCCGCTTCCTTCTGCTCACATTCTGCTTCGCTCGTGCCGATGGCCGCCCGCAGGTCGGCGAGGACGTTGACGCGTCGCTCCTGGGCCGTGGTCAGGGTCGCGGCCGCCTGCTGGTGCGCGTCCTGGAGGGCGCGATGGTCGCGGTACGCGTGCCGCAGGCTCTCGGCGGCCCCGGTTTTTTCGCGCTCCGCCGCCTGGAACGCGTGCATCGCCTTCTCCACCGCGGCGACGGACTCGGCAAGGCGCGCCGCGGCGTCGGTCCGACGCCGCGCGGTCCGGCCCAGGGTCTCGCTTCGCGCCCGGCACTCCACGCGCAGCCGTTCGATGGCCGCGCGGACGACCGGGACCTCCTCCTCGTTGGCGGCGGTACGGCGCTCCAGCCGGTCGATAGATGTGCGGAGGCGTCGGGCCTCCTTCGCGACCTTTTCCACCGTTTGGGCGGCGTCCGCCCACGCCGCCCGGGCACGCTCCGTCTCAGCGGCGAGGCGGCCGAACTCCCCTGTGCCGGCCCAGGACATGAGCCGCCCCCGCCATCCCTGCTGCTCCTTGTACTCCTCCCGCCGCTGGGCGGCGAGTTCGGTCTCGCGTTTCCGCTGCTCCGCCGCCTGGTGCGCCAGGCGCCGATCGTGTTCGGCGGCCTGGACGAGCCGACGGAGCCGCGGAAGGTCCACGGCCGCCTGGTCGCGCTGCCTGTCCAAGGACGCTATGCGGTGCTCGGCCGCCACCAGGTCTCTCCGAGCCCTGTCGAACTGCCGGCGTTGCTGGTCCTCCTCCTCCGTGACGGCATCGGCTTCGGCGCGTTCCCGTCCCGCCCGTTCCTCGGCCCGCCTCAACGCTGCAAGGGCCTGCTCGTGGACGACCCCGGCCCGCGCGAGTTCCTCCTGTGCGGCTCGGCTCGCCGCGGACGCGTCGTCCAGCCGGGCGGGGAGCCCGGCGGCGAACTGCTCCGCCTCTTCGACCGCCTGCCGCGTGGCGGCGTCGCGCCGGGCGTACTCCTGCTCGGCCGCCCCTTTCCGCAACTCGGCATCGGTCAGCGCCTTCTCCGCCGCACGGCGGGCGTCGAGGGCACGGTCGAGCCGGGCGATGGCCTCTGCCTGTTCCGTCAGCAGCGCGAGGCGGCTCGTCCACTCGCCGGTGCGGTCGCGGTCGTCGTCCTGCAGCCGCTCGGCGACGGCCGCGCGGAGCCGGTCCTCGTGGAACCGGCGGACTTCCGGACGCACCTTCTCGACATCGGCAGCGACGCGTATCGGCAGCAGCGCGCCGTCACCGAGGTGGCGGAGAACCTCGTCGACGGCGACGTTCATCGGCGCGACGAGCAGGACTCGCTCCCCCGCGGCCGCCAGCCGGCGGATGGTCTCCACGATCACGGTCGACTTGCCGGTGCCGGGCGGGCCTTGGATGAACAGCGCGTGCGGCGCGTCGACCGCGGCGTGCGAGGCCTCGGCCTGCTCGGCGCTGAGCCTCGCGTGCGGGGCGGCCTGGTCCCCGCCCGGTGGCGGGCCCTGGAGCTCGTGCGGTCGGCACAGGACCCGGGCGAGCGCCGGCCAGTCACCGACGACGTTGCGCCGCGCGAAACGGGTGAGCGCGGCCCGCTGCTGCCGTTCGATGACCGCTGTATCCCCGGTGACGGTCACCTCGCCGCCGAGGGCGAGGACCTCGGCCGCCCGCCTCTCGGGGCCTCGGGGCCGCAGCCGGATGCGCCCGTTCTCGTACGACGCCACGGTGGCGCCGCACTTCCCGCCGTCCCCGGACACCGTGACGCGGGCGTCCTCGGGGAACGGGGGTCCGTCCTCGCTCGCGAGGACGACGGTCAGCCCCTCTTCCTCGGCCTGGGGATCGTCGAAGCCTTCGAGGCGTCCGCCCGGGCGGACGACCACGGTTCCGTCTGCGCGCAGGGCGGTGGTCAGTTCCTCGTGCTTCTGCCGCAGCCGGAAGACTGCCTCAAGCGGGGCGAACAGCCGCTCGCACTCGTCCGCGAGGCGCCGGTCCTCCGGTGCGGCCTCGGTGACGCGGTCGAGGACGTCCCTGGCGGTGTTCCACGCGTCGTTGAGCCTGGCCTGCCGCACGGTGAACTCGTTGAGCACGGCCTCTAGGTCGCAGTGGGCCTCGTCCCATAGCGGGTGGCGTTGCACGTGGACGCGCGGCACCCTTCTCGGCTCCAGCGTCGTCCGCCGCCGCACGCCCAAGATGACCGCCATCGACTTGAAGGTGTCCTTTCCGGTCCGCGGGCCGACCAGCAGCGTGAGCTCGGGGGTGACGACATGGCAGACGAACGCGAAGGGACCGTCCTCGTTCCCCGTCCTCCGGTCGAGGCCGATGACGCGCTCGAGTTGCGTGTCGAGCTCGCGTCCCGTGGCCCCGCACCGCTCCAGCAGCGGCTCGAGCCGCCGCGGGTCGTACGACAGGTCGAGGAGGATCGGCCGATCGTCGTCCCCGACCGGGTCCGGGGCAGCGGCGAGCAGGCCGTCGATCCACTCGGGGGGTGCCTCCATACGCCTCCTCGCTGTTCATGGCGTCCGGTCAGAAGGGGGCCTTGATGAAGATCAGCTCCTTCTGGCGAACGGCGATGCCCTCGCCGGTGCCGTTCTGCTCCCAGAAGGCCCCCAGCACGGTCCTGGCCATGTGCCGCAGCCGAGCGGTGTCGGCCTTGGTGATGCTGGTGGAGCCGTGCGCGAGGACCGAGCGGTTGCGGATCTCGCTGACATTGCGCAGCTCGCCGAGCTGCTTGGGAGAGCGCAGCTTCGCGGGCCCCATCATCGGGTCGTCCAGGACCGCGAGCAGGAGCGCCGCGGCGAAGGATCCGACCGCGTGGGGGAGGCTTGCCGACTCCGCCAGCCCCGCCTCCCGCTGCGTGCGCCGGTACGCGTCGAGCACGAAATCGGCGCCCCTCGGGAACCGGGCGTAATCGGGAGCCGAGCAGTCGAAGGCCGAGACGGCCGTTTCGAGGCGCTGGCTCAGCGCGCCCTCGATGGTCCGGTAGAAGAGCAGGGCGGCGAAATCCCGGCGGCCCATGTCGTCGTAGTGCTGACCCAGCAGGTAGAAGCAGAGGACCAGCTCGGCGGGCGAATCACCGCCGGGCAGCCGGCCGACGAAATCGAGTTGCGCGTCCAGCTTCCGCCGCTCGGCGACGCTCAGGTCGGTGTCGACGCTCTTCATCGTCGTGCGGACGGCCTCCGCCAGTTTGGGCAGCTCGGCGAGATTGAGATCGCACCATGCTCCGTAGAGCCTGCTGAGGGCCAGCATGAACCGGGCCCGCTGCGGATCCGGCACGCTTTGCGCGAGCTGGTCGTACTGGGTGGCGGCGCCGTCGAACGCCCCCGAGTCGAACATGACGTTCGTCCGGACCATGGCCTGGTCGCCGAACAGAGCCTCGGGGTTGTCCAGCAGCATGAGGCGGTCTTTGCCCGGGAGGTTCTGCTTCAGCTCGGGGCTGTAGTCACCTTCCAGGTAGCACAGGCGCAGGTTCAGTTGCCACGCCGCGAGCGCCGCGGTCGCGCTCATGACCTTCCGGCCGCCGGTGATGTCGATGACGGCGTTCGGCGCGGCCCGCCCGGCGGCCGAGCCGCCCAGCTTTTCCTTGACGACGCGGTAGATGGAACGCGGATCGGTCGGCATCACCGATTCGTGCATGAAATCGCTGTGCCGCAAACCGTCTCTTCCTATCAGTTCGTCGGCGATGACGTCGATCGAGTCCCGGGACGCCTCGGAACTGATGACCAGGAGGCGCCTGGGGCGGAGCAGCTTGAAGGTGAGGATCGTGGTGATGGGCGAGAAGCCGCTCAGGCTGATCAGCAGATCCACCGGCTTCTGCGGCAGGGCATCGACGCTGTTCTGCCGGGCCCTCTTGACGATCTCGTCGAACATCTCGGTGAGCTGGAAGATCCGGGCCTGGTCGCCTCGCGACAGGTTCTCCGGCCCGTACGTCTCCCGGCCTTCCAGGATCCCGTGGAGCCGCTCGAGCTTCTCGCCGAATCCGTCCAACCCCGCCTCCTCCACCGGCTGTGAATGTCGATCGCCATGGTTTCACCATGAAGCCGCGCGCAGTGTGCATTCCTACACAGAACACCGGGGCGTGCTTCGCACGTCGCGCGGGAACTGGGAGTTCACCGCCAATGCGCGCACCGGCGGGTGCGCCGCTACAACACCGGTGGCGAGGACGGCCTGCACGACCGGTCCTCACACTCGTACCACGCTCCCGCCTGGACCTCGCCGCGGAACGACCGGCGGGGGCTAAACCAGCGGCGGCGGGCGCCGACGCCGAGGGCCCGGCGTTCATCGCGGCCGCGACCGGGTGCTCGAACGCACCGTCACCCGCCTCCTGCGCCGCCACTGCGTCCCCCGGCGGGCCGAATGCGACCCACTCACCTGGCGGTCGGCCCGGGCCAGCCACCCATATGACGCGCAGGGCGTCACATTCGGCCGGTGCACGATGATCGGTTTTCTCTGTCCTTCCCTGCACCGTGCCCCGCACACACGGGGATTCCTAGGGCACCCCCAGGCGCGGGAGCCGCGCAATTAGGGGATCGGGAGGCGGGACGGGATTGTTAGGCGGGCGCCGGGGGTGGGTCGAGCCGGTTGGTGATCAAGCCCGTACGGAATCCGAACCGGCGCTTCGTTGGGTGCCGAGCCATGGCGCAGCCTTCCGGGGCCGTGGAGGCTCCGGTGCAAGTGGGATACCTGTGGCGTTCCTGATGCGCGACTCGCCTGTAACTGTGAGCGACCGACCGTTTCATGGTTGCGTGATCGTGCGTTGGTCCGGGATTGAGGCCTGCTGGTGTGGCCATGGTGTGGCCAAACGGCCTGGAAGTGCATTGGATCTTGGTGGATGGGGTGGCCGCATGTCCGCTTTTGAATGGACTTTGTGGCACGCGGCCACCCCCTGTGGACCGGTTACGGGGCTCTGCTAATGCGGTTTGGGTTCACGCCCATCCGGGGTTCAAATCCCCGATCCTCCGCCTCTCTGACCAGGGACTTCGTCCAAGATCTCGATCTGGACGAAGTCCCTGTCGCGTTCCGGGATGTCCGCTTTGTTGGCCCTGGATAGCACGTGGTGAGCACGAGATGTCGTGGCGGCGTCACCCAGCCCAGGTCAGAGCCCCAAAGTGGATCAACCGAATGACTACCCTGTGTGTTCGGTTCGGGTTCTGCGCCGGTCCGCCAGCGAGATCACGTTAGGCGGGACAGAGGGCGTCGCCTGCTCGTCTGTCATGTCGTCGGCGGACATGCGTGGGACGACGGCCGCGACGGCCTCAGCCGCGGCCCTCGACACCTCAGGCAGAACCGAGGTGTAGGTGTCGGCGGTGAACGAGTGACGCGAGTGCCCCAGTGTCTCGCTGATCACCTTCATGTCGACCTTGCCGAGCAGCGCCAGCGTGGCTGCTCCGTGCCGCAGGTCGTGGAAGCGGATCGGCGGCAGCGGGACGCCTTGGATCGCCCCTCGAACGGCCCTTTCGCTGACGCGGTGCTGCCGCGCGATCCGGTCCGGTGCCCAGCCCTCCTCGACATGCCGCCGGCGGACGCGCCCGTGCTTTTCGACGAGGTCGTCGAATCGGGTGGAGATCCACTGGGGACGGAGCGGCCTGCCGTCCGCTCGGGTGAACACACGGCCCGAGTAGACCCAGATGTCGGCTCCGGCGGCGAGGCTCTCCTTTCGTTGGCGCTCGCGCCATGACCGCAACACCGAGATGGTCGTCGCGTCCAGGGCGACGGTTCGCTCGCCGGCCTCCGACTTGGTGTCGTCGTACTCGTCGTTTTCGTCAGGGAGCGTTTCCCTGATGGTGATCGTCCCAGCCTCCTTCAGGTCGGTGTCCTGCCAGGACAGCCCCGCGACTTCGGCTCGTCGCAGACCGCGGAAGGCGACCAGGTGGAAGAGGGCGTAGAGGCGCTCGTCGACGGCGAAGTCGAGGAACGCGCCGGTCTGTGCGGGCGTCCAGACCATCACCGGGCCCGGCGCTTTGCCGGTCTCCTGCCAGCGCTGGACGCGTTCGGCGGTCCAGACGTACGGCTTCACCCGCCTGCCCTTGATCCGGGGCAGTTCCACGTGCTCGATCGGGTTGTGTGCGAGGCGCTTGGACTTGACCGCCGAGTTCAGGGCGGACGACAGCACCGCATGGACCTTTCTTACTCTGGCGGGTGAGATGGGCTGGGTTTGCTTGCGAGCGGGCTTGCCGCCTGGAGGGAACTTCCGGGGCGACAGCGCACGGGCGTCCAACAGCCGCTGAAGGAGCTCGCTCGGCTTCTCAGCGGCGGGAAGGGGCCTGTTGATTTGGAGAATGGCGTCGTAGAGGTCGCGCGCGTGCTTGTCGCGCAACTCCACGAGCTTGAGGTGCCCGAGCCCCGGCGCCAGGTAGAGGCGGATGATCTCCTCGTAGTCCGCGTAGGTCGATTTCGCCAGGCGCCGCTTGCCCGGCAACCAGATCTTCTCCAGGTAGGGGCCGACCTTGAGGGATCGGGCGATCGGCTGGCCGAGCCGTTCTGCCGTGGAGAGTTCATCCGCCAGGGCCGTCTGAGCGGCTCTCTGGGTCGTGAACGGACCGATGTAGGGCTGTCTTCGGCGTCCACCCGCTCCTGGGGGAGCCTCATAGCGGGCCCACCACGAACCGTGGGTCCGCTTGGCTAGCTGTGGGCATGTTCCCAGGGCGAACTTCTTGCCGGTCTCGGGGTTGCGGCAGCCGCAACGCTTGAACGTCGTGCCTCTCAAGGCTTCTCCTCAACGAACGGTCACTTTTTGCGGTGCCGTGGCTGAGGATCGCCTCAAAGATTGGTCTAATCGTGAGGTCGCTTCTTCAGCACCTGGGACACCGCTTGAACACTCACGCCGAGTTCGTCGGCGATCTGCGTGAGCGTGAGGCCATCGGCACGGGCTTCGCGGAACGCTTCCCGCCGGACGGCGGCAAAACTCCCGATGACCTCCTCGGGCGAGGGTGGCGAGAGGCTCTGGGGCACGCGCACGGGGTAGCGGCTCGAGGTGTCGGAGTTCATCGACGCCTTCGGCCAGCGGGCTCACCGGCCGTTCGAGGCGCTCTTGCGGGCGCTCGTGGAGCTCGCCGCAGACCTTCGCTCTGTCATCGCTCACTCGCGGAGAGTCAACTATAGGCGGGTGATCATTTCAAGGGGAGCCTTGAAGTCTGGACGCCGAGGTCAGGGCCCTGTCCCCCGGGATGCCGAGCTTTCATCGCCATCCCGGGGCCCGAGCGTCCTTCCAGGGCATGTCGTCGCTATCCGGATCGCTCCGAATCGGCGAGCAGGCCGGCTCCCCGTCGGACTACGTCACGCCGAGCAGTTTGCGGAGTTCTGCGCTCGGCACGCGGTAGGTGGTGCCGATTCGGATGATGCGGCATGGGAAGTCGCCGCGTTTGGCCAGTTCATAGGCGTATGTGCGGGATAGTCCCAGGGCGCGGGCTGCCGTCATGATGCTGACGACCGTGGGAAGTGTGTCGAGTTCGTCGTATCGCATGGTCTGCATTCAGATGCCTCCGTGTCTCGGTGCGTGGCGATGGTGAGGTCTTCGTCGTGGCGGACTATTACCGGCGCTGTCGGCCTGGCCGGGGTGGTGCCGAGGGGCTAGAGGGCGCGGGTCTGCCGGGGGTCGTGGGTAGTGGCGCCCACGGGTCGGGGAAGGCGGCCATGGCCAGGCGTGCTTGCGAGGGCATGGCCGCCTGTGCGGTCGGTTGTGGCGTGTTGGCGGGGAGTTTCGCTTCGCGGACCTGCGCGGCGGCCTTTCGGGCGGCGTCGGCTTGGGCTTGGCGACTCTGAAGCCGGCGGAGTTCGGCGATGGTGTCGAGCAGGGTGATGAGGTTGGCGACGAGCATCAGGGCCGACACCGTCGTCCGGTTCTGCACCGAGCCGGTGAGCGCAAGGAGCCGGGCTGCGGTGCGCACTGCGTTGCCGGCAGGGGTGGGTCGTGGAAGACGCCCGTGGGGTGCGCGGGCGGCGCGGTCGTAGGTGTAGGCAGCGCGCCGCAAGTGCTGGTTGCCGGTGGCCTGGGCGGCGGTGTGGAGGGCATCGGAGGCGGCCCAGCAGGCGTCTTGGACCGTGTACGGGTTGGTGGCCAGGTGACGTCGCATCTGGGCGGTGGCGTAGGCGGCGGCGCGGGCCGCGTCGTCGTAGAACGCCTGTCGTTCCTCAGTGGTCAGGTCGTTGTGGCCGGTGGATGGCACGTGGAACGCGGTGGGTGCTGCCCACCGTTGCTGGAGGCGCGTAAGTGAGAGGTCGTCGGCGAGGCGGCTTCCTGAATACCAGGCCTGTTCTGCGTCGGCGGGCTCGGTGGGAAGTGCGACGGCGTAGCCGGTGATCTGACCGGAGACCTGCTGGCTGTAGCGGACCTTCAGCAGGAGGCCGCAGTCCTGGAGTTGGTCAAGGAACTCGGTGGTCGTCCGGGCCTCGTCCGCCGCGCGGCGGACCGTCGTCCGAAGCACGGCCCGTTTCGTCCGCGCGGACAGGTGCCGTCCGTCCAGCGGATGGGGGGCGGACGGGCTGCGGACCGAGCCGTCCGCACCGGCCCAGCGGTGGCGAAGTATGGGCAGCGTGAGGTCGGCGGCGAGCTTGCCACCCCCGTACCAGACCGGCTGCCCGGCCACGTTCACATCGCCGGGCGCAGCCACTGCAAACCCGGTCAGTTCACCGGCCGTCCGCTGGCTGAACCGCTGCCGCACCAGGACACCCTCGGCCTGGAGGCGTTCGAAGAACTCGCTCTCGCTGCACGCGCCGGCGGCCGCCGTCTGGACCTTGCGGCGCAGGAGGGTTCGGGACGGCATTGGCTGACCACGGCGGACGGCCTTCTCTGTCTCGCCGCGTTTGGGGCGGCGGGCGGCCGTCCGGTCCGCCGGCGCCGTTGACCGCAGAGCGAACGCGCCTCCACTGCCCGGCACGCGTCACGCACTCGGTACCCGTCGTTCCATACCTCTGGGCGGATGCCGTCCGGACGCGCCAGCGTGGCCACGATGTGGACGTGGTCGCCGGCGTGCCGGACCGCGATCCAGCGGACGGCGTCAACGTCACCGGCCGGAGCCAGGCCGGTCCGCTTCATGATTTCGGCTGCGATCTGCGCCCACTGCTCATCGGCGAGGACCGGGTCCTCCGGCGCGGCCCGGACCGCGCAATGCCAGACCGGCTTGCGGTAGTTCCGGTCACCGAGCAACGCCAGCGGCTGGGTCAGCAGCCCCTCCAAATGACGAAAGTCGCGGCGGCCATCGGGGCCCACCACCGGTTCCATGTCGGCCGCATCCCCGAAGCCCGCCACGATGCGGGGATCGTGATGCTCGCCGTTGGCGCCGGGGCCGTAGAGATACCGCAGCAGCCCCTGGACCCGGACACCACGCAAGACCTTCCCGATCACTGCGCAGCGCTCAGTGCCGATGTCTTCGCCGTCATGGCAGCCGCCTTCGCAGTTCGTCGGCCAGTTGTCCAGCTTGCGGACCGTCTGGGCTGCGGCGTGGGCGTACCACTGGATCGTCGACGACACCTCTCCCGAGTTCAATGCGGCGACCGCCTGGTTGAGATTGACGCCGATCCGCTGCGCCTGACCGCGCGCCTGCAGGACGGCCTGCAGTACCTCGCGCACCTGGTTGTGCTCTGCTCGTGGCGTCCCGCTCGCCGCAGCGAGTAGCGTCAGCGCCGCCCATGCAGCGGTCGCCAGGTGCTCCCGCTCTGCCGCCCTCACCAGCGCTGCGTGCTCGTCGTCCGAGAGCAGGATGTACAACACCCGCCTTCGCTTCGACTCGCTACGAGCCCGGCGGTTGCGCCGCTTCGCCATGGCCGCCCCAGACTCGGCGCTGCCGTCTTCAACCATCAGCCTCCAGACCCGAAATCGCGCTCGATTCCGTCCGCCTGCTGTGGACCGCGCTCGGTCCGCAGCCGATAACGCTTGCGTTTTCCATTTCTTGCCCTGCGCCGAGCAGAGTTCGGTGAGGCATCTCAGGACGCGTCCACTTATGCGCGCTCAACAGCACGACTAGCTTGCGGACGCGCACAATCACCGGGGCGTAGGTCGGACCAGCAATCGGTGCCGCCGCCACCATCTCTGGTCGAGCTGCGACAGCGTTCGTCCCCGACGCCGCTGCTTCGACCGCCGGTGGTTGAGCCGCCCCGAGGCGTTCGCTCTTCGTTGTCCACAGGGCTGTGGACAACGAAGAGCGTGCTTTGCGTTTCCCTGGAAGGCGCCAACCCCCCGTCCCCCTTCGACGCATCGAAGAGATCGGCAGGAGCGGCGGCACATTGCGCCTGCACTCCCCCCACAAGCTCTGACAGGGCCGCCCGTCCAGCTTGATAGTGCGCCGCTCAACGGCCCCGTCGTTGTGAAGCTCGTGTCCGTCCACGGGAGGTGCTCTCCTGGTCAACCCGAATCGGGACCATGCAGGACTCCTCTCCGCCAAGGCTTGCCAAGTTCGGTCACAGCCGGTTCGACCGTCGAGGACCAGCCTCTCGCATCACCCATCAGCTAGCTACTTTAAGCATCAGCTTGGCGCGAACATCTTTCAAAAGCTTCAACATGTGGGCCGGAGGTCACTTCGGAGTAGAAGCTGCCAAGCCACGTTGCCGGCTCCTCGGCCCTCGGCCGTGGTCTGGGTGACCTGCGATCGTCTCGCTCAGTGAACCTGTCCCAGGACGGAATCCAGAACATGCACTCGCGACCCCGGGAGGTTAGTCATCGCCGGGGTCAACGCCTCCTCGTAGTCCCCAGTCATCAAGGCCGGAGTAGATCAGGGCAGTGCGCCCCCGGGGGAAGTCGAGTGCCGTGGCCTCCCCCGTGTAGAGCGCCACCAGCGACTCGGGGCCTCTCCACCAGGTGTCCGCCAACCCCATGACTTCGCGCACCGGCTCGTAGCCGTCCAACTCGATGCCATCGACGTCATCGCCGACGAGCCTGGTGATCTGTTTCGCCCACCTGAACGCGTGGTCGGCCAGAGCGAGCGACTCCACCCAGCCCTCGACGGTCGCATGGAGAGGCGCCCACTTGCCTGCATGGATGCCGAACTCACCGGACGGACTGATCATGAATCCGTAGGGGACGGCGGTCCGCTGCATCCCGGCTTCGAACCACCACCCCGCGGAGTCTGATTCGGGGGAGTCTGGATCGAGGTACTTGGGGCCGCCGTCGTACTGGGATGCGGGTGGCAGGAGCAGACCGCCCCACCGTTTCTGGTAGGCCGCCATCCGGTCGATCACTGCCGCGGGGATGTCCCGCTCAAGCCACGCCTGCCTGCTCTCCTCGACGGGGCGGACGTCGACCTTGACGCCATCCGTGCCGACGAACGACCGGGCTCGTCGGGACAGGCCATCGGGCACGTCGTTGATGAGGTGAACATTCACCGGGGAAACACTACCGGTAGCCGCTATTCCGGACGCCTGAATATCCGAGTCCGCAGATATCGGCGGAATGGTGCGGATGCCAGATCAGTCGCGGCGCGGCGATCCTTGACGGTGACCAGGTTCTTCGCCGCCTTGTCGATCGCTGCCGCCACCTTCTCCTTCGCTCCGCCGGGGGTCACGCCGACAGTACCGAGGACATCGAGCTGGTCGGGGAAGCCGAGGACAAGGAGGATCTCCCCGGCCTCAAGGAGCCATCGCAAGGGGCGAAGGCACCGATCGAGGTGCGGCCGATTCGGGCGTGCGCAAACGACGCCCGGGACCTCGCCTTGGGAAACTGGCGTACTGCGTACAGCGATCGAGGACACGTCCCGCAGCACTCGATCAAGTAGTTCCTTCAGCAGCTGATTCTCCTCAAGGGCCAAAACGGCCCGACCGTGAAGAGGTTCAACCACTTCTTGGAACCGCTGGCGGACTTCCGGATCGGACCAGCGCAGTTCCAAATGCGAGAGGGCGCGTCGGCTGATCTCTCTGGCCTGCCGACCTTGCGCGATCTTGGGAAGGTCCCGGCTTCGGGACCGAAGCTCGTGCCGCAGCCACCAGCGGTCCGAGGGCTCGGACGGGCGCACCGCGAGGACCCCCCGGTTCGGGGTGGTCGGCAACCAGGTCAATGCGGCACGGGCGCCGCCGGCGACTCCGCCACTTCCCACCATCATGATCGCGGCCAATCCGGCCGCGACGGCCTTTCCCCCGCCACCGTCATCGATGCGAATCCGTCGACCGTTGCAGAACCCGGGAAGCCCGTCAGTCTCGGAGGGTCGCCGCGTGGTCCGGGACGTGGGTCTGCGCGTCTCGCGGGGGCCGCTCGTAGCCCTTGGAAGGCGGGCGTTCGGGGAACTGGAGCGGCGGATGCTCCACTTCGTGGTAGGGAATGCTCGACAGCAAATGGGAAATCATGTTGATGCGGGCCCGGCGCTTATCGTCGCTTTCGACCTCGAACCAGGGCGCCTCGGGGACATTGGTGTGGACGAACATCTCGTCCTTGGCGCGCGAGTACTCCTCCCAGCGCGATATCGACTCCAAGTCCATGGCGGACAGTTTCCATCGCCGCATGGGATCTTCGAGCCGTTTGCGGAAGCGGCGTTCCTGCTCGGCGTCGCTGACGGAGAACCAGTACTTGCGCAGCAGGACGCCGTCCTCGACGAGCATGCGCTCGAAGGTCGGGCACTGGTGCAGGAAGCGCCTGTACTCCTGGTCGGTGCAGAAGCCCATGACCCGTTCGACGCCCGCGCGGTTGTACCAGGACCGGTCGAACAGGACGATCTCCCCGGCCGCGGGCAGGTGTTCGACGTACCGCTGGAAGTACCACTGGGTTCGCTGCCGCTCGGTCGGCGTCGGGAGCGCGACGATGCGGGCTACGCGGGGATTGAGGTACTCGGTGACGCGTTTGATGGTGCCACCCTTGCCGGAGGCGTCCCGTCCTTCGAACACCACGGCGATGCGCACTCCCTCGGCGCGTGCCCAGTCCTGCATGACCATCAACTGCTCCTGCAGCCGGAGAAGTTCACGCTCGTAGATCCGCCGGGGCAATCGCCGGGATGAGCCCATACCGCCTCCATATGTCGAACATGCGCGCCTCCGCCTCAGTCTGGCGGATGCGCCACCCCATCCCGTGTCGGGCCTGGGTCTTCGCACTCGGCGTCGTGGTCGCGGCGGGCCAGGGCGTAGTAGGGCGCGCCAAGGCCGGGAGTCTCCGTCGTCTCTAGTGCGGAACTCGCCGGCCGCGCGTCGAGGGGCCGCTGTCCGGGGGCCGGGTGTGCGGTCACGGAAAGGTGATCTCGGCCTTTAGGTCCAGGTACTCACCGTACTGCCCGGCGGCCTGGTCCAGGGCTTCGATTTCTGAAGGCGTAAGGGTTCGGTAGGGCCGCAGATCGAAGCGCACACGGTCGCGGCCGATGGTGCGCCGCATGGAGGCGAGGAGCTGCCCGTCGACCAGGGCCATGCCGATCGCGGACTCCCGGGTGCGCGGCACGACGCCGGCGGCGTCCAGCACCCAGCGGGAGTCCTGGTAGCCGCGGTAGGTCTCGTCAAGGACCTGCAGAAGGTGGGCCGCGGGGTCCTGCCGCCGGTCGGGGGCTTCTCCGGGGGCGTGCCAGAAAGTGCGACCGTCGTGCTCGAACGAGTCGAGCCGGTCGCGCACCTGCCGCAGGCCGGCGCGCACGTCGGTGAGGGTGAGCGTCGCCCAGTAGGCGAGGTCCCGTTCAGTGGCCGGGCCATGCCCGGTGAAGTAGCGCAGCGCGAGTTCGGCGAGGGCCTCGTCTCGGGAGAGCCGCCGCGGTGCGGGCACGCGCTCGGCCATCAGTGCGTAGGTGTGTTCGCCGTCGACGACTCGGCCGCTGCAGATCAGGCGGTTCAGTTCGGCGTGGGCCAGCAGGATCATCAGCATGTGCCCGCTGCCCTGGACTCCGCGCTCGCGCGACTCCTCTGCCAGCTGGGTGCGGGTGAGGTGTCCCCGGCTCGCCAGTGCGTCCATGACGGCGGCGGTGGCCCGGTCAATGGTGCGTTCGTCGAGGCCGTGGGTGTCGCGCAGCTGCTTGCCAGTGATCCGCCGTACACGGGGGCCGGTCAGATCGAGCAGCCAGCCGATGTCCTCGGCCCGCACGAAGTGCCACGTCGGGCGCAGGACGTGGGTGCGCACGACGGCTCCGTCGTCGCAGAGGGACGCCAGGTCGGCCCCGTCGGGTTTCCGTGTGCGCGAGGCCACCGCCCAAGCCGACTGACTCGGGTTTTCCGCCTGGACGGCCAGCAGTGTGCCAACCGCCTCGTCCGCCGACCCGGCGTGGGGCCGAACCAGGTGCTGACTGCGCAACCTCCACCGAGCGATGTCGACGTCCCGCACCATGCCCCACTCTCCGATCCGAGCCGTACCAGGCTAACCAAGCACTTCGACGACGGCATACTCGACTTGGCCTGGAAGTACGGCGCCGTGCCGGGACGTGGCGAGGTACTGCAGGTACGGTCGCTGACGGCAGTGCGAGGTTCGTCGACTCAACGATCAACCACTGGCTGTCTTCGCAGCTTGCGCTTCCCCTGAGATCGTGGAGACCGAACCTGGGAGAAGGTTGGGTCGTTGGATACCGAGAGACGCTCGTTCGATCCGGAGTTCCGGGCCGGA
>NZ_JBEZGN010000038.1:0-109314 GCF_040650055.1 Spirillospora sp. NPDC048819 | reverse complement strand
GGGTACACGCGGGAGTTCCCGGTGGAGCGGATGATGCGCGACGCCAAGATCACCCAGATCTACGAGGGCACCAACCAGATCCAGCGCATGGTCATCGCCCGCCAGCTCCTCAAGTAGCCGGCAGCCGCACCTCGAACAGCGCGCCGCCCTCGGGGGCCTCGCCGACGGTGATGCCCCCGCCGTGCGCGACCACCAGGTCCCTGGCGATGGCCAGGCCGAGACCCGCCCCGCCCTCGTCCCGGCTGCGGGCGTCGTCCAGCCGCACGAACCGCTCGAAGATCCGTTCGCGGTCGGCGGGCGGCACCCCCGGGCCGTCGTCGGCGACCCGCACCACCGCCGCGCCCGCCTCCTCGCGCAGCGACAGCCGGACGACCTCGCCCGCATGCCTCTCCGCGTTGTCGAGCAGGTTGCCGATGACCCGCGACAGCCGCTGCGGCACGCCCGTGACGTGGGGATCCGCCTCGACCGACAGCCCCACGGGAATCCGGTCGGCCGTGCGGCGCCCCACCTCGTCCCGGATGAGCCGGCCGAGCGCGACGGACTGCTCCGGCGCACGGTCCCCGGCGTCGAGGCGGGCGAGCAGCAGCAGGTCGGCGGCGAGGTGCTGGAGCCTGACGACGTCCTCGACGAGCCCGTCGACGTCCAGCAGCTCCGGATGCGCCGCCGCGACCTCCA
Organism: Spirillospora sp. NPDC048819; assembly: GCF_040650055.1. Classification (NCBI taxonomy): domain Bacteria; kingdom Bacillati; phylum Actinomycetota; class Actinomycetes; order Streptosporangiales; family Thermomonosporaceae; genus Spirillospora; species Spirillospora sp. NPDC048819. Next base: position 108,639 of record NZ_JBEZGN010000038.1, on the reverse strand, counting down.
GTTGAGTGCGCAGCGACGCGATCGGGCTCCGCAGCTCGTGTGACGCGTCCGCGACGAACCCGCGCTGCTGCGCCGCCGACTCCTGCAGCCGGGCGAGGGTCTCGTTCGTGGTGTCCGCCAGCCTGGCGATCTCGTCCCCCGAGTCCGGGACGGGGACCCGGCGGACGAGGTCGCCCGCCGCGGTGATCTCGGCGAGCTCCGCACGGACGGCCTCCACCGGACGCAGCGCACGCCGGGTGACCAGCCACGTCACGCCCGCGACGACGGCCAGCAGCAGCGGCAGGCCCGCGAGCATCGCCCGGGTGGCGGTGCCGACCGCGTCCCGGGCCGCGGCGAGGTCCGCGCCCGCGTACACGGTGACGGTCTCGTCCCGCGGGGTCGTCGCCTCGACGGCCGCGAACCGGTAGTCGGCGGTGCGGCCGTCCACGGTCGCGGCGCCGGTGGTCAGGCGCGGGTCCCCGTCCTCCACCTCACCGCGTCCGGGGTCGTCGCCGTCGTCATCGTCATCGTCATCGCGGTCCGGCGCCGGCCGGGCGGGCCGCACCCCGGGGGAGCCGGTCCCCTCGATAGCCTCCAGGTCCTCGCTGGCCGCCAGCACCCTCCCGTCCTCGTCGACGACCTGGACCGGATGGTCTTCGCCGTCCGGCAGGTCGAGGTTCGCGTAGGGGGTGCCCGTCGCGAGCTGCGCCGCGACGTCCCGTGCGGTCACCTCCGCCCTCAGATCGGCCTGCCCGCCGAGGCTGGCGCGCAGCAGCAGCACGACCGCGAGGCCCGCCACGATCAGCGCGCCGGCCACCACGGCGGTCGCGCCCACGGTCGTCCGCGCCCGGACCGACGACAGGCGACGGCCCACGTCAGGCGCCCCCGTCCCGGGCCAGCCGGTATCCCGCCCCGCGCACCGTCGAGATGGACCTGCGCCCGAACGGGACGTCGAGCTTGCGGCGCAGCGCGCTCACGTACACCTCGACGATGTTGGGGTCGCCGTCGTAGGCGAGATCCCAGACCGCCTGCATTATCTGCGCCTTCGACACCACCTGGCCCGCGTTCGACGCCAGATGCTCCAGCACGGCGAACTCCTTGGCCGTCAGCTCCACCTCCACGTCCCCCCGGAAGACCCTCCGCGCCGCCGGGTCCACGGTGAGGTCGCCCAGCATGATGTCCGGGGCCGCGCCTCGCGTCCGGCGGCGCAGCAGCGCACGGACACGGGCGACCAGCACCACGTACGAGAACGGCTTGGTGAGATAGTCGTCGGCGCCCGTGTCCAGGCCCTCGGCCTCGTCGTACTCGCCGTCCTTGGCGGTCAGCATCAGGATCGGCGTGTCGTCGCCCGCCGCGCGCAGTTCCGCGCACACCCGGTATCCGTTCATTCCGGGCAGCATGATGTCGAGAATGATCAGGTCGAACTCCCCGCCGAGCGCCCGATGGAGTCCCTCGGCGCCGTCGTGGACGGTCTCGACCACGAACCCCTCGGCCGTCAGCCCCTGCGCGAGGGACCTGGCCAGGCGCTTCTCGTCCTCCACGATCAGCAGGCGCATGTGCACAGACTGCCAAACCCGACCTGAAGACGGCTTCAGGTTACTTCAGGTCCGCTACAGGAACCCTCAGCATGGTGGAGGTCGTACGGGGCCGGATCGCCGGCCGCCGGATGCGGCACCCGGAGGTGGGGGTTCGATGAGTATCGACGTACGGCGCATGTTCACGGGACGCGGGCTGCTGGTGACGGTGGTCGCCGCGGGGGTCCTCGCGGGCGGCGGGGCCACGGCGGTCGCCGCCGCGAACGACGACGGTCCGCGCGGCGGGCAGGGCACGGCCCCGACCGCAAGCCCGTCGCCCTCCGACGACGGGGCCTCCGCCCGGCCGTCCGGCGCACCCGTCACCCCCGTCACGGCGGTGGAGGCGGCGGCCGCGGCGCTGAAGGCGGTTCCCGGCGAGATCGAGGAGATCGACCTCGACGACGGCGTCTGGGAGATCGACGTCCTGGCGAAGGACGGCGGATGGCGGGACGTGACCGTCCACTCCGAGAACGGCAGGGTCCTGTCCAACCGCGCGGACGACGGCGATGACGACGACCGGGACGAGGCCGCCGCGCTGCGGAAGGCGAAGGTCACCGCGTCGGACGCCGCCGGCGCCGCGCTGAGGGCCGCGCCGGGCACCGTGACGTCCGTCGAGTTCGACGAGGACGGCGGCAAGGCCGTCTGGGAGGTCGAGGTCACCGGCCCGGACGGGAACGAGCGCGAGCTCATCGTGGACGCTGCGACCGCGAAGGTCCTGGCGGACCACGACGATGACGGCGACGACGACCGCGACGACGACTGACGGTCCCCGGGGTGGGAAGGAACGGGGTGAGGGAGGGTGCGTATGAAGAAGGACGGCCCTGGCCCCGCCATCGACACGAGCGTCTCCCACGTGGCGCGCATCTGGAACTACTGGCTGGGCGGCAAGGACAACTATCCGGTGGACCGGGAGGTCGGCGACCAGATCCTCGGGATGCTGCCCGACGTGGCGCGGCTGGCGCGCGCCAGCCGGCTGTTCCTCAACCGCGTCGTCTGGCACCTGGCCGCCGAGGCGGGCGTCCGCCAGTTCATCGACATCGGGACGGGCCTGCCCACGGTGGACAACACGCACGAGGTCGCCCAGCGCGCGGCGCCCGAGTCGAGGATCGTCTACGTCGACCACGACCCGCTCGTCCTGGAGCACGCGAAGATGCTGCTCACCAGCACCCCCGAGGGCATGACCACGTATGTCCACGCCGACCTGCGCGACCCCGCCCGCATTCTGGAGGCCGCCGCCGAGACGCTGGACTTCAGCCGGCCGATCGCGCTGACGCTCATGGGCGTTCTGGAATTCGTCCCCGACGACGATGAAGCGTACGCGATCGTGGGGCGCCTGCTGGACGCGCTGCCCTCGGGGAGCTACCTCGCCATGTTCGACGGGACGAACGTCATTCACGGCGAGACGTCCGACCGGATCGTCGAGGTCTGGAACGCCTCGGGCAACGCGCAGCTCGTCCTGCGGACGCCCGAGCAGATCGAGCGGTTCTTCGACGGCCTGGAGATCCAGGAGCCCGGTGTGGTCCCCGTGACGCACTGGCGTCCGGACGCGCCCGGAGGCGAGCCGGAAGCGGTGGACGCGTTCGGCGCCGTGGGCCGCAAGCCCTAGCCTGGCGCCCGCCCTTGACATGCACCCATCTGGTTGCCTATCTTTACAGGCAACCAGATGGCTGCATATCGGGACGGTGTATGAACGAGGTCTTCAAGGCGCTGGCCGACACGAGCCGGCGCCGTCTGCTGGACAGCCTGAACACCCGCAACGGGCAGACCCTCCGGGAGCTGTGCACCGGGCTGGACATGACCCGGCAGTCGGTCAGCAAGCACCTCGCGGTCCTTGAGGCCGCGGACCTCGTGACGACCGTGCGCCGTGGACGCGAGAAGCTCCACTACCTCAACGCCGCCCCGATCAACGCCATCGCCGACCGCTGGATGAGCCGGTACGACCGGCAGCGGGCCCGTGCGCTCGCCGACCTGCAGACCGCATTGGAGCAGACCCCGATGGCCATGAACGACTTCATCTACACGACCTACATCAAGACCACGCCGGAGCGCCTCTGGCAGGCGCTGACCGACCCGGGCTTCACCCGCCGGTACTGGGGCGTGGCCTTCGAGACGGACTGGAAGCCCGGATCCACGATCACCTGGCATGAGGAGGGCACGACGACGGCCGATCCTGAGCAGGTCGTCCTCGAAGCCGAGCCCGGCCGCCGCCTCTCCTACACCTGGCACACGTTCACGCCGGAGTGGGCCGCGTCCGTCGGCGTGGACGAGGAGACCCGCGCCATGCTCCTCGCCGAGCCCCGCTCCAAGGTGACCTTCGAGATCGAGCCGGCGGGGGAGACCGTCAAGCTGACGGTCGTCCATGAGGCGGGCGACGTCCTGCTCGGCATGTCCCGCCACGGCTGGCCGGCCATCATGTCCGGCGTCAAGACCCTCCTGGAGACCGGCGAGCCCCTCCCGGCCCCCGCCGGCTGACGTCCGTCCGGCCATCCCCCCGACGTCGCCTCGCGCGCGGACGCGACGCAGTCACAGCAGCATGTCGCTGCCGCCGGATTCTTCCTCGCCGTCCGTGGTGTGCTCCAGTTCGGCGTACTCGTCCTCGGGCCAGAGCGCGTCGGCGAGGAAGGCGAGGTACTCCTCCTCGCCGGGGTCGAGTTCGGCGGTCATCGACTCCGGGTGGACGGCGGGGGCCTGCGGGGGCGGCTCGGGGGGCGGGTCTCGGTCGAGTCCGGCGGGCATGGGACGGAGCAGGTTCGGCAGGCAGAGGCCGAACAGGGCGACCAGTGACACGAGGACCAGCACCGTGATCACACCACACCGTCCTTTCACGGTCGAGTTCCACATGATTCTTGCGTAAGTAGCAAAACAGTTGAACGTTATCGGGATGACCGATCGGATGGGAGGCCGACATGCTGACCGCCGGTGACAATGGCCCCGTGGAGTCTCCCGTCGACGCGCGTGCGCGCGAGCTGGCCAGGATCATCTGGGACCATCTCGTCCTGTCCGGTCCCCTCTTCAAGGCTGACGTGATCCTCGCGCTGGGGTGCCACGACACGCGGGTGGCGGTGCACGCGGCCAGGCTTTGGCACGAAGGATGGGCGCCGCTGGTGGTCGTCTCGGGCGGGCGCGGGAAGATCACCTCGTCCTGGGACGAAACGGAGGCACGGGTGTTCGGGCGGGTCGTGCGCGAGCACGGGGTGCCCGGGCGGGCGCTGCTGCTTGAGGAGACGGCGGCGAACACGGGGGAGAACGTCACCGCGACGCGGCGGCTGCTGGGGGAGCGCGGCGTCGCGGTGGGGAGCGGGATCCTGGTCGCCAAGCCTTACATGACGCGCAGGGCGCTCGCCACGGCGCGGCGCCAATGGCCGGGAGTGCGCTGGGCCGCCTCGGCTCCCGAGATCGGGTTCGACGCGTTCGGCGGGGACGAGCGGCAGTTCATCGAGCTGATGGTGGGCGACCTGCAGCGGATGGTCGTCTACGCGGACCGGGGCTTCCAGGTGCCCGTGCCCGTCCCGGCGGCGGCCTGGGCGGCGTACGAGGAGCTTGCGCGGCTGGGATTCGACCGGCACGTGATCAGGTGATCACGTGCTCGGGTGACGGGTCAGGCGGCCGTCGTGGGACGGTGCGGATCGATCACCCGGCCGTCGGGCAGCAGTTCGCCCGTGTCCTCGAAGACGACGATGCCGTTGCAGAGAAGGCTCCATCCCTGCTCGGGGTGGCTGGCGACGGTGCGCGCGGCCTCGCGGTCCACGTCGTCCGGCGTAGGACAGTGCGGCTCGTGTGTGCAGATCGAGTCGGGTTGAGCGGTCACGGGTTTCCTCCACGGTGTCCCAGTGATTAAGGACATAGATGCAGCCTGCCGTCGCACGTCCGAAATATGCAAGTGGATGGGGAATTCTTTACTGTTCGGTACGTGTGAAGCCGGACAAGTCCGGGCAACTGGCCACATTCAGTGCAAGAGACCGCTGTCCGGCTCGTCGCCGTGGTCCACGTCCAGGCCGACGACACAGGCGCAGCCCTTGCAGACCCACTCGCCGATGACCGCCTCGGAGTTGGTGCCGTGGGTGCGGTACGGGCGGTCGACCCTCCTGCGCCGCATGCCGTGCCCGCAGGACGAGTGCAGGAGCCGGCCGCAGGCGGGGCACGGCCAGACGTCCTCCCGCCGCAGGTTGCACTGGGGGCACAGCGGGGAGACGTAGTGCCCGCCGGGGTCGGTGAGCTCCAGTTCGCCGATCCACTCGTACTCGAGATCGAGGTACTCGTCGCCCGGCCAGTGATGGTCGGCCAGCCAGGCGAGGTACTCCTCGTCCCCCGGCCCCAGGACGGCCGTCAGGGACTCGGGGTGCTCCTTCTCCGGGCGGTGTCGGCGCCTGCCGTGCCGCGCGGTGGCCAGGAGCGTCAGCAGGCCGAGGAGCGCGGCCGCGGCCAGGCCAGTCGCCATGGGCATCGCGGCGTCCTTACATGATCTTGTGGCGGGAAATCCGATCATGAATTCACTTCACAAAACGCTGCGAACGCTACAAGAAAGGCCCAACAACGGAAAAGTCGATCAAAAAGATCCTTTACCCGGATCATGTGGACCACCGTGTCCGAAACCCGGGTCGAACATCGTCCAGAACCGGTGCTGCCTGCGGGAACCGGGGGCTCGGGCCTCACGCACGGCGCGGCCCCGCCGGTGCAAGTTTCACTCTGCGCTGAATCGGCCGATCAGTCCTTGCGGCCCAGGACGGCCACCATCTGGGTGTGCAGGGGATGCTCGAGCGGACCCGCCGGCCCGTCCGGCCGCCACTCGGTCACGTGCGCCACACCGGGTTCGAGAACCGTGAGCCCCTCCATGAAGCGCTCGATCTCCGAGGAGTGGCGGAAGTAGGAGCCGCCCAGCCCCGACTGGAGGATGCGCTTGGCCTCCTCGACGCGAGGGTCGTTCCCGGCGTCGTGCAGGTGCGTCAGCATGATGTGGCTGCCGGACGACAGGAACGGCTGCAGCGCCCGGACGACGCCCGCGGGGTCCCGTTCGTCCGGCACGTGGTGGATGATCGCGGCCAGCACGACCCCCACCGGGCGCGACAGATCGAGCAGCCGGGTCAGCGCGGGGTCGGTGAAGATCTTCTCCGGCTCGTACAGGTCGCCCTGGATGAACGTCGCGACGCCCGTCTCGGTGAGCAGGGCCCGCCCGTGCGCCAGCACGATCGGGTCGTTGTCGACGTAGACGACCCGCGCGCCCGGGTTCGCGGCCCGGGCGAACTGATGCACGTTGGACGACGTGGGCAGACCCGACCCGATGTCGACGAACTGGTCGATGCCGAGTTCCGCGGCCATGTACGTCACGGCCCGTTCGATCGCGACGCGGTTGCCCTTCGCCACCACGGGAGCCTCGGGCACGAGCTGCATCACCATGTCGGCCACCTCGCGGTCGGCGGCGAAGTTGTCCTTGCCGCCGAGGAAGTAGTCGTAGACGCGCGCGAAGGTGGGGGTGGAGGGATCGATGCCGGGGGGCGCGCTCTCGGGGAGGTCGTCGTCCACGCGGGCGGCTCCTTTGACTGGCGGCGGGCGGGGGCTGGCGGCGGGTGGGGGCCGGCGGACGGTCGGCGCTGTGCCGCGGCGGATGTGGGGATCTCCAAGATTACGGCGGTTCGCGCTGGCGGGCAGCTCTTTCCCGCCATCTCGGCCGGCCCCGCTGCGGTTTTCCGCAGGGTCGGAGTGCGGGATCCGGCCGCATGAGCGGGTGGCGTTCTCCATGGTGACAAGGTCAGCCGATTCCTAGCGTTGCGGACATGATCGAAATGACGTACCGCGTGGCGTCGGGAGAAGGGCCCACCGGCGGCATCGCCGGGTGGGCGACCGACTTGATGGACCGGCTCGGCGCCCCCGGCGCGGGGCTGGCGATCGCGCTGGAGAACCTGTTCCCGCCGCTTCCGAGCGAGGTGATCCTGCCGCTGGCCGGGTTCACGGCCGCGCAGGGAAGGATGAGCCTGACGGCGGCGCTCGTGTGGACGACGATCGGGAGCGTCGCCGGGGCGCTGGTCCTCTACGGGATCGGGGCGCTGATCGGACGGGACCGGATCCGCGCGCTCGTGGCCCGGCTGCCGCTGGTCAAACTCGACGACCTGGACCGGACGGAGGCGTGGTTCGCGCGGCACGGCGGCAAGGCGGTGTTCTTCGGCCGGATGATCCCGATCTTCCGCAGCCTGATCTCCATCCCGGCGGGGGTGGAGCGCATGCGGCCGGCGATGTTCCTGCTCTACACGACGCTCGGCAGCCTGCTGTGGAACACGGCGTTCGTCCTGGCCGGGTACGGGCTCGGCGACAACTGGCGGACGGTCGAGGAGTACGCGGGCGTGTACTCCAAGGCGGTGCTGGCTCTCGTCGCGCTGGGAGCCGCGGCGTTCGCCGCCGTGCGTATCGTGAAGGCGCGCCGGGACGCGAAGCAGCGCCAGGGCGCGGGAGAACGGCAGGCGGGCGCACATCGGCAGGGAACGCACGGGCCTGGGACGTACAGGGCGGGGACAAGAGAATTCGAACGTGATCGCATCTACTGACGCCCGCGGGCCGCGCGCCGTCGCGCGGGCCGCGGCCGGGCTCCTGCTGGGCGCGTTCACCGCGGGTGCGGAGCTGGCGCTGCTGGCGGTGGCGGCGCTCCTGATGGCCTACTCGCTCGCCTTCTCCCGCGGGCAGCGGACGGTCCCGGCGGTCGTCGCCGAGGTCGCGCAGGCCGTGACCGAGCTGGAGCGGTGGAGGCTCAGGAGGTTCCTGGGGGAGGACCGGCCCGCCGAGTACGGCCCGCTGAAGGCGCTGGCCTACCTCGTCCTGCGCGTCCCGGTCGGGCTGCTCGGCGGGGTGATCCTGCTCCTGATCGTCTACGGTGCGGCGGCCGGGGTGCGGCTGGCCCTCGGCTGGTGGGTCACGGGCGAGTACATGGACGGCATCCCGCCGAGCTTGTGGATCGTCCTCTACACCGCCGTCGCCGGCCTGGTGCTGCTGTTCCTGGCCGCGCAGGGCCTGGTCGGGGTCGCGGCGCTGGAGAAGGGCGTGGCGCGGCGCTGCCTGGGCCCGAGCCCGCTGGAGGAGTACGAGCGCCGGATCACCCAGCTGTCGGTCACCCGGGCGCAGGTGGTGGACGCGGTGGACGACGAACGCCGCCGCATAGAGCGTGACCTGCACGACGGCGTCCAGCAGCGGCTGGTGGCGCTCGGCATGCTGATCGGCCGGGCCCGCCGGGCCGGCGCACCGGACCGGGCCGCCGAGCTGCTGAAGCAGGCGCACGAGGAGTCCCAGCGGGCCCTTGCCGACCTCCGGGAGGTCGCCTGGCGGGTGTACCCGGCGGCGCTGGACGGCGAGGGGCTGCGGGCGGCGCTGGAGACGGTCGCCGAGCGGTCCGCGGTGCCGGTGGCGATCCGCTACGACGTGCCCGGGCGGCCCCCGCACGCGGTGGAGACCGCGGCCTACTTCGTCGTCTGCGAGGCCGTCACCAACGCGGCGAAGCACTCCGGCGCCGGGCGCGTGCTGGTGGACGTCGCCGCGTCCGCGACAATGATCCGCGTGCGCATCGAGGACGACGGGGCCGGGGGAGCCGATCCGGGCGGCGGCGGGCTGGCCGGGCTGGCCCGCAGGGTCGCCGCGCTGGACGGGGCGTTCGCCGTGGAGAGCCCGCCCGGCGGCCCGACCGTGATCACCGCGGAGCTGCCGTGCGGGTGATGCTGGCGGAGGACTCGACGCTGCTCCGCGAGGGCCTGGTGCGGCTGCTGGCCGAGGAGGGCCACGATGTCGCCGCCGCGGTCGGCGACGGCGACGCGCTGATCGCGGCGGTGGCCGGCGGGCCGCCGGACGTCGTCGTCGTGGACGTCCGGATGCCGCCGACCCACACCGACGAGGGGCTGCGCGCCGCGCTGGAGATCCGGCGGCGGTGGCCGGACGTCGGCGTCCTCGTCCTGTCCCAGTACGTGGAGCGGCGCTACGCCACCGAGCTGATCACCGCGGACACGACCGGGGTCGGCTATCTGCTGAAGGACCGTGTGGCGCAGGTGGACGAGTTCCTCGACGCCCTCGACCGGGTCGGTGCGGGCGGCGCCGCGTTCGACCCCGAGGTGGTGCGCCGGCTGCTGGCCGCGCACGGCGCGCGGACCGACCCCCTTTCCCGGCTGACCCCGCGCGAGCGGGAAGTCCTGGACAACATGGCCCAGGGGCATACCAACGCCTCGATCGGCGCGAACCTGCACATCTCACAGAGCGCCGTGGAGAAGCACGTCAACGCGATCTTCGACAAGCTCGACCTGTCGCACACGACCGGGTACAGCCGCCGGGTTCTCGCCGTCCTGCGGTACCTGGGGTCGGCGACCCGCTGAACCGTTCGCAGACAGCCGCCGCGAAATCGGACTAACGGGCACGGACGGGGTATGGCTGCAGGTGAGCCGACTCTCAACGTGGAGGGAGAGGTCGTGGCGGACACCAACCGAGGCGTCGTGTACCAGGCACCGGGCAAGGTCACGGTCGAGGACCTGGACTTCCCCCGGCTTGAACTGGCCGAACAGGACGGCCGCAAGCTGGAGCACGGCGTCATCCTGAAAGTACTGGCCACCAACATCTGCGGTTCCGACCAGCACATGGTGCGCGGCCGGACGACCGCGCCCGCCGGGCTCACGCTCGGCCACGAGATCACCGGCGAGGTGATCGAAACCGGCAGGGACGTGGAGTTCATCAAGCAGGGCGACCTCGTCAGCGTCCCGTTCAACATCGCCTGCGGCCGCTGCCGCAACTGCAAGGAGCGCCACACCGGCGTGTGCGAGAACGTCAACCGGGCCCGTCCGGGCGCGGCGTACGGGTACGTCGACATGGGCGGCTGGCACGGCGGGCAGGCCCGGTACGCGGTCGTCCCGTACGCGGACTTCAACCTGCTGAAGTTCCCCGCCGACCGCGACACCGTGATGGCGAAGCTGCCCGACCTGGCGATGCTGTCGGACATCCTTCCGACCGGTTACCACGGCGCCTACACGGCGGGCGTCACCACCGGCTCCACCGTGTACGTGGCGGGCGCGGGCCCGGTCGGGCTCGCCTGCGCCACGGCCTGCCTGCTGCTCGGCGCCGCCGTCGTGATCGTCGGTGACATGAACTCGCGGCGGCTCGAGCAGGCCCGCGGCTTCGGGTGCGAGACGATCGACCTGTCCCGGCACGACAACGTGCCGGAGCAGATCGAGCAGATCCTCGGCGTCCCGGAGGTGGACGCGGCCGTCGACTGCGTCGGGTTCGAGGCGCGCGGCCACGGCCCTGAAGGATCCGCCGGCGAGCAGCCCGCGACCGTCCTCAACACGCTGATGGACATCACCCGCGCCGCAGGCGGGCTCGGCATCCCGGGTCTGTACGTCACGGGCGACCCGGGCGCGGCGGACGAGAACGCCAAGGTGGGGCAGCTCGGGATCCGGATCGGCCTCGGCTGGGCCAAGTCGCACTACTTCGTCACGGGCCAGTGCCCGGTGATGAAGTACAACCGGCAGCTGATGATGGCGATCCTGCACGACCGGGTGGACGTCGCGCGCAACGTCAACGCGTCGGTGATCCCGCTCGACCAGGCGCCCGAGGGCTACGCCGAGTTCGACCGCGGCGCGGCGGAAAAGTACATCCTCGACCCGCACGGCCTGGTGGGAGCCGGGGGCTGATCCCCGGCGCGGCGAGCCCGCGGACGGGCGTGCCCGCGGGCCCGCCGCCTGCTACCCGATCCCCTCGGCGATGCCGAGCGCCATCGCCATGATGGTGAGCTGCGGGTTCACCTCGGGGCAGCTCGGCAGGACGGACGCGTCCGCGACATGGACGCCGCGCACGCCCCGGAGCCGCCCGGACGGGGCGACCGGCGCCCTGTCCTCGTCCGCGCCGAGTTTCGCCGTGCCGGTGGGGTGGAACGCGGCGAGGTGCAGGTCCGCGGCGGGGGCCATGGCGACGGCCCGGGTCAGTTCCGCCTCGTCCCTGACGACGGGGCGGCGGGCCAGGCCGGTGAGGACCTCCTCGGCCCCGGCGGCGAACAGCACCCGGCCCATCGCGACGAGCGCGCGGCGCAGGCGGGCCGCGTCCTCCCTGGCCAGGTCGTAGCGCAGCACCGCCCGGTGCCGGGCGCCGTGCACGCGGCCGGACGGTGCGTCGGCGATCATCGCCCCGAGCACGGCGAGCCGGTCGGCGTCCGCGAGTTCGCGCCGCAGGTTCCGGCCGAGGCCGGGCAGCGGGAACGAGCTCATGCCGGGCGGGGTGGCCGTCGCCTCGATGAGGATCCCGTCGGCGTGCAGTTCCTCGATGCCGACGCTCTGCATGACGCCGGACCACGACACGACCGGTTCGGCGAAGCGCCCGGCGATGTTCGTCGCGGGGTGGACGGCCATGCCGCGTCCCAGTTCCGGATGCCCGCCGAGGCCGGAGCGGCGCAGGAGCAGGGGCGTCTGGGTGGCGCCCGCGGCGACGACGACCCGCGGCGTGAGGATCTCGAAGAACGTGCCGTCCGGGCGGCGCGAGCGCACACCGGTCGCCTTGCCGCGTTCGACCAGGATCCGTTCGGCCCTGGCCTCGGTGACGATGCGGGCACCGGCCTCACACGCCTGCGGCAGCGCGTTCAGGTGCACGCCGTACTTGGCGTTGTGCGGGCATCCGACGGCGCACTGCGCGCTGCCCACGCAGCCCGGCGCGTTGCGGCGCAGCGGCGCGGCGCGCCAGCCGAGACGTTCCGCGCCGGCGAGCGCGAGGAGCCCGTTGCGGCCGAGCGGTCCCATCGGCTGCGGCGCGACCCGCAGCGTGGCCTCCACCTCGTCGAGACGCGCGCCGAACCCGTCCACGGGGGCGCCGGCGTCCGCCCACCGCCGCAGGACGTGCTCCGGCGTCCGGTAGCAGGTGCCGCTGTTGACCACGGTCGAGCCGCCGACCGCCCTGCCCTCGGGCAGCAGCACGGGCGGCCGGCCGAGCGCGACGGTGGCGCCGCCGTCCCGGTACAGGCCGAGGAAGCGTTCGAGCGGCGGGCGTTCCCGGAACTCGCGGGAGGTGAACCGCCTCCCCTCCTCCAGGACGATCACCGACATGCCGCGCCGGGCGAGGGTCCTGGCCGCCATCGCGCCGCCCGCGCCCGACCCGATCACGACGGCGTCGGCGGTCGTGCAGCCGGGCCACCGCGCCGACGGTGCGCAGTCCAGCGGGGGGTCGGGGCGGGCGAGGCCGCGCGGAGGCGGCGGCGCGGGCAGCAGCTCGGTCCCGGCGGCCAGCAGCAGCGGGATCTTCATCATCTCGGCGATCCTGGCCGTGGACGGCCGTGCGGCGACCCGCGCGCAGAAGGCGTCGCGGCCGTCGGCGTCCAGGCCGTCGAGGGCGTGCCCGGTGGTGAGGCGCGCCAGCACGTCCAGCGTCCCCGCGCCGGTGCGCAGGCCGAGCCGCGCGGACGCGGGCAGCGCCCCCGCGATGGTCTCGGCGCCCGCGGTGACGCGGGCGAGGTCCCCGGCGTCCTCGATGCCGAGCAGCGTCGCGACCGTTCCCGTCAGGGCGCTCACCGCAGCCCCACCTCGGCGTGCCCGGTCCCGTCCAGCCGCCATTCCCGTTCGGTCTCCCAGCCGCGTCCCGCCCGCCGGGCCAGGACGATCCGGACGTCGGCGCGCTCGGAGTTGTGGCAGACCGCCGGGGCGCCGTCCGGGTCGGCGTAGTCCACCGCGACGCTCTCCTCCGGACGCTGTGTCACCTCGACCCGGATGCGCCGGTCCCCGATGCGGCCGTGCACCGTCCAGGTCGGAAGCCCGATGTCGGCCCGCAGCCGCAGAGCCGCCAGCAGCGGATCCCCGGAGGGCAGATCGGTGCCGTCCACCCGCAGCCGGACGAACGGGAGCGGAGGCAGCCGGTTCATGCCCGGCCGGGTCGAGACCGCCGCGACGATCTCGCAGACGTCGCCGCCGCCGAGATCGGCGTGCAGCCACGCCCAGCGACGCGCGTTGCCGTGCCCGTAGATGCGGGCGGAACCGCCGGAGGCGCCGTCCAGCGCGAGCACACGGCCACCGAACCGGACCTCTCCGTCATACGTCGCGACCGGCTTCGGGACGATCTGCGCTGCGGGGAGCAGTTCCGACTCCCACGCCCAGCGCGGGAACGTGTGGATCGGCCGTCCGCCGCCTGTCTCACGCAGATCCCACGTGATGTCGCCCGCAGTGCCGGTGAGCCTGTCATCAGTCTGCGCGACCGGGCCGGCCGTGAACGCGGCGTCCTCAGAGCGGCTCCACCCGTAGGGGCCGAAACGCGCGAACACCGGGGTCTCGCCGGGCGGGAAGACGGCGGCCCAGCCGTGCGTGCGCGCCCCGCCCCCGTCCGGTGCGACCAGCTCGTGGTGGATCCAGACGCCCGTGCCGGTCGCCGGGTCGGTCAACGTCGTGTACCAGACCTCCAGCCGGCCCGCCTTGCCCCGCCACCGCGACCGCATCGGATCGGGCCCCGGGAACCTGGCTCCCGCGAGAAAGCGGACCAGATCGCGGCGCAGGTCGAAACGCAGCACGCCCTCCCCGGCCACGGTCCCGTCCTCGTCCGTCACCGTGACGGGGAGGGTCGTCATCGAGCGGACGGGCCGGCGCGGGTCGACCGACTTCCAGCCGTCCAGCCGCAGCCGCCGCCCGTCGCCGGCGGCGAAGTCCATGGTGTAGCGGATGCGGCGGGCGGTGAGCGGCGCGACCCGCAGCCGTCCCGTCGCGGCCCGGTCGTCGGCCCAGCCGGGGACGTGCACGCGCCCGGCCAGATCGCCCTCGGTGTCGCGCCACGGCCGCAGCACCTCGGGCAGGTCCACCGACAGCTCCAGCCGCAGCGAGCGTTCGCCGTCCTCCCCGGCGAGCCGGAACGGGCCCTCCATGACCTCGCTGAAGACCGTGCGCCGCGCGCTCATCGCGTCCTCCCCGGTTCCGTGATCATGATCGCCTCGGTCTCGGCGAAGTACGCGGCCGCCGCCGCGTGCGCCCGCGCGGCGTCGCCGGCGCACACCGCGTCGATCAGCGGCGCCATGCGGTCCGCCGCCGCGGCGGGGTCGGCGAACGCGTGCGTGAACCCCTCCCGGACGGCCATGTAGGCGTTCAGCAGGGCGTTGACCATGAACCCGTACACGCGGTTGCCGGTCGCGCGGCCGATGACGCGGTGGATCTCGCACTCGGTGAGCTGCGCCGCGTCCGCGCCGTCCGCGTCCCGCAGCCGCGCGGCGAGGTCGCGCAGCCGGTCGCGCTGCCCGGGCGTGGCGTTCGCCGCCGCCTTGGCCGCCACCTGCGCGCCCACCTCCCGCCGCACCTCGAAGATCTCCCGCATCCAGGCCGGTCCGACCGTGCTGACCAGCATCGGCAGCAGTTCGGGCCCGCCGAGCCGCTCGTAGTCGCGGACCCGGGTGCCGACGCCGTGCCGCGTCTCCAGCAGCCCCGCCTGCGCGAGCCGGACGATCGCGTGCTTCAGCGACGTCCGGGTGACCTCGTAGCCGGCGGCCAGCTCGCGCTCGGGCGGCAGGTAGGCGCCGGGCGGGTACCGGCCGGTCAGCACGTCGTCGCGCAGCCGGTCGACGAGGGAGTCCACGACGGTGTCGCGGGGGATCGGCGTGGACGTCATCCAGGACTCCTCAGTGGCAGTGGTCTAGTGGCTCATCCACTCGACCACGACCGCCGTCCGGCGTCAAGACCGTGGCAGGGTGGGAACCCGGAACACGGAAGGGGACGCGCACATGGTCGGCACGCTCGATTGGGGACCGGCGAACGAGCACCGGGACCTGCTCGCGGACCCGGTCGCCGCGGCGATCGGGGACCTGCCGGAGGCGGAGGTCGCCGCCATCGACCCGGAACTGGCCGACACGGCGGCGTTCTGCGAGCGCTACGACGTCCCGCTGGAGGTCAGCGCCAACTGCGTGGTCGTCGCCGCCAAACGCGGCGGCGAGGTCACCTACGCGGCGTGCATGATCCTCGCCACCGGCCGCGCCGACGTGAACGGCGTCGTCCGCAAGCACCTCGGCGCCCGGAAGGCGTCGTTCGCGCCGATGGCGGAGGCGACCGCGCTGACCGGCATGGAGTACGGCGGCATCACGCCGGTCGGCCTCCCCGGCGGCTGGCCGGTCCTGGTGGACGAGGCCGTCGCGGCCGCCTCCCGCGTCGTCATCGGCAGCGGCCTGCGCAAGTCCAAGATCCTCCTGCCGGGCAAGGCCCTCACCGGCCTTCCCGGCGCCGAGGTCCTCGCCCTCGCGCTCTGACCGCTGCCGTGTCCGGATGGCCTCCGCCGCCCTCCACCGCGCGCTGACCGGCCCCGGCCCCCGGCCGCTGCCTGAACGGGCCGCCCGGCTGCTGCAGGACGTCGACGCCCCACCCCGGCTGGCCGCCGACCTGCGCACCGTCCACGACGCGGCCGCCGAGCTGATCGCCAGGTCCGGGGAACGTTGTGGGAGGCGTTCATGGATCTGGACGACGTCTGCGACCGGATCGCCTCCGGCGCCGGCCGGCGTCTGGCCTTCCAATCCGCCTATCCAGTGGCCTGAAGGAACGTCCGCAACGCCGGGACGAGGATCTCCGGCGGGACGATGTGGTCCTGCCCGTCCAGGACCTCGTGGCGGCCGGCCCTGAGGGCGTCCGCGAGCCGGCGGGCGGTGTCGATCATCCAGTCGGGGCTCGCCCCGCCCGCGAGCACCAGGGTGGGCACGGCCACGGTGGCCGCCAGCTCGGCCGGAACCGTCCCGCCGCGGTCATGGACGCCGAGGGCGGCGAGGTCGTAGGCGACGGTGTGCGCGAGCGCCAGCATCCGCGGATCCTCGCGAACCTGCTGGAGCATCTCCGGGGGCATGCCCACCCCGCCCAGGAACATCGCGAGCACGTCGCCTCGGCGGCCCTCCGCCACCGCTGTGTCGATCTCCCCGGCGAGGCGGCGTGATTCCGCCATGCGCCGCGCGTCGTCGGGGTTGAACGGCGGCTCGTGCAGGACGAGCCGGTCGATCGGCAGCCCCCGCGCGGCCGCGTGCAGGGCGAGCGCGGCGCCCGACGAGTGCCCGTAGACGTGCGCCGAGCCGCCCGCCGCCGCGATCAGCGCGGCGAGGTCGTCGACCTCGCGGCCGACGGCGAACGGAGGCGTGTCGGTGCTGTCGCCGCGTCCCCGCCGGTCGTAGTTGATCACGTCGAAGTGCGCGGCCAGCGCGTCCGCGAGCGGCCGGGTGATCAGCCGGTCGCAGGTCGCGCCGCCGACGATGACGACCGGATGGCCCTCACCCGCCCGGTCGTAGGCGATGGCCGTGCCGTCCGCCGACGTCACCTTGTCCATGGTCCGCTCCTTCCGCAGAGAGTCCTCGGCGGGGTAGACCGGTGGGCCGGGCCGAACTCATCGGTCGTTCAGACGGGGATCGAGCCGACGCCGTAAGGGGTGCCGCCCACGGCGCGGGCACGGTCGAGAAGGGCGCGGTTGGCGGCGAGCATCTCCGGCACGGACGCATGGCCGGGCGAGGCGGTCCGCAGCACGCTGAACAGGACGGGATCGCCGAGGGCGTTCAGCATCGGGACGTGGCCGATCCGCAGGGCCTTGATCAAGATGACGCCGCTGAGCCCGAGGCCGTCCGGGGTCATGGCCGCGAGCGTCGACTCGATCACGGCGGCGGCGCGGGACGCGGGCAGGAACACCATCCCCCACGGATGCGGCCGCGCCCACTCGCCGAGCGCGATCAGCTCCTCCACGTCGGGACGCATGCGGTCGCAGAAGTCGATGTAGGGGAGCTCCTCGGTCTCCGCCGTGCCGGGCGGCGGCTCGCGGCCGTCCCCGTACAGGACGGCCTTCGCCTCGAAGACCCAGCCGTCCTCTGACGGCTTGACCTGGGCCGAGACGTCGTCGGCCCGCACCTCCCGCTGGACGCGGAGCACGTCCTCGGCGTCCCGGCAGGGGATGGTGCAGCACAGCACCCGCTCCGGCGCCGGGACGAGCCGCAGGGTCGCCCCCGTGATGACGCCGTGCCGGCCGAGCCCGCCGCGGACCGCGTCGAAGAGATCGGGCCGGGCCGCGGGGGAGCAGGTCACCGGCTCGCCGCCGGCCACGACGTCCAGGGCCAGGACGTTGTCGGCCTGCGTCCCGTGGACGTGCGACGTCCCGCCGACGCCGCCCGCCGAGATCGTCCCGCCGACCGTCACGTCGAGGTAGTCGGTGAGCACGGGCGGGGTCAGGCCGTGCGGCAGGGTCGCGGCGAGGACGTCCCGCCAGCTCGCGCCCGCGGCGGCGGCCGCCTGCCGCGCCCCCGCCTCGACGCCGGTGAGCCCGCGCAGGTCGAGGGACACGCCGGCGGTGAGGGACTGGCCGAACGTCGAATGCCCGGAGCCGCGCGGCACCACGTCCACGCCCTGCGCGTCGGCCTCCCTGACGGCGTCGGCGACCTCCCTCACCGATCCGGGCCGGACCACGCGGACGGGTGAGCGTTCCACGATCCCGCCGAAGTCGCGCATGCCCCCAGCCTGCCGCACGTCCCGCGGTCAGCGCCCGCGCAGGCCGTCAGCGCCCGAGCACGTCGTCAGCGCCCGCGCAGGCGGCTCGCCACGCGGCCGAGCGCGTCGCCGAGCAGATCGATCTCCTCGGGTGTCAGGACCTCGATGAGGGCTTCGCGGACGACGCGGCGGTGCCCCGGCCGGACCCTGGCGAGCGCGGCCGCGCCCTCGTCGGTCAGCTCCGCCCACACCGACCGGCGGTCCGACACGCAGCCGGTCCGCTTGACGAATCCGGCCCGTTCGAGCTGGGTGACCTGGTACGTGAGCCGGCTCTTGGACACCATCACCTCGCGCGCCAGGTCCGACATGCGCATCCGGTTGCCCTCCGCGCCGCGCAGCTTGACCAGCACCTCGAACTCGGGGTGGGAGAGCCCGCCGTCCCGCTTGAGCTGGCGTTCGATCTCGTGGTCGACCAGGTGGCCGGCGGCCAGGAAGGCCATCCAGGCGCGCAGTTCCCGCGGTTCCAGGACGTCGCCCGCATCGCTCATGCGGTGATTCTAGTTGGTGTGAAAGACGGGTTGAGTTTTCTAGATGGTCTGAATTTGAATCAAGTCGCTAGCGTTCCGCTAGTTTCATGTCCTGAATATCCCAAATGTTCCGATTGTCCGACCGGAGGAGACGAGGCATGCTCCCACCCCGCCGCCACCCCGCCCTGACCGACGCCGGCCTGCTCATCGGCCGGCTCGCCGTCGGCGTGATCTTCATCGCGCACGGCTGGCAGAAACTCACTGAAACCGGGCACGCGGGCGTCACCGGGTCCTTCGCCGAACTCGGCATCCCGCTCCCGGGCCTGTCCGCCCACTTCGCCACGTGGGTCGAACTGCTCGGGGGAGCCGCGCTCGTCGCCGGCGCCCTCGTCCCCGTCGCGGGCGTGCTCATCGCCCTGAACATGGCGGGCGCCTTCTGGTTCGTCCACATGGACAACGGCCTGTTCAACCGCGACGGCGGCTACGAGTACGTGCTGGTCCTCGGCGCCACCGCCCTGCTCCTCGCGTTCGCCGGCGCCGGCCGCTTCTCCCTTGACGCCTTCCTGTGGGGCCGCCGCGAGAACACCCGCGAGCGCGAACACGCCACCGCCTGACATGCGATGCCGCCCGCCGCCGCGCCCGGGTGACGGGATGTGATCTAAATAACACTCACCCGGCGGTCACGTCCGCCGTGACCGCCGGGTAAACATCGGTTACCTGCCTGGAAAGGAATATGGCCCGCTCCAATCCCTCCGAGATGCCGCCCCGCGCCCCTGACATCGCCCTTTTCGGACCACTCCGGCTTAACGTCGAAGTGACAAGATGTTCCCGATGACCGTTTCTGGGCATGAGTGATCGCTGAGAGTTCCTGGAGAGGCGGGTCGCAGGTGTCGCGCGGTAGTGAGTTCGTTGTGGTGGCCAATCGGCTTCCGGTCGACCGGACCGTCGGAGCGGACGGGGTTCCGCGCTGGCGCCGCAGTCCGGGCGGCCTGGTCAGCGCCATCGCCCCGGTGATGCGGCGCCGGAAGGGCACCTGGATCGGCTGGACCGGCGCGCCCGACGAGGAGCTTGAGCCGTTCGAGGAGGACGGCATGTCGCTGCACCCCATCGCGCAGTCCGCGCAGGAGGTGGAGCTCTACTACGAGGGCTTCTCGAACGCCACGCTCTGGCCCCTCTACCACGACGTCATCGCCCCGCCCGTCTACGACCGCGCGATGTGGGACGCCTACGTCCGCGTGAACCGGCGGTTCGCGCAGGCCACGGCGAAGGTCGCGGCCGAGGGCGCGATCGTCTGGGTGCAGGACTACCAGCTCCAGCTCGTCCCGCGGATGCTGCGCGAGCTGCGTCCCGACCTGCGCATCGGCTTCTTCCTGCACATCCCGTTCCCGCCGCTGGAGCTGTTCTGGCAGCTGCCGTGGCGGCGGCAGATCCTGGAGGGGCTGCTCGGCGCCGACCTGGTCGGCTTCCAGCTCCCCGGCGCGGCGGCCAACTTCGTGCGGCTGTGCCGGCGGCTCCTGGACGCCCGCTACGTCAAGCAGGACGTCTTCTGGGACGACCGGGCCGTGCGGGCCCGCGCCTTCCCGATCTCGGTGGACGTGGGCGAGCTGAACGACCTGGTCGGACGCCCGGAGGTCCAGGAGCGGGCCCAGGAGATCCGGACCGATCTCGGGGACGCGACCGTCCTGCTCGGCGTGGACCGGCTCGACTACACCAAGGGCATCACGCAGCGCCTGCAGGCGTTCGGGGAGCTGTTCGAGGACGGGCACCTCAAGCCGGGGCAGGCCGTGTTCGTGCAGATCGCCACGCCGAGCCGCGAGCGGGTCGAGCAGTACCAGCTGCTCCGGGAGGAGATCGAGCAGCAGGTCGGGCGGATCAACGGGGAGTACGGCGAGATCGGGTTTCCGGTCGTCCACTATTTGCACAGTTCGTACGACCGCCCCGAGTTGACCGCTCTGTACCTGGCGGCGGACGTGATGGTGGTGACCCCGCTGCGCGACGGCATGAACCTGGTCGCCAAGGAGTACGTGGCGTGCCGCAAGGACCTGCGCGGGACACTCGTGCTCAGCGAGTTCACCGGTGCCGCGGCCGAGCTCAAGCGGGGCGCGTTCCAGGTCAACCCCTACGACATCGACGGACTGAAGGGCACGCTGCTGTCCGCGCTGGCCGCCGGGCCCGCGGAGCAGGCACGGCGGATGCGCTCGATGCGCCGCCGCGTGATCGAGAACGACGTGGACCGCTGGGCCCACGCGTTCCTCAGCGAGCTGGAGCGTCCGGAGCGCCCGGCCCAGGTTCGGCCGGCTCCCGCGGCGCCGGAGGGCTGACCCGCAGGTCGAAGGCCGCCCAGACGGCCTTGCCGCCGGTGGCGAGCCGCGCCCAGCCCCACGCGTCGCTGACCGCGCCGACGACGAGCAGGCCGCGGCCGCCCTCGATGAACCGGTCCGGGTCGCTGGGGAGGGCCTCGGGGGCCCGCCCGCCCGGGTCGGTCACCGAGACGACCAGGCGCCTGGGGTGTCCGATGAGGACGAGCTGGATGGGGCACAGCGGCAGCGGCTGGGGGAGTCCCTCCATGCCGTGCCGGAGCGCGTTCGTGGCCAGCTCCGACACCGTGATCACGACGTCCTCGACGCCCGTGGACAGGCCCCAGCCGCCCAGCGTGGCCTCGGTGAACTCCCGCGCCGACCGGGGCGTGGTGATCTCCGCGGGGAACACGCGCCGCGCCATGCGCGGGGTGCCGGCGTGCGGCGCGGGCCAGAGCCCGGCCAGGCCCGGTGCGACCACCGGGACGGTCGCGGGCCCGTGGGCGGGGACGTTCGGGCCGTTCGGCGCCGGAGGCGCGTCCGGCCAGGAATGAAGGGCCGCGGCGTGCCGCGGCCTGCCGCCTCCCATGGCGGCGGGGGCTGCGACTTCGTCTGCCTGGTCAACGGTCATGGTCAAACCTCAGAGGCGTGCGGGATCGGTCACCGGCGAGCGTTCGCTATCTTGCTCCCCAAGTCGTGCAGATGCAAGACCGTCTGCATGAACGAATGCAAGAACGAATGCACGTGCATCTCGTACCATTGTGTGGGGTGGGGCGAGATCGCGGCCTTCCTACGGGGAGGCTGAGACGCCTAGAGGGGGCAACGATGGACGGCCAACCGATGTCGGACGTCTGGCGCGACGGGCTCGTCTGGCAGAAGAGCCGGCGCAGCAACCCGTCCGGGAACTGCGTCGAGATGGCCGAACTCCCCAACGGGGAGATCGCCGTGCGCAACTCCCGGGACCCCGAGGGAGCGGTCCTCGTCTACACGCGCGAGGAGGTGGAGGCCTTCGTGGGAGGAGCCAAGGACGGCGACTTCGACCACATGCTCGTCTGACCCGCGGGCTCTGGCCCACGGACTATGACCACGGGCTCTGACCACGGGCTCGTCCGACCACGGCGATGAAACCGAACGGGATTCCATTCCGTGGTCCGGCCCGGTAACGTGCGGCCATGCACCTGGGGCAGATCGCCGCACAGACGCCCGACAAGCCCGCCGTCGTCATGGCGGGCTCCGGGCGAGTCATCACTTTCCGGGAACTGAACGAGGAGTCCAACCGGCTCGCGCAGCTGCTCCACGCGGAGGGGCTGCGCCCGGGGGACCACATCGCCTTCATGCTGGAGAACCATCCGCTGTACCTGGCCATCGCCTGGGCGGCCCAGCGTTCGGGGCTCTACTACACCGCCATCAGCACGCGGCTCCAGCATGAGGAGCTCGCCTACATCGTGGACAACTGCCAGGCGAAGGCCTTCATCACCAGCGCGGCCATGGAGACCGCCGCGCAGCACCCGCCGGACGTGCCGCTGCGCCTCATGCTCGGCGGCGCGGCGCCCGGCTACGACTCGTACGAGGAGCGCGTCGCCCAGCACCCGTCCACACCGATCGAGGACGAGTGCGAGGGCATGGACATGCTCTACTCGTCCGGCACGACAGGCCGCCCCAAGGGGGTGAAGCCGGCCCTGTCCAAGGCGCCGATGGGCGAGCCGGGGCCCCTCTACCAGCTTCTCTCGCTGCTCTTCCAGCCCGACGCCGGCTCGGTCTACCTGTCCCCGGCGCCGCTCTACCACGCCGCGCCGCTGCGCTACTGCATCACCATGCACCGCTTCGGCGCGACCGTCGTGGTGATGGAGAAGTTCGACCCGGAGCAGGCCCTCGCCGCGATCGAGAAGCACGGCGCCACGCTCAGCCAGTGGGTGCCGACCATGTTCATCCGGATGCTCAAGCTCCCGGAGGAGACCCGCGCCCGCTACGACGTGTCCAGCCTGCGCGCCGCTGTGCACGCCGCCGCTCCCTGCCCCATCCCGATCAAGGAGCGGATGATCGAGTGGTGGGGCCCGATCCTCCACGAGTACTACGCCGGCACCGAGGGCAACTGCTTCGTCTACACCAACTCCGAGGACTGGCTCGCCCACAAGGGCACGGTCGGACGCTGCGTGCTCGGCGAGGTCCACGTCTGCGACGAAGAGGGCAACGAGCTGCCGGCCGGGGAGCCCGGAACGCTCTACTTCGGCAACGGCCCCGAGTTCGAGTACCACGACGACGAGGCGAAGACCGCCGCGTCCCGTGACCCGAAGGGCCGCGGGTGGAGCACCCTCGGCGACGTCGGCTACGTGGACGAGGACGGCTTCCTCTACCTCACCGACCGCCGCGCCTACATGATCATCAGCGGCGGGGTGAACATCTACCCGCAGGAGGCCGAGAACGTCCTGGCCGTCCATCCCAAGGTCATCGACGTCGCCGTCTTCGGCGTCCCGGACGCCGAGATGGGCGAGGCGGTGAAGGCCGTCGTCCAGCCCCTGTCCATGGACGACGCCGGGCCCGAGCTGGAGGCCGAGCTCATCGGGTACTGCCGCGAGCAGCTCGCCCACTACAAGTGCCCGCGCTCGGTCGACTTCCGGCCCGAGCTTCCCCGGCATCCGACCGGGAAGCTCTACAAGCGGCTGCTGAAGGACGAGTACTGGGCGGACGGGCGTCCCGCGACGGCCTGAGACGGCCCTGAACGGCCGAAACCCCGGCCGGGTCCCTCGGGATCCCGGCCGGGGCCTGCAGTGCGCCAGCGGCGCGCTCAGTGCATCGGCATCGGCGCGTCGACGGCCGCGGCCTCCGGCTTCCTGCGCGGCAGCAGCAGCGCCGGGATGAACGCCAGGGCGATCAGCGCGGCGCCGTACCAGTAGGTGTGCTGGAACGCGTCCGCCATCGGACCGGCGATCTTCTCCATCACCGCCGGCGGCACCTCCTCGGTGCCGCCGATCTCGCCGCCGGCGCCGCCGCCGAGCTTGGCGGTCAGCTGGCGGGCCAGCAGGACCGCCATCATCGCGGTGCCGATGGACGCCGACACCTGCTGGATGATGTTCAGCATCGTGCTGGCGCGCGGCACCTCGTCGTGCGCGAGGGTCTGGATGGCGGCCGCCATGACCGGCATCATCGTCATGCCCATGCCGAGGCCCATCGTGAACAGAACCGCGCCGAGCGCCCAGTAGGACGTGTCCGACTCCAGGATCGCGGCGAAGCCCACCACCGACAGCACCACGACGACCAGGCCGCTCAGCACGACCCGCCCGGGCCCGATCCGGTCGACGAGCTTCCCGCCGATCGGCATCGTGATCATCGCGCCGAGGCCCTGCGGGGCCAGCAGCAGGCCGGAGGCCATCGCGCCCTCGCCGCGCACCGTCTGGTAGTACAGCGGCAGCAGCAGCATCGCGCCCATGAACGCGGTCACGAACAGCACCATCGTGCCGGACGCCGCGGCCACCGACCGGCGCTTCAGGAGCCGCAGGTCGATCAGCGGGTTCTCGGCGTACAGGGCCCGGAACACGAACCCGATCACCAGCACCGCGCCGGCGGCCGTGAAGACCAGCGGTTCGGTCTGCAGGAAGTCCCGTCCCTCGGCGCCCTTGGCCACACCGTAGATCAGCGAAGCCAGGCCGGGGGACAGCAGGAGGAGCCCGATGAGGTCGAGCCGTTCGGCCGGCTTCGGCTCGTCCGGCTTCAGGATCCGGCCGGCCAGCACCAGCGCGACGATGCCGATCGGCAGGTTGATGAAGAAGATCCACCGCCAGGAGACGTCGTCGACGAGCCAGCCGCCGAGGATCGGGCCCATGATCGGGCCGAGCAGCATCGGGACGCCGATGATGCTCATCACCTGGCCGACCCGCTGCGGGCCCGCCGCCTGCGTCATGATCGTCATGCCGGCCGGCATGATCATGCCGCCGCCCAGGCCCTGCAGGACCCGGAAGAAGATCAGGGACTCGGCCGACCACGCCAGGCCGGCGAGCGTCGAGCCGAGCACGAACAGCACCAGCGAGATCATGTACAGCCGCTTGGTGCCGAACC
Source organism: Spirillospora sp. NPDC048819 (assembly GCF_040650055.1). NCBI lineage: Bacteria > Bacillati > Actinomycetota > Actinomycetes > Streptosporangiales > Thermomonosporaceae > Spirillospora > Spirillospora sp. NPDC048819. Next base: position 83,806 of record NZ_JBEZGN010000038.1, on the reverse strand, counting down.
TCGCCGAGGCCCATCCGGTGATCGGGATCACCGTGGCCAGCGCCAGGGTGTAACCCGTCGCCACCCACTGGATCGTCGCCAGCGAGGTGTTGAACTCCTTGGCGAGGTCGTTGATGGCGACGTTGACGACGGTCACGTCGAGAATCGACATGATCGCGCCGAGGACGACGACCCCGGCCACGGCCAGCACGCCGCGGTCGAGCCCGCCGCCGGCGCCCGGTTCCTCCCGTGGGCCGTCCGCCATCTTGGGAGATGCGGGAGCGGTCAACTCTTATCCAATCGTCAGGGCCGCATGCGGGCACGCAGGACCGTGGGCACGTTCTTCGGGGATTACGCTGCAAAATACTGCAGCGACTGACACTTCCGCGAACCGTTAACCTTCGCGGGCTCCGGGAGTATTCCAGCGGAGTACGACGAATTCGCGCTGCTCCACGACGTCCAGCCTCCGACCTCGACCGCGCTCGAGGTCAACCCGGTGTGACCGACGCGACATCAGAACCTCCCTCGCCTTCACGCCCAGACAGACCGCCGGCCTCGCATGAACTCATCGGTGCGCGCCGGGAAACTTTCGCCATCCCTATGGCCACTGAATGCGATCAAATGAATACTTAGAGTGGTCGAGTCATGTGGAGGTGTGATGGCAGCCGAGGTGTCCGAGAACCCGCTGGCCGTGTCGATGATGGGCCTGCTCACCGGCGGCTGGGTCGCCCAGGCCGTCGGCGTGGCCGCGCGCCTGAAGATCGCCGACCGGCTGGCGTCCGGCCCCCGCTCCGCCGGCGACATCGCCCGCGCCGTGGGCGCGCACCCGCCCACACTGCACCGCCTGCTCCGCGCCCTGTCCGACGTCGGCGTCGTCCAGGAACGCGAGGACGGCCTCTTCAGCGCGACCCCGCTCGGCGACCTCCTCCGCAGCGACGTGCCCTCCCTGCGCGGCTACGCCCTGCTGACCTGCTCCTCGTTCCACCGGGAGGCCTGGAGCGCCCTGGAGCACAGCGTCCGCACCGGCGAACCGGCCTTTGCGCACGTCCACGGCCAGGAGCTCTTCGACCACCTGCGCGACACCCCCGCCGACGGCGCCGTCCTGAACGAAGCCATGATCGCCCTCTCCGGCGAGTTCATCGCCCCGGTCGTCGCCGCCTGCGACTTCGAACCGGGCCAGACGATCGTGGACGTCGGCGGCGGCCACGGCGTCGTCCTCGCCGAAATCCTGGCCGCCAACCCCGGTACGCGGGGCGTCCTGTACGACCTGCCGGGCGTCATCGCCGACGCCGAGGACGGCCCGCTCCGCACAGCCCTCGCCGAGAGCCGCTGCCGGATGATCGCCGGAACCTTCTTCGAGTCCGTCCCGTCCGGCTGCGACACCTACGTCCTCTGCCACATCGTCCACGACTGGGACGATGACCGCGCCGTCCGGATCCTCGCCAATTGCCGCGAGGCCATGAGGCCCGACAGCCGCCTCCTCCTGGGCGAAGGGCTCCTCCACGAGGGCCCGAACCCGTCCCGCATGAAGTGGCTCGACCTCGAAATGCTCGTGATGACCTGCGGCGGCCTGCAACGCACCCAGTCCCAATACGAGGACCTCTTCCAGCGCGCGGGCCTGCGCCCCACCGGCATCCCTGCCCAAGGCCCCACGTTCAGCGTCCTGGAAGCCCGCCCGGCCTAGGCGACGTGGTCCTGCAACGCAGCCGCGTCCGCCGCCATGAGCTGCACCACGGAAGGCACATGCACGTACCCCTGCCGACGCCGCCCGCCGACGGAGACCCTCAGATCCGGCTGGTACGCGCTGGGACAGATCCCGTCGTACCCGTGCCTCACGATCCCCCAGTAGATGTCCTCCGACACCGCGAGGACCAGCGGCGCCGGACTCTCCCGCAGACCCTGCTTCAGCTTCGGCGAGTCCAGAAGCCGGCACGCCAGGTCGACGGCCTCCCCGAAGCACCCGTTCTCGTCCCGGTGAACTTCCCCCGCATGCACGACGACCCGCACCCGCAGCCCGAGCCGAGGGCGTTCGGCCGCCGGCAGCCCCGCGTTGTACTCGACGAGCTGATGCGCGAGCTTCGGCACCAGCCTCGACAGCAACAGCGTCTTGGGCAACTCGTCCACCGGATGCAACAGCACGAGCACCCCGTCGCCCCGGTCCTCGAACGGATCACACCAGCGCCCGTCTATCCCCGCGTGACCCATCGCCACCCCGAGCATGCGGTAGACCTGCGCCCGCAACTCCTGCCTGACCGGGTTCGTCCGAGCGGCCGCCGTCGACCCCTCGATGTCGATGACAAGGATGCTCCTGTGCACTGGCTGACAACTCACCGGTGCGACCCCAATCCCGCACGGCCCGTCCGCCGGTACGCCCGCATCCCGGATGACTCGGGGATGTTCGGCCGCGCGAATAACAGCAGGAAAACGTCCGTACCGAGGCGCGACCGCCTCGGCGGACCTGATTGCGCAGACCATTCGAGTGCGGGGAACCCGGGCGGTGGTCCACGAACGGTCGATCTCCTAAGAGGCCGACTGGTCTCAGTCTGCATTCCAAAGGTGTGGTCTGCAAGATGCACGGCCACATGCATCAGGGCGGTGTATCCGTGAGGGAAGTGTGTCGGCCCCTTGGCGGGACAGGACGATTTCAGTGGGAGAAAATCGGTTCTGGGCGAGGGCTGGTGGCTCCCGTTTCATGGATATACGCTTGCCCTGCAACTTGCATCATCAGTGAACGTCCGGGCTCTGGGGAGCCGAAGCGAATCCGCTGGGAGGCAAGGTGGCGATAGCGCCGACCGTCCGCCGGCGCCGGCTCGGGGTCGAGCTACGGCGTCTGAGGGAGCGAATCGGTTCGACGGTTGACGAGATCGCGGCGCGGCTCGACTGGTCGGCCTCCAAACTGAGCCGGATCGAGAACGCCCGCATCGGCGTGCGCGTCTCCGACGTACGCCTGCTGCTCGAGCTGTACGGGGTGGACGAGGCGCACATGGGCGAGATCCTGGCACTCGCCCAATCGGCTACACAGCAGGGGTGGTGGGGAGGTTTCCGGGACGTTCTGCCAGGGAAATTCGGTACGTTCGTTGCGTTGGAGGACGAGGCCAGTGCCGCGCTTACCTTCGCGACCTATTCCGTCCCCGGGCTTCTCCAGAATGAGGAGTACGCGCACTGCGTACTGGAAAGCGGCCGGGCGATCGCCGTGTCCAGCCCACGCCAGGTCGCGCGTCGGCTGGAATTGCGCATGCGCCGTCAAGAACTGCTGCTCCGGGAGGAACCGCTCTCCCTTTTCGCCGTAGTGGACGAATCCGTGCTGCTGAGAGTCGTGGGCGATTCCGGTGTCATGCGGCGGCAGATGCTCAGCCTGTTAGAATTGGCCGCACTCCCAAATGTGCAGATCCATGTCCTGCCATTAGACGTGCCAAGGGAACCAATATTCTCGGAGTCCTTCACACTCCTTGAATTCGCATCGGCCTATGATGTCAGCTTCCCGGACGTGGTCTACGTGGACAATCTCTCGACCATGGCAGAATTGCAGGACGACAGCATCACTCATATGTATCGTATGTGCTGGGACGCGTTGAAGTCGATCTCGCTGGAAGCGGACGAGTCCATGCTCTGGGTATCCCGGGTGGCCGATGAATGGGCGCGCCGCTAGCCGCTCCCGGTGGCGCTGAACTGGCAGTCAATGCTCACCGCACGGACCGCGTCCGGTCAGAATCGTAAGGTTACGACGAGAAATTGGAATGGCGTCGGCGGGCTTCGCGGAATCCCGCACTACAAGTTGCCCTCCAGGAGTGAGAGCCACTTCCACGCAGTTCGACTCGTTCATGCACAGTGAGCTCCGACGCCATATGAGCGTCTCTTCACCTGTTGATACGGGCATGCTGGAAGTCCTCCGCAGCGGTGGGGAGTCTGCTGGATGAGCTCATCCTGCCTGACCATGTTGTAGCCGCAGTCAAGTAGATGTCCAGCATTTCTGGCAAGTTGCTGACTATCCAAGAAAGCAAGTGTCGGGAGGATTGTTGCCTTATGTCCGTTTTGGTGTACGCGAGGTCATCGGATGTCAATGCCTCGGGCTTTCGGAGCACCCCGCTTGCCCGGCCTCCAGAGCGAGCCGTACGGGGAGGACGGAAATCCTATGCGGTGATGTCGCATATGGCGAGAATCTCGGATCTACGTGAGCGGAAGGATCTGTGGCCCGACTCACATCGGTTCGGCGACCTGTTCGAAGGTGAGCTATTCAATGTCAGGGGCCAGCGGGCCAGTCGGCGTCCTCGCACTCCCGTGACCGCCCGGCCGGGAGCGGCGCCAGGTTCAGCGAAGGCCGCCAGGAAGGACGGGCTCGAACGGGCTGAAGCCCTCGCAGACTATCGGGCACGGCTGCTCCGGGTGCCCGGTCTCGGAGGAGGGGGCGATCCTTTGTCCGGGGTTGGTCCATTCGTGACGGTGTGCGGGGGTGAGGTGGGCATATCACCCCGAATCGACCATTGGGGGGATTATGTACATCTCTCGTCCGGCGCCGGATGTTGTCGCGCTGACGGACGCCGTTCCGGTTCCCGGGATCGGGTTCCTGCCCGTCAACGCCTACGTCCTGTACGCCAAGGAGCCGGTCCTCATCGACACGGGGCTGCGGGCGTCGACCCCGGAGTTCCTGGAAGAGGTCTGGTCGCTGGTCGAGCCGGCGGACCTGCGGTGGGTCTACCTGACGCATCCCGACCACGCCGAGAGCGTCCTGGAGATCCTTGAGACCGCACCGGACGCGCTGCTGGTGACGACGTTCCTCGGCATGAGGTTGCTATCGCTTGAGCATCAGATCCCACGCGATCGGGTGTTCCTGCTCAACCCCGGCGAATGGCTGGACGTGGGCGACCGGAGGCTCATGGCGTTCCGGCTGCCCGTCTACGACAGTCCGGCGACGACGGGCCTCCTAGACGAGCTCACCGGCACGTACTTCAGCTCCGACTGCTTCGGGGCGCCGGTGACCACGGGCGATCTCGTCGAGAGCGACGACATCGGGGCGGTTCCGCCCTCCGATCTGGTCGCGGGCCAGCGACTCTGGGCGGCGGTGGACTGCCCGTGGCTCATCAACGTGGACCGGGACGCGTTCCTGTCCCGCCTGGCACCGCTGGGCGTTCTCGACCCGCCCGTGGTTCTCGGCTCGCATCTGCCGTCGGCGCACCACAAGACCGAAACCCTGCTCGACACCCTCGCGAACGCTCAGGATGCGCCCTCGCACGTCGGGCCCGACCAGGCGGCGTTCGAGAGGATGCTCCACGAGATGGAGCCGACGCGCATCTGACCAGACCCGCTACCGCGCCTCGTGGACGGTGCACGGATGGGTGGGATCTGCGAGGGGAGGCGCTGGAGCGCGGAGCGGCTTCCGGGAATCCACCCGGCTGCAGGTTCGCCGCCACTGCTTGTCCGCACCGATGGCCGGGACGGTCCGGCCGGCCTTCACCGTGCGGGCATGGGCGTCGACATCGGCGATGGCAGGCGGCCCGGCGGATGACTTGGTCGAGAAGTCGTAGCCGTTGCTCTCTCGGTCGTCACCAGTCCGGGCGACCAGCCTGGCCTCGGATGTCGTACACGCGTGACCGGCGTGCTTCTCGGACGTCGGCGACGAAGGACCGGCCTGCGGACGCGGCGGGGCTTGCCGCGTGGGCGCAGTGATTTGTCGAGGTCGCCCCGTGATCGGCAGGGGGACCGTTGACAGGCAAGCGGCGGCTTGCATAACGTTCTGTGTGTGGGCGACGTCTTCAAGGCCTTGGCCGATCCCACGCGTCGCACGATCCTCGACGAGCTGACCGACCGTAACGGGCAGACGCTCTTCGAGATCTGCGCACGCCTGGCGACCAAGCACGAACTCGGCTTGTCGCGGCAGGCGATCTCGCAGCACCTCGACGTTCTCGAGGCCGCGGGCCTGGTCGAGACCGCTCGCGAGGGCCGGTACAAGTTCCACTACATCAACACCACGCCGCTCGAACCGATCGTCGAACGGTGGCTCAAGGGACGGGAGGGAGCACCATGAGAATCAACCTGACCAGCGTCCTCGTTGACGACCAGCACAAGGCGCTGCGGTTCTACACCGAGGTCCTCGGCTTCAAGGAGAAGACCAATGTCCCGGTAGGGGACGCTCGGTGGATCACCGTGGTTTCCCCGGATGACCCGGACGGCACCGAACTCCTCCTCGAACCGGACGGGCACCCCGCGGCCAAGCCGTTCAAGGAGGCTCTGGTCGCCGATGGCATCCCGTACACGTCCTTCGCCGTCGACGACGTCCGGGCGGAGTTCGAGCGGCTGCGCGGGCTCGGAGTGCGTTTCACCCAGGAGCCCGCGGACATGGGGCCGGTCACCACGGCCGTGCTCGACGACACCTGCGGCAACCTGATCCAGATCGCCCACCAGACAGGTTGATGCCGCCTGTCACCAATGCGACGGCTGAGTGCGCCTGAACGCGTCAGGCGGTGGCGGGCCTTGGCCGCAGACGTCCGTCTCGTCCACCGTGGCCCGGGGGCGGGACGGAGGTCGCGTCGCCGTCATCGTCCAGGCCCGCAAAGCCGGTAGTTCGGGTTACGAATTTTCGGGTGCTCGGATGTAGCCTGATCGCGTGGGTGAGCAGCGGGATGAAGGACAGATCGGTGTTGTGGCCGCGTTGGTGCGGGCCTCGTTCTTGGTGAATGCCGTGTACACCGAGTCGGCTCGGGAATATGGCATCACCTCGCAGCAGGGACAGTTGCTGTGTGTGCTGATGGCGCAGCCTTACGGCATGGGCGAGTTGGGGGCGGTGCTGGGGCTCGCCAAGTCGAGCCTCACCGGCCTGGTGGACCGCACTGAGCGCAACGGCCTCGTCCGGCGCGAACCAGACCCGCAGGACATGCGCGCGGTGCGGGTCGTGCTGACACCGCAGGGCAGCGGGCTCGCGGAGGAGTTCTATGCCGAGACCTGCCGGCGGGTCGAAAGGCTGCCGGACGGACTGAGTGCCGCCGAACGCGATGTGCTCGCCGGCCTCCTCGGCCGCGTCGTGCTGGACAACAAGGTCCCGATGGTGTTCATGGGGCCGGACGAAGGGAGCGCCGCCGGCAAGCGCTGAGGCATCGCGTCCTGCGGGAGGGATTGAAGTTCGTAGTGCGAACTAATATGGTTCGTAGTGCGAACTCAGCCAGGTGGCGGTCATCATGGCGCCGACCGCCCGGGTGTCCTCCAATGAAAGGCAGAACGATGCCGGTACAAGATGTCGTCTTCGGCTTCGGTGCGCATACGGGGCTCGGCGACGTCCCCGAACTGCTGCGCATGGCTCAGCAGGCCGACGATGACGGCCTTGACATCTTTTCGCTGTCGGACCATCCCTACATCGGCGGGCGTCTGGACGCCTACGCCGCCCTCGGCTTCGTCCTCGGACGGACGCGGCACATCACGGGATTCGCCAACGTCACCAATCTGCCGACGCGGCCCGCTCCCATGCTGGCGCGGACGGTGACGTCGCTGTCGGCGCTGTCCGGCGGCCGCATCGTGCTCGGCATGGGCGCGGGCGGGCTCTGGGACCGGATCGCCGACATGGGGGTGCCGCGGCTCTCCCCGGGTGACGCCGTGGACGCCTTCGAGGAGGCGATCGTCCTGGTCAAGTCCCTGTCGGGCGGCGGCCCGCCGGTCACCCACCGGGGTCGCCACTACCGGGTGGACGAGATCGAGCCCGCGCCGGTGCCCGCGCCGCCCGTGTGGACCGGGTCGGTCGGCCCCAGGTCCCTGGCCGCGACGGGCCGGGTGGCGGACGGCTGGATCCCCGGCCACGCGGCGGACTGGCTCAGCGAGCGCTACCGGACATCACGGCAGGTCATCGACGAAGCGGCGGCCGCCGCCGGACGCAATCCGCGTGAGATCCGCACGGTGTTCAACTTTCCCGGACGGATCACCGACCGGCCGGCGGCCGCCACGCGTGACCGCGACGGCCGCTGGATCGGCGGCTCCGCCGGCGAGTGGGCCGAGGAACTGACCGGTGCGGTCCTGGAGCACGGCGCGTCGGGCTTCACGCTCTTCCCGGCCGGCGACGGGGAGCATGACGCCGTCTCCCTCGCCCGCTGGGCCCGGGAGGTCGTCCCCGCAGTACGTGAAGCGATCGCGAAAGAGGACGGTTGAGGGGCGACCGGATCCGGCTGAAGAGAACCCGCCGCCGCGTCACCGGTTGGATTCCAGCCGTGACGCCGGGGAACGTCCTTCCAGGTGGAGACGACGCCATGGACTTCGGGCAGAGCCACCCGCTCGCCGTTCGTCCTGCCGGGCGGCCTGCGCGGACGGCTTGCCGGACGCCTCATGCTGCGAATGAACAAGCAGGACGAGATAGCGGACTTGCTCGACATCCACGCGGGCGAGCATGTGCTGGAGGTCGGATACGGTCCCGGCGGCCTGATCCGGTGCCTCGCCCGGACGCCCGCGGGACGTGTCTGCGGTGTCGACCCGTCGCCGGAGATGCGTGACATGGCCCTGAAACAGGGGACGAACGCGGACCTTCGGCTTGGAACCGCCGAGAACACCGGGTTCGCCGACGCCGAGTTCGATTGCGTGGTCTCGGTCAACACCGTCGGACTCTGGCCGAGCCTGGAGGCCGGGCTGGACGAACTGCACCGCGTCACGCGTCCCGGCGGCCGCGTGGTGATCGCCTGGCATGGGGGCCGCCGCCCGTCCAGGGTCACCAGACACCTGACCCTGCCGGACGACCAGCTGGAACGCGTTCAAGACGAGATGCGCGGCCGCTTCTCGGCCGTGACCCGACGGGAATTGTCCGAACTGACCGCCTTCACGGCCCACCGCCCCTGAACGGGCCGAGGGCCGCTTCGGTCACACCGACGACGTCCAGGCCAGCGGCCTCGACCTGCAGGATCGCCGACACGGTTCGAGCCGCGATGACGGCGTCTTCCGCCTTCACGGGAGAACTCGATCTTCCGGCCGTCCCGGTAACCGGCGATCAGCGCGTCGACGCCGGCCGCCGCCCTCCGGGATGCCGTACTCGTCGCTCGGATGCCGGGGATTGATGTTGGTCAAGGGGCCGGGGTGCGGAGGCGGGCGTAGATGTCGCCGGAGCGGCCTCGGGGACGGATGCGTTCGAGTTGCCGCCTGAGGGCGGGTGCGTCGAGCCAGCGGGGGGCGGCGAAGCGCATCGTCTCGATGGGGGAGTAGTTGTAGGTGTAGCCGCCCGCCGGTGCGCCGAGCCGTTCGACTATGTGCAGCGCCTCCAGGGTGGCGTCGTGGGCCGATGGCACGTATTCGAACGACAGTGCGGGGAGAGGCCGGCTGAGTCCGGCGAGCACGTCGGCTTCGAAGCCCTCGACGTCGATCTTGCAGAAGGCCGGTACGCCGTGTGCGGCGATGAGGTCGTCCAGGGTGGTGACCTCGATCTCGACCGAGTTGTCCCATCGGACGCGGGCGAAGCTGCTGTCCGTCGTCACCGACTTGATCCAGTCGGGTGACATCGAGGAGACCGTGGGCGTCGCCGTGGACAGCGCGAGCTGGGCCCGCCCCGGCTTGGCTCCGGCCGCGCCGGGGACGATGGCGACGTCCTGGTCGCGGCCGTAGAAGAGCCGCAGGACGCGCAGGCAGTCGGGCTGCGGCTCGACCGCGATCACCCGGGCGCCCAGGTGCCGCCACACACGCACCCGGCCGCCCACGTGGGCGCCGATGTCGAACGCGAGATCGCCGGGCTGGAGGAACTCGCCGTAGAGGCGTGACGCGCGCCGGTGCTTGCCCGGAACCCCGTAGTACATGATCAATGAGCGGGCGATGCCGTACGCGCGCAGCAGCATCCGCCGACTGTACCGCGCTGCTCCCGGCGGCCCGTGCAACGAAACCGGAAGCCGGGCGTTCTCAGGGTGATGGGAAGGACGGGCCTGGCGGGGCACCGGAGGAGGAGGCGCCGCCGTGACGTCCCGCCGCCGTCCGGCCCGGGCCCGCCGGGCCGGACGGCGGCAGGCCGTTCAGGACGGGGGGAGGCCGAGGGCGCGGGCGATCAGCATGCGCTGCACCTCGGAGGTGCCCTCGCCCACCTCGAGGATCTTGGCGTCGCGGTAGAAGCGGCCGACGGCGTACTCGTTCATGAAGCCGTAGCCGCCGAAGATCTGGGTGGCGTCGCGGGCGTTGTCCATCGCGGCGTTGGACGCGACGAGCTTGGCGATCGCGGCCTCCTTCTTGAACTGCTCGCCGGCGAGCAGCTTCGCGGCCGCCGCGTAGTAGGCGAGGCGGGCGGTGTGGGCGCGCGTCTCCATGTCGGCGATCTTGAACTGCATCGCCTGGTAGCGGCCGATCTCCTTGCCGAACGCCACCCGCTCGCGGGCGTAGCGGAGGGACTCGTCCACGCACCCCTGGGCGAGGCCCACGGAGAGCGCGGCGATCGCGATGCGGCCCTCGTCCAGGATGCGGAGGAACTGGGCGTAGCCGCGGCCGCGCTCCCCGACGAGGTTCTCGGCGGGGACCCGCACGTCGTCGAAGGACAGCTCACGGGTGTCGGACGACGACCAGCCGACCTTGGAGTACTTGCGCCCGACGGTGAAGCCCGGGGTGCCGTTCGGGACGATGATCGTGGAGATCTCGCCGTCGCCGGTGAAGGCGGTGACCGTCACGAACGCGGTGATGTCGGTGCCGGAGTTGGTGATGAACGCCTTCGACCCGTTGATGATCCAGGTGTCGCCGTCCAGGCGGGCGGTGGTGCGCATGCCGCCGGGGACGTCGGAGCCGCCGCCCGGCTCGGTGAGGCCGAAGCCCGCCAGCTTCTCACCGGAGGTGAGCCGCGGCAGCCACCGCTTCTTCTGCTCGGGCGAGCCGAACCGGTAGATCGGCATCGCGCCCAGCGAGACCCCCGCCTCCAGCGTGATCGCCACCGACGAGTCGACGCGGGCGAGCTCCTCCAGGGCCAGGCACAGGGCGAAGTAGTCGCCGCCCATGCCGCCGTGCTCCTCGGGGAACGGAAGCCCGAACAGCCCCATCTTGCCCATCGCGGCGACGATCTCGTACGGGAACTCGCCGCGCTCGTACAGGTCCCCGATCACCGGGGCGACCGTCTCGCGGGCGAACCGCTCCACCGTGCGCCGCAGTTCCTCCTGCTCGTCGGTGAGCGTGAAGTCGATCATTCCTTCTCCCTGTTCATGGTCGCGCCTCCGGCGCTCCGGTTCACGGCGCCCTTTCGCGCGCGGCTCATTCCGGTGTGAGGGCCTGGACTACGCGGGAGGGGCTGGGGCGGCCCAGGTGGCCGGCCATCCAGCGGCTCGTCGCGACGAGCTCGTCGAGGTCGACGCCGGTGTCGATGCCGAGGCCGTGCAGCATCCAGACGAGGTCCTCGGTGGGCAGGTTGCCGGTGGCGCTCTCGGCGTACGGGCAGCCGCCGAGGCCGCCCGCGGAGGCGTCGACGACGGTGACGCCGGCCTGGAGGGCGGCGAGGGTGTTGGCGAGGGCCTGCCCGTAGGTGTCGTGGAAGTGCACGGCGAGCCTCTCGGTGCCGATGCCCGCGTCGCCGAGCGCCTCGATCAGGGCGGTGACGTGGCCGGGCGTTCCGACGCCGATGGTGTCGCCGAGGCTGAGCTGGGAGCAGCCGAGGTCCATCATGCGGGACGCGACGGACACGACCTGCTCGATGGGCACATCGCCCTCCCACGGGTCGCCGCACACCATCGAGATGTAGGCGCGCACCCAGAGCCCTTCGGCGTGGGCGCGTTCGATGACGGGCGCGAACATCGCGAGCGACTCGTCCACGGTGCGATTGAGGTTGCGGCGGGCGAACGACTCGGTGGCGCTGCCGAAGACCGCGATCTCGGTGACGCCGTTGGCGAGCGCCCGGTCGAGGCCCCGCTCGTTCGGGACGAGGACGGGGTAGCGCAGGTCCGGGGAGCGAGGCAGGACGTCGAGGAGGTCTTCGGCGTCGGCGAGCTGCGGCACCCACTTCGGGTGGACGAAACTCGTCGTCTCGATCGTGCGCAGGCCCGCGCCGGCCAGCCGGGTGACGAACTCGGCCTTGACGTCCACGGGGACGACCGCCTTCTCGTTCTGCAGCCCGTCCCGCGGCCCGACCTCGTAGATCGTGACCCGCCCGGGCAGGCCGGAAAGGGGTACCCGCATCGTCATGCCTCCTCGATCACGGCCAGGACCGCGTCGAGCGCGACCTGCGCGCCCGCGCGGACCGGCAGTTTCGCCACGACGCCGGCGAGCGGCGCGGTGACGGTGTGCTCCATCTTCATCGCCTCGACGACCACGAGCGGCTGCCCCTCCGCCACCCGGTCGCCCTCGGCCGCCTTGACGGCCAGGACCGTGCCCGGCATCGGGCTGCGCAGCACCCCGTCGCCGGCGGCGGCGGACGCGATGCCCGCCTCGGCGCGGACGTGCTCGCTCAGCGCCCACGCGTGCCCGCCGCGGCCGAGCCACAGCGTGTGCCCGTCGCGGGCGGCCTCGAACGAGGTCGTCCTTCCAGCGTAGGACAGTGTGAACGGGTCGCCGAGCGAGGCCGTGACCGGGGGGTCGTCGCCGATGGCGACGCGGGCCGACGCGGCGCGGCCCTGGACGCGGACCTCCACCGGGGCGCCGCCGGACGGGGTGATGATCCACGGCGTCCAGGCGTGGGCGCCGGGACGCCAGCCGTCGGGGATCTCCCACGGGTCGCCGCCGGATTCGAGCGCGCGCATCCGTTCGAGCGCGGCGGCGGCGAACACCTCGGGCGGGACGGAGGCTCCGGAGACCAGGCCGTCCAGATCGCGTTCGACCAGGCCCGTGTCGAGGTCGCCCGACACGACGGACGGGTGGCGGAGCAGCGAACGCAGGAACGCGACGTTCGTCGGGACGCCCAGCAGCGTGTACGAGGCGAGCGCGCGGTCGAGGCGGTGCAGGGCCTCGGCGCGGTCGGAGCCGTGGACGATGACCTTGGCGAGCATCGGGTCGTAGGCGCCGCCGACCTCGGTGCCGGCGTCGAGACCGGAGTCGACGCGGGCGCCGGCGGGTTCGGTCAGGGCGAGGACGCGGCCGCCGGTGGGGAGGAACCCGCGTGCCGGGTCCTCGGCGTAGACGCGGGCCTCGATCGAGTGGCCGTCGAGGCGGACGTCGTCCTGGGTGAGCGGCAGCGGCTCGCCCGCCGCCACCCGGAGTTGGAGTTCGACCAGGTCGAGGCCCGTGACCAGTTCGGTGACCGGGTGCTCCACCTGGAGGCGGGTGTTCATCTCCATGAAGAAGAACTCGTCCGGGCGGTCCGCAGGGACGATGTACTCGACCGTCCCGGCGCCCACGTAGCCGACGGCCTGGGCGGCGGCGACGGCCGCGGCGCCCATCCGCTCCCGGGCGGCGTCGTCCAGCAGCGGGGACGGCGCCTCCTCGACGATCTTCTGGTGCCGGCGTTGCAGGCTGCATTCGCGTTCGCCCAGGTGGACGGCGTTCCCGTGACCGTCGGCGAAGACCTGGATCTCGATGTGCCGGGGGTTGTCGACGAACCGCTCGGCGAGCAGCGTGTCGTCGCCGAACGAGCCGCGCGCCTCGCGGCGGGCGGACGCGATGGCCTCCGGCAGCTCCGCCGCGTCCCGGACGAGCCGCATGCCCTTGCCGCCGCCGCCCGCGGACGGCTTCAGCAGCACCGGCAGGCCGATCTCCAGCGCGGCGGCCTTCAGTTCGGCGTCCGAGAGGCCCGGCTCGTCCCTTCCGGGAACGACGGGGACACCGGCGGCCGCGACGGTCCGCTTCGCGCGGATCTTGTCGCCCATCGCCTCGATCGCCCCGGCCGGCGGGCCGATGAACACCAGCCCCGCCTCGCCGCACGCCCGCGCGAACGCCGTGTTCTCCGCGAGGAACCCGTACCCCGGGTGGACGGCCGCCGCGCCGGAGCCGCGGGCCGCCGAGATGACGGCCTCGATGTCCAGATACGACGGGATCCGCAGGGACTCGTCGGCCTCCCGCACATGACGCGACCGGGCGTCGGCGTCGGTGTGGACGGCCACCGAGCGGACGCCGAGCCGCCGCAGCGTGCGGAACACGCGGACGGCGATCTCCCCGCGGTTGGCGACCAGGACGCTGTCGAACATCAACACCCTCACATCCGGAAGACGCCGTAGCCGACCGGCTCCAGCGGTGCGTTGGCCGCGACCGACAGCCCGAGCCCCAGCACGCGCCGGGTGTCGAGCGGGTCGATCACCCCGTCGTCCCACAGCCGCGCCGTCGAGTAGTACGGATTGCCCTGGGCCTCGTACTGCTCGCGGATCGGCGCCTTGAAGTCTTCCTCGTCCCGCGCGGGCCACTCCTCGCCGCGCGCCTCCATCTGGTCCCGGCGGACGGTCGCGAGCACGCTCGCGGCCTGCTCGCCGCCCATCACCGAGATCCGGGCGTTCGGCCACATCCACAGGAAGCGCGGTGAGTACGCCCGGCCGCACATCGCGTAGTTCCCGGCGCCGAACGACCCGCCGATGACGACGGTGAACTTCGGGACGCGGGCGCAGGCGACGGCGGTGACCATCTTGGCGCCGTGCTTGGCGATGCCGCCCGCCTCGTATTCGCGCCCGACCATGAACCCGGTGATGTTCTGCAGGAACACCAGGGGGACGCTGCGCCGGTCGCACAGTTCGATGAAGTGCGCGCCCTTCTGCGCCGACTCGCTGAACAGGATGCCGTTGTTGGCGACGATCCCCACCGGATGCCCGTGGATGCGGGCGAACCCGGTGACGAGCGTGGGCCCGTACTCCTTCTTGAACTCCTGGAAGCGGCTGCCGTCCACGATCCGGGCGATGACCTCGCGCACGTCGTAGGGGGTGCGCGGGTCGGGCGGGACGACCCCGTACAGCTCCGACGGGTCCACGGCAGGCTCCTCGGACGGCACGACGTCCCACGGACGCGGCTCGCGCGGCCCCAGCGTGGCGACGATGTCGCGGACGGTCCGCAGCGCGTGCGCGTCGTCCTCGGCGAGATGGTCGGTGACGCCGGAGGTGCGGGAGTGCAGTTCGCCGCCGCCCAGCTCCTCGGCCGTGACGACCTCGCCGGTGGCGGCCTTCACCAGCGGCGGCCCGCCCAGGAAGATCGTTCCCTGGTTCCGGACGATGACGGCCTCGTCGCTCATCGCCGGGACGTACGCACCGCCCGCCGTGCACGAGCCCATCACCGCCGCGATCTGCGGGATCCCCCGCCCCGACATCGTGGCCTGGTTGTAGAAGATGCGGCCGAAGTGCTCGCGGTCGGGGAACACCTCGTCCTGGTGCGGCAGGAACGCGCCGCCGGAGTCGACCAGGTACACGCAGGGAAGGCGGTTGTGCAGCGCCACCTCCTGGGCGCGCAGATGCTTCTTCACCGTGACGGGGTAGTAGGTGCCGCCCTTGACGGTGGCGTCGTTGGCGACGACGACGCATTCGCGGCCGGAGATCCGCCCGACCCCGGTGATGATCCCGGCGCCGGGCGCCTCGTCCCCGTACATCCCGGTGGCGGCCAGCGGCGACAGTTCCAGGAAGGGCGAGCCGGGGTCGAGGAGCGTGTCGACCCGGTCGCGGGGGAGCAGCTTGCCGCGCGCGACATGCCGCTCGCGGGCCCGCTCGGGCCCGCCGCGCCCGGCCCGGTCGACGTGGTCGCGCAGTTCCGCGACGAGGGCCTCGTTGTGCGCCGCGCTCGCCTTGAACGCCTCGCCCGCCACGTCGGCCCGGGAGCCGATCTCGGGTCCGCTCATGACCCCCCTTCCCGGTTAACGAACGTTAACAATGCCGATGTTAATCGTCATTAACAACTCTAGTCTAGACTGGACGTCATGACGTCGCACCCCGCCGAGGCGGCCCCCGGGCCCGATTCCCCGGCAGGCCCGCCCAACCCGCGCCGGGCCGAGATCCTCGGCGCCGCGGCCGAACTGTTCGCGCGCCGCGGCTACCACGGGGCGTCCATCGGCGACCTCGGACGGGCCGTCGGGCTCACCGGCCCCGCCCTGTACCGGCACTTCAGCGGCAAGGAGGCCGTCCTCGCCGAGATGCTCCTCGACATCAGCGAACGCCTGCTCGCCGAGGGCGTCCGCCGCGCCGCCGAACCCGACCCGGGCCGCGCCCTGGACGCGCTGCTGCGCTGGCACATCGCGTTCGCCCTCGACAACCCCGCGCTGATCACCGTCCACGAACGGGAACTCGACAACGTCCCCGAGCCGCAGCGCCACCGGATCCGCCGCCTCCAGCGCGCCTACTTGGAGGAATGGGTCGCCGTCCTGCGCCGCCTGAGCCCCGGCCTGCCGGACGACCGGACCCGCGCGGCCGTCCACGCCTGCTTCGGCCTGCTCAACTCGACGCCGCGCAGCGCCACCGGCCTCGGCCGCGACGCGATGGGCGACCTCCTGCACACCATGGCCCGCTCCGCCTTCGACGGCGCAGCCCGGCTCGACGGCGCCGCCTAGCAGGAGGCCGCGCGGCCGTCCAGGGAGTCCTCGACGGCCTCGGCGAACGTCTCGGCGTCCGTCCCGGCCCGGTCGAAGATCTTCTGGACGCAGCCGCGGAACGTGCTGGAGAACGTGCTGTAGTGCGGCGTCACCGGGCGGGGCTCCGCGCGGCCGAGCGCGGTCACCACCGCACGTCCCAGTTGGGTGAGCTGCTCGCGGCCGGGCAGCTCGGCCTCACCGGGGCCCGGCGTCTCCCCGGTGAGGGACGAGCACGTCCGGACCCGCACATCGGCGGGGGAGTCGCGCTCCGGCGTCAGCCCGAGCGCCGAGTACCGTCCGGGCGCGAAGCCGCCGCACGAGAACAGGAGGCGCTGGCTCCGCGTCCCGCTCAGGAACTCCACGAGATCGGCGGCGGGCCCGGGATTGGGGGAGTGCGCGGACACCGCGAGGTTCTGCCCGCCGAGGACGGTGCGGCCGGGCAGCGCCGTCACCCCGAACCGCAGCCGGTCGCCGTCCCGCATCCGCGGCTCCGACGCGAGCGCCGAGAAGACGTAGGGCCAGTTGCGCATCAGCCGGGTCCCGGACGCGAACGCCTCGATGCTCTCCCGCTCCCCGTACCGCCGCGACGCGGCCAGCGAGTCCCGCACGTGCGGGGCGAGCCGGGCGAGCGCCGGATACACCTCGTCCCGCAGTTCCGCCGTGCTCGGAGGATCCTCGCCGGTGAGCAGGCCGGCGCCGCCGTCGTTCCACACCGCCTCCAGCGCGTTGACGGTCAGGCCCTCGTAGTCGGACAGCTGCATCGCGATGCCGGAGGCCAGCAGCCCCGGCCACGCCTCCGGCGGCGTCACGCCCTCGTGGTGGTAGAGGAGACCGACGTCCACGTTGAACGGGACGGCGTACTGCTCGCCGTCCCATTCGCCCGTCCGCAGGGCGGCGGGGAAGAAGTCGTCCCGGCCGTCGACGCCTTCGAGGGGGCGCAGATAGCCGGCGTCGGCGAACTGCGCCGTCCACGTGTTGTCCATGATGAGGACGTCGTAGGCGCAGCCTCCCGACTCCACGACGGCCTTGATCTGGCTGTGCTGCAGGTCGGTGGACTCTGACACCTCCACGAGCGTGGCGTGCGGGTGCGGGCGGCCGTCCGCGTACTGTCCCCCGTTCCACTGCCGGATCAGCGCCCGGCGCTGGTTCTTCAGGCTGACGTCCGTGCCGCCGACGACGAACAGCTCTTTGCGCTCGCAGTCGGCGGTCATCGACGGATACGAGGAGTCCGGCCACAGCACCACGATGCCCAGCCAGGCGAGCAGGATCAGCACCGCGCCGCACAGGGCGCTGATCCACGCCGCCCGGCCGCCCGGCAGCGATCGCCGCCCTCCAGTGCTCATCGAATCCTCCGTCATCTCAGGTCCGACAGCAGTTCGGCGGCCTGCTCCGCTTCGGGAGCGCCGGTCAGCGTCACGCAATCCGCGCCGTCCCCGGGGGCGAGCGCGTCCACGATCTCCTCGACGGGCGAGGACCCGCAGGTCGCCGGGCCCGTCAGCACGATGGTCAGCCGCAGGTCGGGATGCCGCTCGCGGAACTCACCCGACAGCCACCCGGCCCGTGAGGCGAGGCGGGGATTGGTCGCGGGGCTCTGCCCGTCGGTGACGAGGATGAGGTTCGGACGGCCCGGCCCGAGGTCGGCCGCGGCGATCGCGTCGATGAGCGGCCGGTCGGCCCCGTCGGACGCGACCGCCTGCAGGCGGCTCGTGATCGCGTTCTTGTGGTCGGGGGACGCCGCGTCCTGGGGAACGTTCCCGAACGTGTCGGGGTCGCCCGGCGAAGCCGTCGACGACGACACCTGAAGGCCGGCGCGGTCGTTGCTCTGCAGCTGCGACACGAGGCTCCGCAGGAACGACGCGCCGCGGGCGAGGCGCGCGCCGCCGCGCGCCCGGGCCGCACCGCCCATCGACCCGGACACGTCCAACATCAGCGACACCGAGATCCTCGGACGCGCCGCCCCGATGCGGTCGAGCGTCTCCTGCACGTCCTCCGGCGGCGTCACTCCGACGGCCGGCGGCATCACGCGGTTGCCCACCATGCCCTGGAGCCGCGACAGGTAGAAGTGCCGGGTGTCGCCCTCGCGTCCGGGAGGGACGACTCCACGGTCGTCCCGGAAGCCCTGCAGGGTGAGGGGGTGGCCGTCCAGCCAGCGGCGGAACGCGGTGACGGCCGCGTCCCGCTCCCTGGTGTCCTGCCCGCGCCACCGCACCTGGATGAACGGGTAGTCGAGCGTCGGCAGGTCCGTCGCGTAGTAGGGGTGCAGGCGCCATTCCGCGTACGGGGCGGCGCCGGGGTCGACGGCACCGCAGCGGTCGCCGAGCGGCCGTCCCATGTCGTAGTCGTGCAGCACCTGCTCGGGGACGGCGACCGCGATGTCGTCCGGGGGGCGCGCGGCGGCGCGTTCCCGGAACCGGCACAGCAGCGACACCGCGTCCGGCGCGACCAGGTCGGCGGGCTCGGCGAACCGCTCGTCCTCCGCGTCGCCGCCGGGCCGCGCGTCGTACAGCGCGGGCGTGACGGCCAGCGCCGCCGACGACGTCTCCGGGACGGGACGGGCGATCGCGCGCAGCCGCACGCCCGCGTCCTCGACGCGGTTCAGCAGGTCGGCCGTGCTCGGTGCGATCGGCGCCGCGATCGGGTCGGCGACGGACTCGTGGGCGCCGGTGAACAGCGCCAGCACCAGCGGAGACGACCCGAGCGAACCGCGGTGCCGGAACCTCGGGTCGACCGTGCCGTCCGCGCCCGCCGTGGTGCCCGCCGCCGTGCCCGCCGCCCGCCCGACCGAGGCGGCCCGGCCGGGGTCCTTCGGGATGAAGTCGTACTCCGCCGTCGACGCCGGGATCCAGATGTCGGGCTGCGGGCCGAACAGCTCCTCGCCGTCCGCGTGGCGCGCGTCGGCGGGTGCGCTGCGCCGCCACAGCAGCCTGAACCCGTCGTACAGCGTGACGGGCCCCGCCTGCGGGACGACGATGACGCTGTACTGGCGGCAGCCGCGGTCCTCGCTGTCGTTCTCGAACTCGGCCGCCGCGGCGCGCAGCGGCGTGAGCGTCTCGGGGGTCGTCAGGACCCGCAGCTCCAGCGGCTGCTCACACGGGCCGGTGCGCTCCGCCAGCCACTGGACGCCGCTGCCCGCGAGCAGGACCAGCGCCATGAGCGAGGCTCCGGCGGCGCCCCCCGCGACGACCGTCACACCCTTCTTCGGCAGGCTCCCGGAGATCCGCCTCACCGCGTCGATCACCGGCGGCCGGGTGACGAGCCAGCCCAGCAGGACGATGGCCAGCAGCGTCACGGCGGCCGTGACCAGCGTCCTCAACCATGCGAACGCGTAGACGTACTTCATCGCCACGGTGACGATGACGCCGGACGACACGCCGGGGATGAGCGCCAGCGGCCACGGCGCCGTCCCCTTCCCCCCGCCGCTTCCCCCGCCGCCGGAATCAGTCATGCAGGTCCCATCGCCGCGTCGCTCCCGACCAGCCGGCTCTCCGGAATCCGAGCCCCCATGATATTTCCGCGAATGTACAAGGTCAGGAAAACCGCTGACCTGGATCGGCCGATTCGCCCCGCCCCCGCATGCGGACCGGCCGTGTTCTTGACGTCGCCATCGAGCAATGGATCAGATGTACCAAGGGTCATCCGGCCATCTGATTCCGGACAGAGGAGCGCCGCATGGGCGTCGAGGGCATCGGCTTCTACGAGATCGCACAGAACCACCCGGACCGCCCGGCCATGCTGGCCCCCGGCGAACCGGTGTCCTACGGCGAACTGCACGCCGAGGTGAATCGCCTCTCGAACGCGCTGGGCGGTCTCGGGCTGGGTCCCGGCGATTCACTGGCGACCGTGCTCGGCAACCGGCGCGAATTCCTCACCGTCCTGCTCGCCACAATGCAGTCCGGCCTTTATCTCGTCCCGGTGAGCCGTCACCTGACCGCGCCCGAGGTGGGATACATCCTGGCCGACAGCGGCGCCAAGGCCGTCGTGACCGAGAACGCGTTCGCCGACGTGGTGGCGGGTGCGGCCGACGAGGCGGGCATCCCCGCCGAAGGACGGGTGAGCGTCGACCCCGCCGAGGGCTACGGCTCGATGGCCGGGCTGTGCGCCACGGGCAGCGCCGATCCGCCCGGAAAGCGGCAGATGGGCTCGATCATGCTCTACACGTCCGGGACGACGGGCCGGCCGAAGGGCGTCCAGCGGCCGCTGTTCGACATCCCGCCGGAGATGGTGCTCGACCTCATGCGGCAGACGCTGATGCGCCATCTCGGCCTCGAACCGGGCGACGAGGTCCACCTCGCCATCGGCCCGCTCTACCACTCCGCGCCGTGCGTGCACGCGCTGATGTCGCTCAACCTCGGCCACGCCATCGTGGTCGTCCCGCACTTCCGGCCCGAGCACACGCTTGAGCTCATCCAGCGGCACGGCGTCACGAACTCGTTCATGGTGCCGACGATGTTCCACCGCATGCTCGCGCTGCCCGACGACGTCCGGGCCCGCTACGACCTGTCGACGCTGCGGCAGGTGTACCACAGCGCCGCGCCCATCCCCGTAGAGACCAAGCAGCGGATGATGGACTGGTGGGGGCCCGTCCTCTACGAGTACTACGGCTCCACCGAGAGCGGCCCCGTCGTCGTCGCCACCCCTGAGCAGTGGCTCGCGCACCCCGGCACGGTCGGGCGCGCGGTCGACGGCGTCCAGATCAAGATCCTCGACCCGGAGGGCGCCGAACTGCCGCCGGGGGAGACGGGCCTCATCTACGCCGGCGGCCAGCCCGGGTTCGAGTACCACGACGACCCGGAGAAGACCGCGTCGGCCATGCGCGGCGACCTCTACACGCCCGGCGACCTCGGCCACCTCGACGAGGACGGCTGGCTCTACATGAGCGACCGCCGCACCGACCTCATCATCTCCGGCGGCGTGAACATCTACCCGGCCGAGATCGAGAACGCCCTGCTGCAGCACCCGGCGGTCGGCGACGTCGCCGTCATCGGCGTCCCGGACGACGACTGGGGGCAGATCGCGGTCGCCCTCGTCGAACCCGCCGAGGACGCCGCCGCCGGCGTCGACCTGGCCGCGGACCTCCTCGCGCACTGCGGGCCACGGCTGGCGAAACTGAAGCATCCGCGCCGCATCGAGTTCCGCGAGTCGCTGCCGCGCACCCCGTCCGGCAAACTCAGCCGGCGCCGCGTACGGGAGGACTACCTGGGGGAACGCGCGGGCTGAACGGCTCCGGGGGGACACCGGGACGACACGTCCGAAGTCGTTGCCGTGAACGTCGAACGCCTCCGGGGCCTCCTGCGTACAACGGCACATGAAAGACCAGAAGGTCGCCCCGCTCGACGACGTCGCCCCGACCCCCGCCCCGACGAAGACCGACCTTCCCGTCGTCACCGACCCCGCCGCCTACACCGAGGCCGCCGCCTCCGCGGACTCCGCTTCCCGCGCGGACTCCCGCGGGGACCTCGCGTCCGGTGCGGAGCGTGCAGCGGGCGCGGCGGGCGCGGTGGGCAAGGCCCCCGCGTCCCGCACAGGCCGTTCCGGCGAGCCCGTTCCGGCGAACACCCCCGACGCTCAGCCGTTCGCCGGCGCCGGCCGGACCCCCGACGACGATGACCACCGCGCCGGGATCGCACGCCTCGGCGACCCGGTCGCGGTCTGGCCGTGCGCCGGCTGCGGACGGCCCGTGCCGCAGCCGGTGCGCGGCGCCCGCACCGTCCGCTACTGCCCTGACGACGACGGGGGATGCGAGCGGTCCGCGCGGGAGAACCGCGAACGGGGCAAGCAGTCCCCCGGACTCACCGGGCAGGTCGCCTGGGCGTGGGAGATGGTCGAGCGGCTGGAGGGCGCCGCCGACCGGCTCGCCGGCTCCCTGATGTCCGAACTGAGCGTCGCCGGCGTCGAACGGCGGGTCGCCGACGCCCACGCGGACGCGGCCGGGCACATCGCGATCGCGCAGCGGGAACGTGACGCGTCCCAGCAGCAGGCCGAGGTCGCGTGGCGGGAGACCGCCACCGCCCGCGCCCGCGCCGACGCCGCCGAGCAGGAGGCCGCGTCCACCCGCACCCGGCTCGAACGCCTCACCGCCGAACGCGACGCCGCCAGGCGGGAATGCCGGGAGGCCAGGGACGAGGCCGACGGTGCGGTCGCCGCCCGGCTCGCCGCCGAACGCGAACGCGACCGCGTCGCCTCCCGCGAGGGTGAGCTGCTCGCCTCGCTGGAGAGCGCCCGCGCCGAACTCGTCTCCCTGCACGGGCGGCTGTCGGAGGCCGAGACCCTCGTCGAAGGCCAGCGCGTCGAGGCCGACGCGGCCAAACGCGCCGCCGAGGATCTGCGTTCCGCCGTCCGCGACGCCGAGGCCAAACGCGGCCAGGCTGTCGCCGACCGCGACCAGATCCAGGCGCGGGCACGCGAGTTCGAACAGCACAACTGGCAGCTGTCGCGCACCGCCGAGGAACTGCGCGCCGCGGTGAAGGCGCTGACCGCCGAACGCGACGCGGCCCGCGCCGAGGCCGAACGCGCCCGCCGCCGGGTCGACGCCCTCACCGGCCTCGCAGACGGACGCCGCGACGGCGGCCCCCGCCCGATCGTCGACCGGGAACCGCCGACCGGGCTGCATCCCGTGCCGCAGGTGAACGGATCGTCCCTGGACGGCGGCGACCCGCTCGCCACCGACCCCCTGAAGCGCAACGGACAGCACAACGGGCACCACAACGGACATCGCCTTCCCCACGCCGGCTGACCGTCACGCCGGCCGATCGACGCACCGCGAGGAGGTGAGGCCCTTCCCCACACTGCACTGGCCCTGACCGGCCGCCGTATCGCACCGGGGTGGTACGGCGGCCGGTGCTCGTCCAGCCCCGTTCTCGTTGGACCGGTGTTCGTCGGACCCGCGGTTCGTATGGCCGGTGTGTGTCGTCGGGCGGACGCCTGTCGTGCCGGTCTGTTCCGGTCGAGCGGGTGCTTGTGGGGAGACCGCCTGGCCGGTGGCCGGTGTCAGGAGCCGCCGGCTGTACTCGGCCGGTCCCCGTTCGGGTTCCGGGTCTCCAGGTAGGCGGTGTAGTCGAGGGCGCCGGCATGGACGGCGGCGTGCACGGCGCGGGCGATCCTGGCGCCCCACGTGGAGCGGGGGCCCGCGAACGGCTCCGCCGCTCCGCCGCCCGCCGCCGCGACGCAGACGGCGTCGGACGCGGTGCCCGTGCACGGATATCCCGCTTCGAGGAGCGCCTGGGTCTTGGCCTCGGTCACGGTGACGACCGCGTTCACCAGCGCCGCGTCGCTCAACGGGACGGGCACGGCGACGACGATGTTCACTGTCCCCGGGGTCCACGCGGGCGGGGAGGCCCCGTCCAGGCGGATCGGGGCGAGTTCGGGATCGGGCGTCCCGGCGGGAGAGGCGGCCCACGTCGGGACCCGCAGCCCCACCGTCGCCGAGACGCTCACGCCCCCGTCGTCCCGCCGCATGGTGCGGGACACCGACGCGGCGGTGAGCATCCCGACACCCGGCCCGTCCAGGCCGTACGACCCGGCGAGCTCCTTCAGGTGGACGACCGGGTCGGTGCGCGAGTAGCCGCCCGCGACCTGCGCGTTCAGTACCCACCCGGCGGGGCCGATCCCGCCGCCCAGCATCGCGGACGAGATCATCCGGTGCCCGGGTCCCGCCCGCCACACGGTCGAGGCGAGGCGCGCCCCGTCCTCCTCACGCCACACCGTCTCGATTCTCAAGGACGCTCCAACGACAGGATCGGCCGGCCGCCGGGGCCGGTGGTGACGTGCACCCGCGCGTCGAAGTGCGCCTCGACGGCGGAACGGGTGAGGACCCGTGCGGGTTCTCCGGCGGCGGCGACCCGTCCGCCGGAGATGAGGACCAGGCCGTCGGCGTACTGCCCCGCCAGCGTCAGATCGTGGATCGTCGTCACCACGGTCAGCTCGTCCGACAGCCGCAACTGGTCGACCAGCTCCATCACCTGCTGCTGGTGGCCGATGTCGAGCGCCGTGGTCGGCTCGTCCAGCAGCAGCACCGGCGTCTGCTGCGCCAGCGCCCGCGCCAGCACCACCCGCTGCCGCTCACCGCCGGAAAGATGGTCCAGCGGACGGGTCGCGAAGGCGGTGAGGTCCAGCCGGTCGAGGACCTCCGCGGTGATGGACCGGTCCCGCGCGCTCTCCCGGCCCAGGTGCGGGATGTACGGCGACCTTCCGAGGAGCGTGTAGTCGAACACCGTCATCCCCACCGGAAGGTTCGGGCTCTGCGGCGCATAGGCGATCAACCGGGCCCGCTGTCTCGGCTTCAGCGTCCCCAGGTCCACGCCCGCCACGGTGATCTCGCCGTGCGACGGCACCAGCCCCAGGACCGCGCGCAGCAGCGTCGACTTCCCCGCCCCGTTCGGCCCGATGATCGCCGTCCACGACCCGGCCGGGACGTCCAGCGACACGCCCTTCAGGACGGGCCGTCCGCCCAGCGCCACGTCCAGGCCCCGCACCAGAACCGTCACGTGTCCACCTGCCTGCGGCTCGCGCGCAGCACCGCGACGAAGAACGGCCCGCCGACGAACGCCGTCACCACCCCGAGCGGAATCTCTCCCGGCTCGATCACCGTCCGCGCCACCAGGTCCGCCACCTCCAGGAACGCCGCGCCGCCCAGCAGCGACAGCGGCAGCACGATCCGGTACGAGCCGCCCGCCAGCCGCCGCACCACATGCGGCACCACGATCCCGACGAACCCGATCAGCCCGCTCACCGCGACCGCGCACGCCGTCGCCAGCGACGCCGCGACCAGCACCGTCAGCCGCACCCGCGCCGCGGACAGGCCGAGCGACGCCGCCTCCTCGTCCCCGACGCTCAGCACGTCCAGCAGCCGGCCGTGCGCGAGCAGGATCACCGTCGACACCAGGGAGTACGGGGCGATCAGCGCGAGCTGGTTCCAGTCGGCCGCCCCGACCCCGCCGAGCAGCCAGGAGAAGATCCGCTGCAGCTCCTCCGCCTTCAGCTGCTGCAGGAACGTCTGGATCGCCGCCAGGAACGACGACACCGCGACTCCGGCCAGCACCAGCGTCGCGGCGCCGTTCCCGCGTCCCGCCGTGTTGCCCAGCGCGTACGCCATGAACACGCCGCCGATCGCGCCCGCGAACGCGGCGAGCGGCACCGCGTACCCCGGGTCGCCCGGCAGCAGCACGATCACCATCGTCGCGCCGACCCCGGCGCCCGCCGCGGCGCCAAGCAGATACGGATCGGCGAGCGGATTGCGGAACACGCCCTGATAGCCGGCGCCCGCCATGGCGAGCATCCCGCCGACCAGCGCCGCCATCAGCGCCCTCGGCACCCGCAACTCGAACAGGACGTTCTCGTCGATGACACTGAGCCCAGAGTCGATGTGCACGAACGGGACCCGGTCGGCCAGCGCCAGCAGCACCCCGCCGACGGGCAGCCCCGCCGCCCCCACCAGCACCCCGGCCAGGAGAGTCCCGGCCAGCAGCAGGATCGCCAGCCCGAGCGACAGCGGCCGCAACTTGGCCTGCCCCGCCGGCTCCGGCAACGGCTTCCGCAGCATCACGCCCCACCCTCGCCGGAGACCCGAGCCCGATTCCGTTGGACGCCCGTGACGTTCGCCCATGCCGCCGTGCCCATCCGCGTCCGCTGACGCTGGGCGTCCGCGACGCTCATGGGAGGCGGGCTCATGCTCGTCTGCGTCCGCCACCGACGGGGCGGCGGGTCCGCCCTCGCACGCGGGCCGGACGTCTCCGGACGTCCCGGCGACGTCCTGTGCGTCCCCCTTGACGTCCGGGGACGTCCCGGCCGGGTCGTGCACGTCGGCCGGGACGTCCGGGGACCGGTGGCCCCGGCGGGACTGGGCGCTCATGGGCGGGCGTCCATCAGGACAGTGATCACTGGACCTTCTGCACCGCGTCACCGATCGCCTTGACGAACTCGGGCAGGCGGGGGCCCCAGCGGGAGGCGATGTCGTCGTCGAGTTCGACCACGCCCTTGTGCTTGACCGCGTCCAGGTCCGACCAGCCGGGGCGCTCGGCGAGCGTCGCGGCGTTCTGGCCGCAGCACTTGGTGTCGGCCAGGAAGATCAGGTCGGGGTCCTGCTTGAGGAGGTACTCGCGCGACAGCTGCGGGTACTCGCCGCTGGCCTTGTCCGCCCCGTCGGCGATGTTGCGGAGGCCGAACAGCCCGTACACCTGGCCGACGAACGTCCTGGACGTCACGGAGTGCAGCTGGTTGTCGAGCTCGTGGTAGTAGCTGAGGCCCTTCGCCTTGGAGGACGCGGCGACCGTCTGCTGGATCCTCGCCCGCATGTCGTCGGTGAGCTTCTTGGCCTCGGCTGCATGGCCGGTGGCCAGCCCGAGGTCGTTGATCTCGTCGTAGGCCTCGTCCAGCTTGGTCGGCGCGGGCTCCAGCAGGACGGGGATCTTGACCTTCTCCAGCGCCTTGACGATGCCGTTCAGGTCGTCGGACACGACGACGAGGTCGGGCTTGTACGCGATGACCGCCTCGGCGTTCGGCTTGAACCCCGACAGCTTCGTCTGGGGCGCGTTCGGCGGGTGGTTGGAGTAGTCGTCCACGGCCACCACCTGCGGTCCCGCGCCGATGGCGAAGAGCGTCTCGGTGTGAGTGGGGGAGAGCGACACGATCCGCTCGGGCCTGGCCGGGACGGTCACCGCGCCGTTGGCGGCCTGGACGGTGACGGCGGCCTTCGGGCCTGACGCCGCATCGCCGGTCTTGCCGTCGCCGCCGCATCCGGCCGTGAACGTGACGGCGACGATCGCCATCATCGCGCCGAAAGTACGTACGGGTCTCACAGGAGCCTCCTGGGGTCCAGGGAAGCCGCGGCCCGCTCATCCATGACGGATCGCCCTTCCACGAGGTCGAGAATCGTCGGCGCGCGAGGAGGCGACCTGGCTCGGCCACTTCGAGAGGGGCACCACAGTTGCGGGACAGCGCCGGATTCACACCGGACTTCGCTCCAGACGCGCAGCATCGCAACGGTATCAGGCGCCGAATCCGGACCTGTCCCCTCATCGGAGTGAGCACACACTCCGATCTTGACGGAGTGACCACTCACTCCGTACCGTGGCGGATGTGCCCGACAAGAGCCGCCGCCGCGCCCCGGGAATGACCCCGCGGGAACGCCGCGAAATGATCATCCGCACCGCGTTGCCGCTGGTCGCCGAACACGGCGCGGCCGTCACCACCGGCCAGATCGCCCGTGCCGCGGGCATCGGCGAAGCGACGATCTTCCGCGTGTTCACCGGCAAGGACGAACTGCTGGACGCGTGCGTCACCGAGGCGCTGCGCGCCGACCACGTCCTGGACGAGATCGCGGCGATCCCGCTGGACCGGCCGCTGACCGCCCGCCTGGCCGAGGCGAGCGACGCGATCGAGGCCTACCTCGCCCGCATGGGCACGGTCATCGGCGCCCTCCACGCCACCGGCCGTCCAGGCCGGCGCCCACCCGTCCGCGACGGGCGCGCCCCCCACCCCGGCGGCGGACCCGCCGACGCCGACGTGGACCGCGACATCGCGATGAACCAGACCCGCGACGCGCTGGCCGCGCTGTTCGAGCCCGAACGCGACCGGCTGCGCCTGCCCGCCGATCAGCTGGCGGACCTGTTCATGGCCCTGGTCTTCGCGCGGTCCCGTCCCCCCGCCGGGCCCGCGACGCCGCCGCCCGCAGAGGTTTACCTGGACGTCTTCCTGCACGGCGCCCTCAAGGAAGGAACCACCGAGTGACGATCACGCTCGACCACACCGTCGTGACGGCCGCCGACAACGACGAGGCCGCCCGCTTCTTCGCCGCCGTCATGGGCCTGGAGTACACCGGCCCGCACCCGCACGCGCGGCATTTCGTCCCGATCCGGGTGAACGAGGCGCTCACCCTCGACTTCCTGACCGTCGCACACCCGCAGGGCCACCATCTCGCCTTCGACGTCGACGCCGTCACCTTCGACACGGCCGTCGAACGCATGGACGCCCGCGAGATCCCCTACGGCGACGGACCCGCCCACGCCGACAACGGACGAATCGACCACGCCCATCCGCACGGCGGCCGCGGGGTCTACTTCTCCGACGCCAGCGGCAACCTCTACGAACTCATCTCGCCATGTAGGACTTGAGGAACTCCCTGGTCCGCCCGCGGCTCTCTCCCGGCACGAACTCCGCGGCGACGAAATCGGTCGCGCCCGCCTCGGACAACGCCTCCAGTTTCGCCGCGACCGTGTCCTCGTCCCCGACAACGGCCAAGTCCGCAGGGCCGTCCACCCCTTCGCGGTCCATCATCGCCCTGTAGGACGGCAACATCCCGTACATCTCGAACGTCTCGCCCGCCTGCTCCCGCGCGCGCTCGGGATCGTCAGTGACGCACACAGGCAGGACGCACACAATCCGTGGCTCCGGCCGCCCCGCCGCCTTGGCCGCCGTCGTGATGGTCGGCGCGATGTGCTCGCGGATGGTGACGGGACCGGTCATCCACAGCACCGTCCCGTCCGTCCGCTCCGCCGCCAGCTTGAGCATCTTGGGCCCCAGCGCCGCGAGGAGCACGGGCACCCGCCCCTCGTTCGGGACGCTCAGCCCGACGTTGCCCTGCACGGTCTCACCCTTGAACGACGCGTTCTCCCCGGCCAGCAAGGGCAACAGAACCGACAGGTACTCGTCCATGTGGCGCAGCGGCCGACCGAAGTCGTACCCGTACATGTCCTCGATGACGATCTTGTGCGACAGCCCGATGCCCAGCGTGAACCGCCCCTGAAGCGCCAGCGCGGTCGTCCTCGCCTGCTGCGCCATCACGGCCGGATGCCGCGGATACGTCGGCACCACCGCGGTCCCCAGCTCGATGCCCGGCACCCCGCTTCCGGCCACCGCCAGCGCGGACTGCGCGTCCACCCCGAATATCTGCGACATCCACGCCGAGGAGAAACCGTCGTCCGCAGCGCGCCGCACCTCCTCCGTCAGCTTGCCGAGCGCATCCGCCCCGCCTCGTTCGACCAGCAGAACACCAAGACGCACAACGACCTCCCAAGTCACCGTTTCACCCGATCCTTACACACCCATTTCAACCCTCCCGAAACGCCACGCACACGTGAACCCACCCCGGCGTTCTTCGGTTTTCGGTGTAATTCCTGATCAAGGAGTGACATATGACAACCGAAGCGAGCATGGAGGCCGCGGTGGCCGAGTCCGACAACCCGACCACGGAGACGGCCGGAGTCGACCAGGAGCTGGTCGGCCGGCTGGTGGCCCAGGCCCGTGAGCAGGGTCTGGAGTTGACCGGAGAGGGCGGGCTGCTGCAGCAGCTGACCAAGCGGGTGCTGGAGTCGGCGCTGGAGGGTGAGATCACCGACCACCTGGGCCGCGACCGCCACGCACGGACGGGCGATGGTGGCGGGAATGTCCGTAACGGGCACCGGTCCAAGACCGTGACCACCGAGCCGGGGCGTGGGCGCTTCGGGTGGTCGGTGGTGCGCACCTGGTTGTGGGCGTTTCGGGTGGTCGCGGTGGTGTCGAACCTGGGCGTGGGCTTTTCGGGTGGTCGGTGGTGCCGCACGCGGTCGCGCGTGCCACAGGCGGTCAGGGATGTTCAAGGGGGCGCACTCGGTCGTGGGCGGCTCGGTCTCTTGCCTCAATGAAGAAGTCGAGCATCGCTGTGGCACTCGTCAGCAGGCGTGCCGGACGCGCCGCCCCGAAAGAGGTGTTCCAGAATGATCCCTGACGCGGCTCCCACGGCCCGACGTACGCGTACGGCTCGTCCAGGAAAGCGTCCCCCGCGGACACCCCGTAATTGACCTCGTCGAGGCTTACACCCAGATCAAAATGCTCCGGCCACAGCACCGACGTGGTTTCCGGTGCGAACCTTGTCAGCGCTTCAAGGCCTTGACCGAAGACTTCCTCGATGTACTGCGCGGCCGCCGCGTCAACGCCGAGGACGTCGTCCAGGCCGACACCGCTCCCGTCTTTGTAGAGGCCCTCAGCGGCTCCCGCCTCGATGCCCGCCGCCGCAGCGAGTTCCCTGCAGGTGGCACCGGTCATCGGGATCTCTCGGTCACCCGCCACGAGCTCTGTCCCGTTCACACGCAGCGCCGGCTCCTGGACGGTTCCGAATCCGCCGTCCGTGACCCTCAGCCGTATCGTTCCGTTCTGCCTGTACTGCGGCCCGGCCAGCACGAGTTCCGCAACCCCGTGCAACGAACGCCGAGCCGTTTCCAAAGTTTCCCGATCGACGGTCATCTTCCATCCTCCGCTTGACTTGCCCCCCGCCTCACCCTGCAACGCGGACAGGCCTGTCAGGAGCGGTCCGGGTCGCCGCCACGGGGGCCATACTCTTCCGCGAGTTTCCGGTCGTTATCGGCCCACATGCGGTGGCGGGTGGCCGACTGCAGATGCAAATCGGCCTCCTCAGGGTGTGCGATGGCCATCCGCTCCAGCATCATCGCGGCCCGGTCATGGGCTTGTGCCGAGGACACCATCGCCTGACGCGCGTACTCCTCGGTCTCACGCTTGTGCTCAGCGCGCGGTACGCCGAGCACGGGACCGTCGGCCAACGTGGCGGCGCGATCTTCCGCATTGCGGCTGCTCCCGCGTGCCTTCACCCGAAGCGCACGGTTTCCGCTACCCATACCAGCCAACCCGACGCCCGAGCCCGTCGATCAACCAGTCCTCCAGCCACGATCGACTACTTACCCCGTGCCCTCTCCGTTCAGCCCATCCAAGGGCGTACTTGTCGGAACCCGTTGCAGCGCGTGGGAGAAGGCCTGGCCTGCTGGTCGCACCGCGGGTCTGACCTGGTGGTGGTGTGGGCCACCGATGAGCGGGATCGGGGCTTGGAGCAGTAGCGATGGAACCAGTCGGGGCGTGCGGGTCCGGTGAACGACCGAGCTGTGACGTTTCCGCGGACCGAGACCTCCTGGTGTCCCTGAACCTCCCCTACGCGCCAGACTCCGTCGGACGGCCCGCTTGAACCCCGCTTACGTGGCACGGGTCGCTCGGACCGCCGGAATGGGGCCATTGACGAAGGACCGCTGCTCGTGTGGGACCGCTCCTCACGGTTGCGGCGGTGGGGGTCAGTGCTGGCCCAGGTAGAAGCGGCTTCCTTGGTCGTCCGTGCATTCCGCGGTGAGGCCGTAGGGCTGCTGCGCAGGCTCGGTTGCGGTGCCGCCGGCTTCGCGGACCCGGGTGACGGCGGAGCCGATGTCGTCGACGGCGTACATCGGGACCACGACGGGACGGTCCGTGCCGCCGTGCATTCCGGTCATGGGCTGCACCTCGGTGCCGCCGAGTTGGACGCTCCAGCCGCCGGGAGTGTGGCCCGGGGTGAACTCCCAGCCCAGAACGGCGCCGTAGAAGGAGCGTGCACGGGCGATGTCGGGGACACCGATGGTGAGGTAGGAGATCTCGCCGTGATGGGGGGTGACGCCGGTGGTCTCCGCGAGTCTGCGTTCGACGGGGCTGGTCCTCTCCGGGGGCTGGTAGATCGAGAAGCTCATGCCCTGGTCGTCCGCGCACATGGCGGACAGGCCGTACGGTTCTTCGGTCGGCTCGTCGGCCCGGCCGCCCGCGTCGCGGATCCGGTCGACGGTCTCGTGGATGTCCTCGACGGCGAAGGCCAGGTAGGCGGTGCGGTGCTCCTGACCGCCGAACATGCCGATGTGCTGGCCGGGCAGCCCCTCGATCTGGCGGGCGGACGAGCTGCTTCCGGGAACCGAGTGCCAGCCGAGGACGGTTCCGTAGAAGGCCGCGGCGCGTTCGACGTCAGGGACCCATATCGAGGCGTATCCGACATCGCCCTCGCGCAGCCGTGCGGGTGCGGGCGGTGTCGTGATCATCCAGCGGTGTCCGAACGGGTCCGTGACGACACCGTTGCGGCCGTACGGGTAGTCGGCCACGGCACGTTCCGGAGCGGCGCCGAGCTCGACGGCGCGGGAGAAGACCACGTCGACGTCGGGGACCTTCAGGTACAGCGACTGGCTGGGGCCGCCGCGCGCCTTGGGACCGAGGAGCCCCAGTTCGGGCCATTCGTCGGCGAGCATGAGAACGGAGTCGCCCAGCGCCAGTTCCGCGTGGCCGACGCGTCCGTCCTCCATCATGATCGGTTCGCCGCGGACCTCCGCGCCGAACGCCTCGGCGTACCAGCGCAGGGCGTGCTGTCCGTCGTCGACGCAGATGTACGGGGTGAGCGTGCCAACCTGGGCAGGCGCTTTTTGGACAGTGGTGGTGGCCATGGTTTCTCCTGTGGGTTGCAGCAGCGCGCGCCGCATGCGTTCGCGCAGCCGCGCCGCGAAGGCCGGGTCCGGCTCGACCGGGACGACCGGTGCGTGGAGAGCCTCCAGCGGATCAGTCATCGTGGCCCTCCTTTCTGCCGCGGTGTCCGGGGATCCGTTTCCCCCGGTGAACAGTGATCGGCGTAGGCGTGCCGGAAGGCGGACCTCGCCCTTACCAGCAACGCCTCGGTGGCCTGGTGCGTGCGGCCGAGGTGTTCGGCGACCTGGGTGACGGGCAGCTCATCCAGATAGCGGAGTGTCAGGGCGGCCCGGTGGTGTGCGCCCAGGGTGCCGAGGACTTCACGGGCGAGAAGGGCGTCCACACGTTCGTCCCATGGGTCTTCGGTGGCGTCCTGTGCGCCGCCGTCCAGGACCTGGAGGCCGCGTTCCTCTCGCGCCACCTGCCGCCAGTGGTCGGCCAGTTTGTGCCGGGCCACTCCGACGAGCCAGGCGACGGACAGGTCGGGAGGGGGTCTCTTGCGCACCGCCTCGACCGCGGCCAGAAAGGTCTCGGCCGTGAGGTCCTCGGCCAGCGCACGTCGGCCGCACCGGGACAGCAGGTAGCCGTAGACCTCGGGAAGCGCCGAGTCATAGAGATCGAGCAGCGCCGCCCCCGGGTCGGGCTGAAGTTGCCCCGGATGGCTCATAACCCTCCATCGTTCGACGGGCCGCTTCTCCGACGGGTCAGGGCCGAGAATTTTCGAGAATCATTGATGATCTTGATGTCCGTGGGTGTTTTCCCTGGCCGCGAAGGTGGTACGTCCGGACACATCGACGGGAGCCACCGGCTGATCGCCGAGGGCCATGCCGGATCATGGAGACCGTGGTGATTCCCGAACCTCTCACGCTCTACACAGCCGATGACGTGCGGATCGACGCGGGCCACCTGCGGGGTGGCCGCGATCTCTGTTTCGTCCTGGCACACGGCTTCACGTGCTCGTGGCGGCAGCCCATGCTGCGCCGGATCGCCGGTGTCCTCAACCGGCACGGCGGGGTCATCGGTCTGGACTTCCGCGGCCACGGCAGGTCCGGCGGGCGTTCCACCGTTGGTGACCGAGAGGTTCTCGATATCGATGCAGTGGTCAAGGCGGCGCGGCGCAGAGGGTACAAGCGGATCGCCGTCACGGGCTTCTCCATGGGCGGTGCGGTCGTCGTCCGGCATGCGGCGTTGCACGGTGGGGTGGACGCAGTGGTCTCGGTCAGCGCGCCGGCCCGCTGGTACTACCGCGACACGGTGCCGATGCGGCGCGTGCACTGGGCGATCGAGCGACGCATGGGACGGCTGGCCGTGCGATTGGCCCGCGGCACCCGAATCGCTCCCACCGGGTGGGATCCCGTGCCGGAGGCACCGCACGAGGTCATCGGGCGGATCGCTCCTGTCCCACTACTGGTCGTCCATGGGGACGCTGATCCGTTCTTCCCGCTCGAACATGGCCGGCAGTTGTACGAGGCGGCGCGTGATCCGCGGGAACTGTGGGTCGAACCTGCGTTCGGCCATGCGGAAGTGGCCGCAACACCTGGCTTGATCAAGCGCATTGGTGATTGGGCCGCGGTCGCCGTCAGCAAGTGAAGGATGCGACACGCGAAGGATGCGACCCGAGTTCGCTGCCTCCCTGACTTTGCGACTGCCGTCCATGGATCGGGCGTGGCGTCGGCCGCCTGAGCGGCTCCGCGGTCTCCCTCCGGCGCGCCTGATGCACTTGGCGGAGCCGCTGCGGGCGCTCCGACCTAATGCCTCGTCATCTGAGCTGCGATGATGCGAAGTTATCCACATAGTTGCGGCCACGCTCCGAGCCGTCGGCCGGACGAGCATCATCGGTGCGCATGGACGGATTCAGCCTCACCTGGAAGCGAACGACCGCCGGTTCGATCGTCCCCGTCGGGCCCGGCGTCTACTTCGTCCCCATCAAAGGGGCCTCGCTCGCAGCACGAGCCGCCGCTCTCAGCAGGCTCCTCCCTTCCGAGGTAGTCGTCGCCCGCCGCACCGCCGCATGGATCTGGGGCCTTGATGTCTTGCCCCCGGGAATGGACGAGGCCGACTGGGACGTCGAACTGATAACTCCCGCCACCCCGCTCAACCTGTCAACGCCCACACCCAACTCGTCGTTGCCCGGCCCCGAACCGTCGGCGCCTCCGCCCGTTCTGTCCCCGACTCCGTTCGGGGCGTCTTCGAGTCCACCTGGGCCGCCTCCGACCCCGTCTGGGGCGTCTCCGATCCCGTCTGGGACGTCTCCGACTTCATCCAAATCGCCTTCAGCCACAGGTGGTCTATCTTTTGCTCCACTCAAGGCGTCTGGTCCGCCGCAGAAGTCGAGCAGCGCGTCATTCACCTCGCGTGGCCCGTCATCCATCAGTGAAGGCGCCGACCATGTTGAACTGCCTGCCGCCCACGTCGTGGAGGAGGCCGGCGTACGCGTTACGTCTCTGGCCCGGACGGCTCTGGATTGCGCCCGATGGCTCCCTCGCTACGAGGCGGTCGCCGCACTGGACCAGTTCCTCCGGCGAGGTGTGAGCACTGATGAGCTGACCACGATGGCCCGGACTCTGCAGGGATATCGCGGTAACAAGCGGCTGCGCGAGATCATCCGCCTCGGCGATCGGGGCGCGGCCTCCCCGGGCGAGAGCTGGACTCGAGTCGCCGTCATGAAAACCGGATTCTTACGGCCCCAGACTCAGGTTCCGGTGATGGGTCCTCGCGGCCGGTGGCTCTTTGTCGACCTCGGCTACTCGGAATTCCGCGTCGGCCTCGAATATGACGGTGAACGTCATCACGCTGATTCAGCGGACCGTGCCCACGACGCGCGCCGCCGCGACTGGCTCGCCAAGGAGATGGGCTGGGAGATCATTCCGGTTACCAAACACTTCTTATATCGCCCCGCGCCGTACCTGGAGGTCCTCCTGACAGCTCTCCTTCAACGAGGGTGGAAACCCGATGACGTCACCATGGACCGCATAGCCGCCCGTCTGGCCTCTCTCCGGCGCCGTCAACGCTGAGAAAATCCCACCGACCGTTCCGGCTCGCCTGAATTGGCCGCAAGTCAGTCCACCATATCGACCCGAACAGGCTGACACTAACCCGCCGGGTTGCGGGAAAGGTTGGTGAACAGTAGAACGGTGTCCGTCTACGTGGCCTCCAGCTTTAGGGCGAGAAGGCCGCGGCCGCCCGTCGGCTGATCCCCGGACCGGCCGGAGTGCGTAGACGCGGGGATGTGCGTTATGAACTATTCGCGATCGAGGAGGTTGGCCAGACGTTTTGGTGCGATGAGGCGATAGCCGTCCTCGATGAGTTCGGCCATCTCCTCCCAGTCGAGGTCTACGTCGAGGCGAGCGCCCACCCATCCTTTGCTGCCGACGTACTTCGGGACGAAGAAGCGTTCAGGGGCTTCGGCCACGAGAGCCTCCTGAACTCCCGGACCGGCCTTGAACGTCATTGAGAGGCCATCCTCGCTGGTCATCACAAACAGCTTGTCGCGGATCCGAAAGGATGGAGCAGTATGTCCGCCGAATGGTTTCTCCGACACCTCCGGCAATGCCAGGCAGATGTCCCGTATTTGTGAATGCACGTCCATGTCGCTCATGCGTCGACCTCCCCGAAGTTGTGTGGCCCCAGCACCCCCTCCTGCAACGCCACGCCACTCCCGGCGGGCCGATGCTCTACAGGGCGTTGGCGATTATAAGCGCGAACCGGTGTTCCGGTGAGAGGTGCCCGATGCGGTCATCGAGTCGGGAGACGCCTGCCGTGCTCTCCGGATGGGCGGCTGCGGCTTGACCGGTGGCCCTTGCGAGCTGAGAGGCATCCGGCCAGCCCCGCCCACACCCGCAGGTTCCGTTTCCGACGGCGGGATGCATGCGGGTGGTGTAGCGGGACTCGTTGGCTTCTGGCCACATAGACCATCGGGAGTTTGTTGATGTCGATGCGGTGGCGCGGCAGGGTGTGCGTTGCCGCGCCTCCTCGTCGTTCTATGTCCTCGTTGTCTTTGGTGGCGATGTTCAGATGGCTGTGCGGACGCCAAACGCGGTCGTGGTTGCTCCTCGTGCCGTTGTGGGCTGGGAAGCGCTCACGGCGTTGGATCGAGGATGAGCCGTTGGCGTGGTGCGGCACTGGCTGATCAAGGCTGGTGCTCAAGGCTTTCGAGACGGTGATTGACCGGCGCGATGGCATTGCCAGCCAGGCGAGATGGACGCGGCCCTGGGAAGCGGCGGGCCGCGTCCATCCCGACCGATCAGGAGAGGAGGGAGAGCGCGGCGAACGTGTGGTCCGCCCATAGCGCGCGCGACATCTCCTCTGGGTACGGGGTGATGGCGCAAGTGGTGTCGAAGACGTGGGTGATGCGCCGGGACGGCTCGTAGGCGGGCCAACCTGGGTCGCCGGATGTCGCGAACCCCGTCCAGGCGGGACGGATCTTCTCCGACAGTTCCTCGGCGGCGGCTCTGTCGCCGATGAGCAGGTCGGCTATGCCGCCCACGAGGTTGCCCCACACCAGGGGGACGTCCAGGGCATGGCAGGCGCCGAGGGCGGGAGTTGACCAGGCCAGTTCGTACAGATGCACGCGGCCCCCTGCGGCGGCCTGCGCTTCGGCGAGGTGAAGTGTCGGCATGCGGAAGAGCCAGTCGGAGTGGACCAGCTCGTAGAGGGTCTCCGCCGAGGCGCCGGGGAAGGAGTCGCGGTAGGCCGGCGGGTCGGGAGCGAAGACGCGCAGGGCGGCCGCCGCATGGTCGTCGGTGACCTGGCCGAGAAGGCCGTCCATCGCGATGAAGAGCCGGTACTCGTCGCGGTTGTGACCGGTGATCAGCGGGATGCCGCGGGCGGACCCGTCGGCGAGCGCCTCCCAGGGTGTTTGCGGCAGCACGTCGCCGTCCACGACGGGGGAGAACGGAGTCGGGGTGTGCGCCACCGGTCCCCATCTTGAATGCCTAACCATGGTGGCGGCGACGGCGTCCACGGCCTTCATCAGGCGGTCGGGTGTGACTGCGCTGAGCTCCTGCCGAACGGGACGGACACCGGCTTCGGCGCAGATCGCGGCGCTGATGTCGTCCGCCAGAGCCGCGGAGAAGAACGTGCCCGGAACGCTCTGCGCGATCGCGCGGTGGAAGAGGCCTGACGCGCGTGGCATCGCCAGGAGGGCGGCGATCGAGCCCGCGCCGGCGGACTCCCCGAAGACCGTGACATTGCCCGGGTCGCCGCCGAACGCCGCGATGTTGTCGCGGACCCAGGTCAGTGCGGCGACC
Organism: Spirillospora sp. NPDC048819; assembly: GCF_040650055.1. Classification (NCBI taxonomy): domain Bacteria; kingdom Bacillati; phylum Actinomycetota; class Actinomycetes; order Streptosporangiales; family Thermomonosporaceae; genus Spirillospora; species Spirillospora sp. NPDC048819. The sequence goes on along the minus strand of NZ_JBEZGN010000038.1, from coordinate 45,976 downwards.
TGGTCGAGGAGGCCGCGGTTGGCGGGCGCGCCCTCGATCTGCCCGAACCCCTCCATGGCCACGCGGTAGTTGAACGTCACCACTACGACGCCGCCCTCGCGCGACAGCACCGCGCCGTCGTAGCCGGGGTCGGAAGAGTGCCCGATGATGTACGCGCCGCCGTAGAACCACACCATCACCGGCAGCCCACCGGTGCCTGGGTCCGGTGTCCAGATATTGCAGGTCAGCCAGTCGTCGCCGGTCGTGCGCGGCATGCCCGGCGCGAGCGCGGACGACTGTGGCGGGGGAGGCCCGAACGCGGTGGCGGGGCGGATGCCCTCCCACCGTTCCGGCGGCTCGGGCGCGGCGAAGCGAAGCGCGCCCACGGGCGAGCGGGCGAACGGGATTCCGCGGAAGACCGCGAGGCCGTCCTCCCAGGCGCCGCGCACCGTGCCGGACGCGGTCACGGCTTCGACGGTCATGGGCCACCTGCCCTGGGGCGACAACGCATGTCCGAGATCCTCCCCGGCGGGCGTGACCGTGCGACACCGGTTCTTCCGCTCGATGGAAGCCCTGCTGACGGATCCCTGGGCGACCGGCGATGGTCGTGACGAACGCAGCAGTGACCGCTGTTGCGGGCATCCGCCATCGTGACGCGGCCACCGCCGAGGAGCAGCTGAACATATGGGACGCGAGCCCTGGGCGCTGGGTCGGCTGAGTGTGCAGGGCGTGGGTTCTGGGCGATGGGCCGGTTGAGCGTGTGGGGCGCGGGTTCCGGGCGTTGGGTCGGCTGGCTGGGCGTGTGGGGCGCGGGTTCTGGGCGCTGGGCCGGTTGAGCGTGTGGGGCGTGGGTTCCGGGCGTTGGGTCGGCTTGCTGGGCGTGTGGGACGCGGGCCCTGGGCGTTGGGTCGGCTGAGTGCGCAGGGCGCGAGTTCTGGGCGCTGCGCTGGCTGAGTGGGTTGGGCGTGGGTTCTGGGCGTTGGGTTGGCTGGGTGTGTTTGGGCCGGACGTGGGTTTGGTGAGTTCGAGTGTGGGGGGTCTGTGACCACGGGAACCGAGACGGAGGTCATCGTCGACGGCAGGACGGGCCTCGCCGACGGCGTTGTGGGCTTGACCCTGCGTGCCGCGGGTGGGGGAGACCTGCCGTCGTGGCGTCCCGGCGCGCACATCGACGTGGTGCTCGGCGATGATCTCGTCCGGCAGTACTCGCTGTGCGGCGACCCGGCCGACTCGCGGACGTGGCGGGTGGGCGTGCTGAAGGAGGGGCCCGGTTCGACGGTCGTCCACGAGCGGGTCCGCCCGGGGGACAGGCTCGTGACGCGTGGGCCGCGCAACAACTTCGCGTTGGAGGACGCGCCCCGCTACCTGTTCCTCGCCGGCGGGATCGGCATCACGCCGATCCTGCCCATGGTGGCCGCCGCCGACGCAGCTGGGAACGACTGGCGGCTCCTCTACGGCGGACGGCGGCGCTCCGCGATGGCCTTCGTGGACGAGTTGTCCGGCTACGGGGACCGGGTCGACGTCCGCCCCCAGGACGAGTACGGCCTGCTCGACCTTGACGGCGCTCTGACGGCGGCCGAGCCCGGCACGCTGGTCTACTGCTGCGGACCGGAGCCGATGCTCGCGGCGGCCGAGGAACGATGCGCCGCCCTGGCCCCCGGGGCGCTGCGCACGGAACGTTTCGCCCCGAAACCCGTCACCGGCCCGGACGAGGCGTTCGAGGTCGAGCTCGCGATGAGCGGCCGCACCCTGATGGTCGAGCGGGGCTGCTCGATCTTGGAGACCGTGGAGAAGGCGGGCGTGAACGTCCTGTCGTCGTGCCGTGAGGGGACGTGCGGGACGTGTGAGACGCCCGTCCTGGAAGGCGAGCCCGACCATCGCGACTCGGTCCTGACCGAGGCGGAGCGCGCGGACGGCGGCTTCATGATGATCTGTGTCTCGCGGGCCCGCGGGTCACGTCTCGTCCTCGAACTGTAGGCGCCTGGACGGTCAGCGCGCGGCGGAGGGCGTCCAGGCGGTCGGCCTGCATGCGCCTGGTCACGGCCGCGTCCGTGATCATGGTGGATCCGTGGAAGGTGCCGGGGTAGTGGTGCACCTCGGTGGGGACGCCCGCCTGGATCAGGCGCTGCGCGAAGATCAGGCCCTCGTCGCGCAGCGGGTCGAACTCGCACGTGGTGACGTAGGCGGGCGGCAGCCCGGACAGGTCTACGGCACGGGCGGGCGCCGCGTACGGTGACATGCCGCCGGTGCCGCGGACGCCTGCGCCGAGGTAGTAGTCCCAGCTCAGCTCGGCGTTGGGCAGGTTCCAGATCGGCGTGTCGGTGTAGGCGCGCATCGACGGGGTGTCGAGGCGGTCGTCGAGTTCGGGGATGCCGAGCAACTGGAAGCACAGCCGAGGGCCGCCGCGGTCGCGGGCCAGCAGCGCGACCGCCGCGGACAGGCCGCCGCCCGCGCTGTCGCCGCCGACCGCGAGGCGGCCGGGGTCGATGCCGAGTTCCGCGGCGTGGGCGGCCGTCCACGTCAGCGTGGCGTAGCAGTCTTCGAGCCCGGCCGGGAAGGGGTCCTCCGGGGCGAGCCGGTAGCCGACGGACAGCACCACGGCGCCGACCTCCGCCGCCATGCACGCCGCGTCGTCGTGGGAGGTGTCGATGCTGCCGAGGGCGAACCCGCCCCCGTGGATGTACACCATTCCCGGCAGGCCGCCGTCCCGGGCCGCGGGGGCGTAGATCCGCACCGGGACGTCGGGTGCGTCGCGCGGACCCGGCACCGTGATGTCGCGGATCTCCAGCGGCACGGGCGGCTCGTAGCGCGGTCCGCCGAACATCTCCGCCTCGTTCCGGCGGATCTGCTGCACATCGGTGAGCGTGATCCGCGGCATCATCGAGATCCACGGGACGAGTTCCGGGTCGAAGGCGTACGTCACCTGGGGGCTCCTTTCGGGGGGGCTGGTCCCCAGTCTCGGGCACCTCGGGTTCGCTGCCCAGCCGCCACGTGCCGGAGAAACCGGCCCGGAATCCGCCGGCCGCCGGGTGCCGTTCCCCTTCGTCCCCGCTCGTGCGGGAGATCCCCCGGAACGGGCCGCGCGTGTGGCTGGTGAGGGAGGGCACGCGACAAAACTTCGTCCCTCTCGATGACCCCGTGGGACGGCCCGGCTGATCGGTATACAAGGGACAGTCCGGCCATCACGGAGACGGCGCAGTCGACCCGGCTGACCGGTCGGCCCGGCCGCCGGGAGTCCCGACGGCGGGGTCGGCACCTGGAGGGCGGGCAGCCCGCGGAGGTCCCGAGACATGGCTGGAGTCCACAGGTGAGTGAACCGGAGCAGCCCATGGACGACCTGCCGGAGAAACTCGACACGAACGTGCCGCATTCGGCGCGCGTCTGGAACTAATGGCTGGGCGGGACGGACAACTATCCCGTCGACCGTGAGGCGGAGGAACGGTACAAGCAGATCTTCCCCGGCATCGTGCCGATCACGCGGTGGTGCCCGGATCCCGCTCCGTTCGACGCGCCCGCGTCCGCCGAGGTCGGCACGCTCGGCGGCGTCGGGCGCAAGACACGCTGACCACCAGGGCCGATCTGCGGGTCGGGACCGTCGCGCCCGGCTAGGCTGTCGGCACATATCGCCAGAGTGAAGGGCATGGCGCATGAACCGCAGCGAACTGGTCAGAGCCGTGGCGGAACGCGCGGGGAGCGACGAGGCCGTGGCCCGCCTGCACGTGGACGCCCTGGTCGAGGCCGTGATGGAACGGGTGTCCGCTGGGGACCGCGTCACCGTCACCGGATTCGGGACGTTCGACCGGCTGTCCCGCCCGGCCCGCAGCGCCCGCAACCCGCGCACCGGCGTCCCGGTCGAGGTGCCCGCCGCGGAGGTCCCGCGGTTCCGGTCCGGGCAGACGTTCCGCAACCGCGTCGCCGGGGGCGCCCCCGCGGCCGTCGAGGAGCAGGGCGTGGCGGCGGCCGCCCCGCCGGACGCGACGGTCAGCGTCGTGGTCGAGGAGCCGAGTCCGAAGAAGCCCAAGGCCGCCAAGAAGGCCGAAAGTGCCAAGGACGTCAAGAGCGTCAAGGGCGCCAAGAGCGAAAAGAACTCCGGGAAGAGCGCGAAGAAGGCGAAGAAGGGCGCGGACGCGAAAAAGGCCAAGGCGGGCAAGGCGGACACTTCCGCGTCTCCGAAGAAGAAGCAGGGCAAGGGGAAGGCCCGCGCCAAGGCCGGCAAGTAGCCCACGCCTCGCTGTTGCGCGTCTCGTCAACGCCGAGCCGCAGTCCCGGCCGCCATACCGGCCCCGCCGCTCGCTGACCCAGTTCACCGGCGCTCTCGCAGACGCCGGTCGGGGCGAGGCGCGGGCTTCAGCCGTGGATCGAGACGTGGGTGACGCCGGGCACGGTACGGGCGAGGACGTCGGCGATCCGCTGCGCGGACTCGTCCGCGCGGCCGCGCAGTTCGACGGCGCCGTCACGGACCGACACGTCCCAGCACGCGCCGCCCGCCCCGTACTCCGCGATCGCGGCCAGCACGTCGTCGCGGATGCGGGCGTCGCCGCGGGCCAGGATCGCGATGAGGTCGCGGCGGCTGACGATGCCGACGATGGCGGGACCGTCCATCACGGGGACGCTCTTGATCCTCGTCTTCATCATCGTCTCGGCGAGCACCGCGACGTCGGTGTTGGGGCGGACGGTCTCCACGTCGCGGGTCATGACCTCCTCCACGAGACGCGGCGACGGGCTCGCGGGGGTGGCGACGGGCCGGACGAAGGCCCTCGGGTCGTGTTCGAACACGCCTCGCAGGAGGTCCATCTCGCTGACGATGCCGGCGAGCCGTCCCGACCCGTCCACGACGGGCAGCGCGGTGACGCAGTGCTCGTGCAGGATGCGGATGGCCTGGCGAACGGTGGCCGACCGTGGAATCGTCACGACGGGCGAGGTCATCGCCTCCCGGACCAGCATGGCGCGTTCTCCTTCCGGCGAGGACGCCGTTCACCTACCCCGGCAGGACATTCCTGGTCACCTACCCGGACAGGGCGTCCCTGACCCTTGTGTCCAGGATCGCCCCGCGGCCGCCGCAAGCCCAGGGCCGTTCGCGGGCGACCTCGGCGCGGCTGGACCGGTCGCGGCGGATGAGCCGTCAGAAGAGGGTCGGCGGCTCCGCCGGCTCCGGCTCGGGCAGCGGATCGAGCTCGGGCACCCTGTCCCTCACCTCGTCGTAGAACCGGCGGGCGAGCATCAGCGCGTCCGCGTTGTCCGGGGTGTGGACGAACACGGTCGGCGAGCGCCCCTCGCGCAGCCACGCGGCGGCCTTCCCGGTCCAGTACCGCCACCCCTCGATCGTCGTCGCCGTGTCGTCCCGTCCGAGGTAGCGGATGATCGGACGGTCGGTCAGCGCCGCCGACCTGCGCGGTACGCGCGGCTTCTTCGTCCAGGCGTCGCGTTCGGCGTCGCTGCCCGGGCGGCTCCGGAAGAACACGGTGGTGTCGAAGGGGACCCATTCGGCCCCCGCCCCGGCGAGAACCCGTTCGAGGTCGCGTTCGCACCCCGGGTCCTCGAAGAACGCGCGGTGACGCACCTCGACGGAATACCTGTACGCCTGGGGCATACGGCGCAGAAAGCCCGCCAGCGTCCCGAGATCCGCGGGACCGAACGACCCCGGCAGCTGCACCCACAGAGCGTGGGTCCGCGATCCGAGCGGCTCGATCGCCGCGAGGAACGCCGCGAGCTCCTCGTCGAACCCGGCGAGCCGCCGCTCATGTGTGATCGACTTCGGCAGTTTGAGGACGAACCGGAAGTCGGACGCGGTCTGCTCCGCCCACGACTCCACCGTGCTCCGCGACGGCGTCGCGTAGAAGGTCGTGTTGCCCTCAACGGCGTTGCACCAGCTCGCATAGGCCTTCAGCCGCGCCCCGGGAGGCAGCGGATGCGGGACGAAACGCCCCTGCCACGACGGGTGCGTCCACATCGCGCACCCCACATGAAGCCGCATGAACCCGACGCTACCGAACCCCGCGTCCCCGGCGCCCGGCTCATGGCCCCCTCGACCTGCTGCTCCTCCGGGACTTGAACACCGCCCGCCCGGGCCGCGTATCTCCACCAGTAGATCGGGATGTCGGACCTTGGAGGACCCCCATGAGGGCGAGAAAGAGTCGTCTGCGCACGGCGGTCACGTGGACCGCGGTGGCCGCGGGATCGGCCGGCCTCGTGGCCGGCTCGCTGTACGCGGTGCGGACGCCGGACCGCTCCGGCGGCCAGGCGGCCGCGCTGACCGGCGAACAGGCATCGAACACCCCGCGAGGTTCGGCAGGTGCACTGGCCGCGAGCCTGACCGACCGGCTCGGCGCCCGCACGGCCGGCGCCTATCTCGACTCCGCCGGCCGCCCCGTCGTCACCGTCACCAACGCCGACGACGCCGCCATGGTCCGCGCCGCCGGGGCCGTGCCCAAGATGACGCGGCGGAGCCCGGCGACGCTGAACCGGATCACCGCCGCGCTCCGCCAGTCGTTCGCGAGCGTTCCGGGCACCGGCTGGGCCGTCGATCCCGCCACCTCCCGGGTCACGGTCTGGACCGACGACTCGGTCGGCGGGACGCGGATGGCCGCCGTCCGCCGGATGGCCCGGCAGATGGGGCCGGCGATACGGATGGTGCACATCGACGGACGCCTGCGCACTTTCGCGCTCGGCGGCGATGCGATCTTCGGGCAGGGCTCGCGCTGCTCCCTCGGCTTCAACGTCACGGTGGGGCAGCAGGACTTCTTCCTCACCGCCGGGCACTGCGGCAACGCGGTGCGGGACTGGACCGCCGACCAGGAGGGCAACCAGTTCCTCGGCTCCACGGTGCGGAGCAGCTTCCCCGGCGACGACTTCGCGCTCGTCCGGGCGGAGCAGCCGGGGGAGGGCGCGGTCAACCTCTACAACGGCCAGGCCCAGGACATCACCCAGGCCGGCGAGGCCGTTGTCGGGCAGCGGGTGGCGCGCAGCGGCAGCACCACCGGCCTGGCCACCGGCCGCGTCATCGCCACCGGCGCCACGGTGAACTTCCCCGAGGGCACGGTCACCGGCATGATCCAGACCACCGTCTGCGCGGAGCCGGGCGACAGCGGAGGCCCGCTCTTCAGCGGCGACACCGCCCTCGGCCTCACCTCGGGCGGCTCGGGCGACTGCCGGGTCGGCGGCGTCACCTTCTTCCAGCCGGTCACCGAACCCCTGGAGGCCTTCGGCGCCGAGGTCTCCTAGACCGGCCCCACGCCCCCGTTGACCACTGCGCACGCCGTTAGTGGTTTCGACGTCGAAGTCGAGTTAGGATCGAGGAGCGCGCGGACAGGAGTGTCCGTGCGCGGGCGGGCCGTGCGGCGCGCATCCTGAATCCTGCCTAGGGGGTCGAGCGTGGACAGCTCACGTATTGCCGACATCATCGAGATCGAACAGCTGCTCGCGCGCTACGCGGCCGGCATGACGATGGACGACGTGGACAGGGTCCTGGCCGTGTTCGCGCCGGGCGGTACCTACAGCGCCTTCGGGGAGAAGTACGCGACCGCGGACTTCCCCACGCTCATGGCCGCCGCGCCCAAGGGGGTCTTCTCGGTGAGCACCCCGGCGATCGAGTTCGACGCGGACGACGCGGCGACGGGCGTCCAGCCCCTCTGCTTCGTCGCCCAGGCCGATCATTCGATGCGGATCGGTTACTACCGCGACTCGTACCGGCGCACGCCGGACGGGTGGCGGCTGCAGGCCAGGGCGATGACGTTCCTGCGCCGGGACGGCTCGCGGGACTCGGGCCGTCCGCACGACCCGCGGCGTCCGGTTCCCGGGCAGAAGCCCGCGAACTGAGCACCCCATGGACTTGCAGGAGTTTCGCGACGGCCTGGACGGATGGCTCGACGAACACCAGCCGGACCTCGTTCCCCCGCACGGCTCGGACGTCTCACTCGACGCGGAGATGGAGCACCTCTCCAAGGTCAAGCGCCTGACGTTCGACGCGGGCTGGATGCGGCGGGGCTGGCCCGAGCGGGTGGGAGGGCTCGGGGGGTCCACGCTCATGCGCGCCTACCTCGGTGAGGCGCTCGCGTCCCGGGACCTGATCGAGCCGGGCATCTACTCCATGACGGAGGTGCTGGCGCCGACCATGATCGAGTTCGCCCGGCCGGAGCTGGCGGCGGAGATGGTCCCGCGGCTGCTGCGCGGCGACGAGACGTGGTGCCAGGGGTTCTCCGAGCCGAGCACGGGCAGCAATCTGGGCTCCCTGTCGTGCCGCGCCCGCCGGGACGGCGACGCCTGGGCGGTCAGCGGCCAGAAGGTGTGGACGAGCCTGGCGCAGTACGCCGACCGCTGCGTCCTGCTGACCCGGACCGGGTCCCCGGAATCGGGCAGCAGGGGCATCACCGCGCTGTTCGTCGACATGGACTCGCCGGGGATCACCGTGCGCCCGATCCGGGCGATGCACGGGCGGGACGAGTTCTGCGAGGTGTTCTTCGACGACGTGCGGGTCCCGGGCGACCGCATCCTCGGTGAGGTCGACGGCGGCTGGGCCGTCGCGATGGACCTACTGCCCTACGAGCGGAGCACGTCGCTGTGGCATCGCGGCGCGTTCCTGCGCCAGCGGCTGGAGCGCCTGCTCGCCTCGCCGTCCGGTGACGCGCTGGATCCCGCCGCCCTCGGCGAGGTGGTCCAGCTGGCGTTCGCCTTCCACGCCCGTTCGCGGGCGACGCAGTACCGGATGGCCGGCGGTGAGCGGCTCGGAGCGGAGACCTCGATCGACAAGGTGCTGCTCGCGACCACGGAGCAGGCGGTGTACGACCTCGTCGCGGACGCGGCGGCGGCGGACGTCGCGCTCGCCGACGATCCGGACGGTGCCCGGTGGCGGACCGAGTTCCTGTACTCGCGGGCGGCGACGATCTACGGCGGCAGCGCCGAGGTGCAGCGCAACATCATCGCGCGCCGCCTGCTCGACCTGGGGGTGGACCGATGATGGACGCCGAGACCGCCGGCCTTCTGGCGCAGAGCCTGCGGCGTGCCTTCGAGGACGGCGACGCAGCGTCGGCCGACGCGGCGCTGGACGAGATCGGCTGGTGCGAGGCGCTCGCGGCCGAGGGCATCGCCGTCGTCCCGCTGCTGTTCGCCGAGCAGGGCGCCGCGAACGCGGCCTCCGGCGCGCTGGACGATCTGCTGACGGCCGTGCTCGGGCTGCCGCCCGGCGCGCGCACCGCGTTCGTCCTCCCGGAGTTCGGAGGGCGGTCCGTGCCGGGTTCCGTCCGGCACGGCGACCTCGCGGTGCGCGGCCTCGGCACCGCGCGGATGGCGGCGGCCGACCACGCGGTCGTGGTCACCGAGGAGCACCGGGCGGTCGTCGTGGAGACCGGAAGGCTCCGGATACAGCCGGTCAAGGGCGTCGATCCGCGATTGGGACTGGCCAGGGTCGAAGGTGCGGGCATCCCGGCACCCGGTGCCGGGCGGGCCACGGACGCGGGCTGGACGGACGCGCTGGCGGCGGGCCGGCTCGCGCTGGCGTACGAGATGACCGGCGCGAGCCGGACGATGCTCCGGTTGGCGCGCGAGCATGCCCTCACCCGGGTCCAGTTCGGCCGGCCGATCGGCTCGTTCCAGGCCGTCCGGCACCGCCTGGCCGAGTGCCTGGTGGCGCTCGACGGCGGTGAGGCGGCCCTCGCCGCCGCCGTGGAGATGGCGGAAGGGGCCTGGCCAGCGCGGGTGGCCCCGGTGCCCGCCGGGATCGCCAAGGCGCTCGCCGGGCGCAACGCGCGCACGGTCGCGCGCCACTGCCAGCAGGTCCTGGCCGGTGTGGGATTCACCGACGAGCACGACTTCCACCACTACTTCCGCCGTGTGCTCGCCCTCGACGGTCTTCTCGGCGACGCCCGGACGCTGACCCGCGAGCTCGGCGAGGAACTGCTGCGCACCCGGCGGCTGCCGGCGGTGCCGTCGCTGTGACCCCGGGCCGGCGTCGGGGCTGAGAAGGCCCCGCCACCGGGACGGGAACGCCGTTCACCTCCCGCCCACCGGGACGGGAGGTGAACGGCGAGCGTCGTCAGCCGGCGTCGTTCCGCTTGGACAGCTGCTTGTCCAGGGTCTTCCGCAACTCCGGCGAGTGGAAGGAGCGGTCCTCCGCCGCGATCGCGAAGTCGAGGGTGGCGAGGACGGCGCGTTCCAGGTGCAGGTTGAGGACGCGCTTGGTGTCCTCCAGGGCCCGGCGCGGCATCGCGGCGAGTTTCCGCGCGCATTCCAGGGCCGCGGGCATCACCTCGTCGTCGGCGCGGACGTGGTTCGCCAGCCCGATCTCCGCGGCCCGGCGTGCGCTGATCCGGTCGCCGGTCAGCGCGTACTCCTTCGCCAGCTGCAGGCTGGTCAGCAGTGGCCAGGTCACCGGGCCCCCGTCGGCGGCGACGAGACCGACCATGACGTGCGGGTCGGCGAGGTGGGCGCTCTCGGCCATGAACACGATGTCGGAGAGCGCGACCAGGCTGCAGCCCAGGCCGACCGCGGGCCCGTTGACCGCGGCGACGATCGGCAGGCGGCACTGCACCATTCCGATGACGATGCGGCGGGCGTCGGCCAGGGTCTGCCGCCGCAGGTCGTCGTCCTTCGTGAGCGTGTCGATGTAGCCGAAGTCGCCGCCGGCCGAGAACGCGCGCCCGGCGCCCGTCAGGACCACGGCGCGGGCGTCGTCGTCCGCGTCGAGCTGCGGGAACAGCGACCCGAGGCCCTCGTGGAGGGCGTGGTTGGTCGCGTTGAGCCGCTCGGGGCGGTTGAGCGTCACGATCCTGATCGGCCCGTCGGCGGTGACGGCGATCTCCGGGGGCAGGTCGTAGCGGTTCATGAGGCCGGCAGCCCGAGGATCCGCGTCGCCACCAGGTTGCGCTGGATCTGCGACGTCCCTCCCATGACGCTCTGCGCCCGGCTGTAGAGGTACATCTTCAGCCACGTGTCCTCCTTCGTGCCGGCGGTCCGTTCGCTCACTCCGAGCGCGGCGTGCCCGACGGCCTGTTCGACCGCTGTCATCAGCAGCTTGTCCACGGAGCCCTCGGGGCCGTGCGAGACGCCGTCGAGCCGGTCGGAGAGCCGGCGGCACACGTGCAGCCGCAGCATCTCCGCCTCGACGATCGCCCACGCGACGTCGCGGACGTTCTCGGTGGAGAAGCGCTCCGGCTCCGCGCGCAGGCGCTCGACGAGTTCGTTCACGGCCTTGCCGTACCGCGCGACGTAGCCCAGTTCGCCGGGTTCGCGCTCGTGGCTGACCACGGTCATCGCGAGCCGCCAGCCCTCGCCCGGCTTCCCGATCATGTCGGCCGCGCGGGCGACGGCGCCGTCGAAGACCACCTCGCCGAACTCCCGGGTGATCCCGTTGATCATCTTGAGCGGCCGCTGCTCGATGCCGGGCTGGTCCATCGGGACGGCGAACGCCGACAGCCCGCGGTGCTTGGGCGCCTCCTGGTCGGTCCGCGCCAGCACGAGGCACCAGGCGGCGCTGTCGGAGTAGCTGGTCCACACCTTGTGGCCGCTGATCACGTACTCGTCGCCGCGGCGCTCGGCGCGGGTGCGCAGCGACGCCAGGTCCGACCCGGCGTCCGGTTCGCTGAACCCCTGGCACCAGCGGTCGCGCCCGTTGACGATGCCGGGCAGGAACCGGCGCCTGACGTCGTCGTCGCCGTGCCGCAGGATGCCCTGCACCAGGTAGCCGAGGCTGGGACGCGGCGGAGCCCCGGCGGACGCCAGTTCCTCGTCGACGATCGCCTCGTACACGCTCGGCAGGCCCTGGCCGCCGATCTCCTCCGGCCAGGAGAGGGCGAAGAAGCCGGCGTCGTAGAGCGCCTGGTGCCAGGGCGCCTGCCCGTCCCAGTACTCGTCGGACGTCGAGGACGCCGGAAGCCCGGGGTTGTTCTCGGTGAGCCAGGTCCGCAGGCGCCTGCGGAACGCGGCCTCCTCCGGGGAGTCAGCGAAGTCCACCGTGCACGCCTCCGATCTTGCGGCGGGCGACCACCCGGTCGAGGTGCGCGCCGACGTCGCCGAGCAGTTGGGTAGACAGGAGCACTCGCCGCAGGTAGACGTGGGCGAGGCACTCCCAGGTGTTGCCGATGCCGCCGTGCACCTGGACGGCCGTCTCGCACACCGTGCGCGCGGCGCGGGCGCAGTAGGCCTTCGCGACCGCGGCGGCGTCGAGCGCCTCACCGGCGGGAAGGGTGTCCGCGGCCCAGGCGGCGTGCAGCGCGATGCTCCGCGAGCCCTCCACCGAGACGTGGGCGTCGGCCAGCATGTGCTGAACGCTCTGGAACGATCCGATCGTCGTGCCGTACTGCTGCCGGATGCCCGCGTACGAGCACGCCAGCTGGACCGCGCCGCGCATCGCTCCGACGAGGTCGGCGCAGGTGAGGGAGACGGCGAAGGCCGTCCAGCCCTCGATGTCCGCCTCGGTGAGGGGGCTTCGGGCGCCGGGCGGGCGTTCGGCGGGCGGCCCGTCGACCGCGGCGGCCGGGCGGGTGAGGTCGCGTCCCGGGGACGTGCCGTACACGGGCACGGCGACCAGGTCGTGGCCGCCGTCGGTCTCCGCCAGCGCGAGGGCGGACGTGATGCCCCGGACGTCGATCGCGGTGCCCGAGCAGCGCGCGTCCGCGGTGACGGCGAGGCCGGACAGGTCGGGAGTGAGCAGGACGGTTTCGGGCACCGAAGCGGGGGCGGCGGACGCCAGGCGGCGCAGTTCGGCGGCCAGGGTCGGGCCGAGGAACGACGTGTCGGCCAGGCCGCGGCCGAGTTCCTCGGCGACGATCGCGGCCTCGACGGCGGACGCGAGCGGCCGGTTCCCGTCGGCGGGGGTGCGCAGTTCGCGCCATCCGGTGGCGTCGAGCGCGGTGTCCAGCTTGGCGGCCCGGGCCGCGTCGTCGAGTTCGGCGACCGACTTGGGGCCGAGATCGTCGACGAGCCGGGCGGCGGCGTCGCGCAGCGCCTGCTGCTCCGAGGAGAGGCGGACGTCCATCAGCGGTCACCCCGCATCAGGGCCCGCCGGGCGGCGGCCCGCCGGCCGGCGGGGGAGGGGGCGAAGGTGCCATGGGGGAGGAGGCGGCTCGGCCGCGACTGATCCGGGCACGCCGCGGAACGGCCGCGCCCCGGTGGGGGCGGCGGTGCGGCCGCGGTGGGTTCGGTCATTTCGATCATGTACCGGCAACCTCGGAAGAAGACGCGCCGGAACCGGTGATCAGGCCGCCGACGCGGACGTTGCGAGCGATTTACACTTCTAGATAAAAGTCTATACTGACGTCGATGTCAATCACGGTGCCCGTTCCGGGGCGGGTGAGAGAGCGGGAGCTGCGCGATGAACCAGAGCGTCGAGCCGATGTGGCCGAGCATCGCTGCCATGACCGAGTCCGCCGCGGAGCGCTTTCCCGGCCGCACCGCGATCGTGGACGGCGGCGAGCGCATCTCCTACGAGCGGCTCTACGCGGAGGCGCGCGGGTTCGGGGCGGCGCTGGTCGCCGCCGGAGTCGGACCGGGCGACCGCGTCGGCATCTGGGCCCCCAACGGCCGCGAGTGGATCATCGCGCTCCTCGGGCTGTACCAGGCGGGGGCGGCGCTGGTGCCGGTCAACACCCGGTTCAAGGGGCGGGAGGCCGCCGACATCCTGCGGCGCGGCAGGGTGAGGGTCCTGGTGACGGTGACGGAGTTCCTCGGCAACGACTACGTCGCGATGCTCAACGAAACCGGCGAGTCCCTGCCCGATCTGCGGACCATCGTCATCGCCCGGGGCAGGCCGTCCGAGCCCGCGGTGACGTGGGACGACTTCCTGGCGCGGGCGACCGGCGACGGTCTCGCGGAGGTCGACCGCCGCAGGGCGGCGCTCGGCCCCGACGACCCGTCCGACGTGCTCTTCACGTCCGGTACGACGGGGACGCCCAAGGGCGTGCTGATGACCCACCGGCGGACGATGGGCGTGGGCGCCGACTGGGTGAGCATGGCCGGCCTGACGGCCGGTGACCGCTACGTGCTGGTCAACCCCTTCTTCCACATGTTCGGCTTCAAGGGCGGCATCCTCGCCTGCGTCGCCGCCGGGGCGACCATGCTCCCGCAGCCGACCCTGGACGTGGACCGCGTGCTCGGGCAGGTCGCCGCGGAACGGGTCACCGTGCTGCCCGGCCCGCCCGCCCTGTACCACGCGATCCTCGACCACCCCGGCCGGGACCGGTACGACCTGACGAGCCTGCGCGTCGCCGTGACCGGCGCGGCCGACATCCCGGTCGAGCTCATCCGGCGGGTGCGCGACGAACTGCCGTTCTCGGGCATCGTCACCGGCTACGGCCTCACCGAGGCCGGCACGGCCAGTTCCACCTCGCCGGACGACGACCCGGAGACCATCGCGACGACCGTCGGGCGCCCCCGGCCCGGCTTCGAGATCCGCGTCATCGACGGGTCCGGCGCCGACGCGGCGCAGGACGAGGTCGGCGAGATCGTGCTGCGCGGCCCCACCACGATGGCCGGATACCTGGACGACCCCGAGGCCACCGCGGCTGTGCTCTCCGAGGACGGCTGGCTGCGCACCGGGGACCTCGGAAGCATCGACGAGCGCGGGTGCCTGCGCATCGCCGGCCGCTCCAAGGACATGTTCATCGTCGGCGGGTTCAACGCCTACCCCGCGGAGATCGAGGCCATGCTCCTCGAACATCCGGACGTCCGGCAGGCCGCGGTCATCGGCGTCCCCGACGAGCGTCTCGGCCAGGTGGGCATGGCCTTCATCGTGCCGCGCGCGTCCGGGCTGGACGCGGCCGACGTCATCGCCTGGTGCCGGGACCGGATGGCCAACTACAAGGTCCCGCGCACCGTCCGGCTGATCGACGAGCTGCCGCTCACCGAGAGCGGGAAGGTGCGCAAGAACGCGCTGGAGGCGCGAGCCGCCGCGGAGCGCTCCGGCTGAGCCCGGTCGCTCGATTAACATCGACGTCGATATTGAGACAATCCCCACCTGGAAGGCACTGACATGGAAGACCACGATCTCGAGCCGATGCTCGATGCGGTCCGGGACTTCGTCCGCCGGGAGGTCATCCCGCGCGAGGTGGAGATCGACGAGAAGGACGAGGTTCCCGCCGTCCTCCGCGAGACGGCGAAGCACATGGGCCTGTTCGGCTTCACCATCCCGGAGGAGTACGGCGGGCTCGGGCTCGGCATCGTCGACCAGTGCCGGCTGCTGATCGAGATCGGGTACACCACCCCGGCGCTGCGCTCGATGTTCAGCACCAACGTGGGCATCGCCGGGCACGTGATCATGGACGGCGGCACCGCGGAGCAGAAGGCCGCGTGGCTGCCGAAACTGGCCTCGGGAGAGGTCGTCGCGTCGTTCGCGCTCACCGAGCCGGACGCCGGATCCGACCCGTCCGACCTGCGCACGAGCGCGGTCCGCGACGGCGCCGACTGGGTCCTCAACGGCGTCAAGCGCTACATCACCAACGCGCCGATCGCCGACGTGTTCATGGTGTTCGCCCGGACCGACCCGGACGCGAAGTCGTCCCGCGGCATCTCCACGTTCATCGTGCCGGCCGGCGCCCCGGGGCTGACGGTCGGGCCGCGCGACCACAAGATGGGCCAGTTCGGCGCGTGGACGGCCGACGTCGTCCTGGACGGCGTGCGGGTCCCGGCCGACGCCGTCGTCGGCGGGGACGGAGGCGTCGACACCGGCTTCCTCACCGCGATGCGCAGCCTGTCCAACGGGCGCCTGCTGCTCGCCGCCGCCTGCGTGGGGATGTCCCAGCGGCTCGTCGACGAGTCGGTGAAGTTCGCCTCCGAGCGCACGCAGGGAGGGCGTCCCATCGCGTCGCACCAGCTGGTCCAGGCGATGATCGCGGAGTCGGTCACCGAGACGATGGCCGCCCGCAGCCTCGTCCTGGACGCCGCCCGCGCCTACGCGGACGGCTCGGACCGCCGCACCGGCCCGGCCGCCGCCAAGTACTTCTGCAGCGAGGTCGTCGGCCGGGTCGCCGACCGCGCCGTCCAGGTGCACGGCGGCGCCGGGTACATGCGCTCGGTCGCGGTCGAGCGCTTCTACCGCGACGCGCGGCTGTTCCGCATCTACGAGGGCACCAGCCAGATCCAGCAGCTGATCATCGCCCGGCAGGCGCTCGGGGCGGCCGCGGGCTGAACGCCCCGGCCGCCCCGAGCGGGCGTCGCGGTCCCCGTCCGGCGGTCTCCGCCGTCAGGTGGACAGGATGGAGACCGCGGCGACCCCGGGCGCCCCGTACAACTGGGCGAGCCCGACGCGCGGCTCGTTCGGCACCTGGCGCTCACCCGCCTGCCCGCGCATCTGCAGCACCAGTTCCCGGACCTGCCGCAGGCCCGAGGCCCCGACCGGCTCGCCGTTGGCGATCAGGCCGCCGTCGGTGTTGACCGGCAGCCTCCCGCCGATCGCCGTGGCGCCGGACGCGATGAGCTCGTTCTGCTCGCCGTCCGCGCACAGCCCCACCTCGGCCATGTGGATGACCTCGGCGCCGGCGTCGGTGTCCTGGAGCTGGGCGATGCCGACGTCCTCCGGGGCGACGCCCGCCGCCTCGAAGGCGGCCCGGGCGGCGTCCACCGTCGGCGCGGGGACATGGTCGGCCGCCACGGACGCTGACGGGGTGTGCACCTCGAACGCGCCGAAGCGCCTCGTCCGGGTGACGACACTGCGCAGGTAGATCGGCTTGTCGGTGTAGCGGTGGGCCACGTCCGCGCTGCACACGACCAGTGCCGCCGCGCCCTCGTTCGGGCTGCAGAACATGTACTGCGTCAGCGGGTGGCTCACCATCCGCGCTCCGAGGATCTTCTCGGGGGTCAGCGGGGTGCGCCGGTGGGCGTGTGGATTGAGGGCGCCGTTGCGGTAGTTCTTCTCCGCGACCGCGGCGAGCGTCTCGTGGGTGATCCCGTGGTCGTGCATGTAGCGGTTGATCTTCATGCCGAAGAACTTCGGGGTGAGGAACAGCCCCATCTCGCCGTACCACGGCGGGCAGGCGTAGTCCTGGGGCTCGGCGGTGAAGGCGCCCGGATCGTGCTTGTCCATGCCCAGGACCAGCCCGATCTCGTGCTCGCCCAGCTTGATCGTCTGGCGGGCGAGGGCCAGCGCGCTCCCGGCGGTCGCGCACCCGTTGTACACGTTGGTGAACTGGAGCCCGGTCAGCCCGAGCTCGGCGACGACGGCGTCCGGCTGGTCCACCTCGTAGCTGCCGCCCACGGCGAACTGCATGTCGGCCCAGGTCAGGCCGGCGTCGGCCAGCGCGTCGCGGGCGGCCTCGGCGCCGATGGCCAGGGCCGGCTTGCCGGGGAACCGGCCGAACCGGTGGATGCCCACTCCGATGATCGCGATGTCAGGCATGGTCGGCCTCGCCGGGGGTGCGCGGGGACACGGGCATGTCTCCTTCTTCTGGGGTGAAAGCGAACGTGACGACCTCGCGTCCGTCCTCGTCCGTGCGGAACGGCATGGTGACCGTCCGCATCGGCATGCCGATGGCCGGCCCGCCCTCGGGGCAGCCGACGAGGATGGCCTCGACGCGCAGCTGCCCGGGAAGCTCGACCACCCCGACGAACCACGGCTCGAACGGGTCGGTCGCGGCGAACTCGCCGTTGAACGGGGCCTTCGGCAGGAAGCCCTGGGACGTCCACGTCCAGAGGGTTCCCGAGCGCGCCAGCAGCGTGCGCTCGACGGCGGTGCCGCCGCACTTGGCGCAGCCCGTCCGGAGCGGGAACACGTGCGTGCCGCACTCCGTGCACCTGCCGCCGATCAGGCGGGGTTCGTCGTCGGGCCAGGTGAACAGATCATCGGCGATGGGGACCGGTGTCATCTCTGCTCCTTGCTTCCCCCGCGCGGCGGGAACGGTGAGGGTTCACGTGGGTGTCGAGGGCGGTGCGGGATGCCGTCCCGGTCGCCCTCCCGGCGGAAGGCCGGGCGGCGCCGAGCCGGGCACCGGACGCGCGTGCGGGCTCAAGCCTATACTGACATCGACATCAAAGAAAATATTCGGGAGGTCGTCGGGGACGGGTCATGGCGACATGACCTGCTTCTCGGGCTCGGTCCGGCCGGACGACATCGACGTCGCATCACGGATAGAATGCGCGCTTCCGGACCGGAGGACGGGCCTGGGCGGGCGGACGAAGGCCGAGGAGGCCGCGGCCGGGCGCTGAGGAACGGCCGTCCCGCCGCCCCCGGCCGCCGGTGACGTTGAACGTGCGGCGGTCCGGCGTTATGTTTCCGACGTCGGTTTCATCGTTTGGAGGACAGGATGGACGCAGAGCCGCGCTCGGCGAAAGGCCGCCGGACACGGGCACGCCTCTTCGAGGCGGGCAAGGTCGTGTTCGAGCGCGATGGCTTCCTCCAGGCGCGGATCACCGACATCGCCGCCGAGGCCAACGTCTCGCACGGGTCGTTCTACCACTACTTCGACTCCAAGGAGTCCCTCTTCCGCGAGATCGCCGAGGAGGTCGAGGTCCGCCTCGTGTCGATGGACGACATCGCGCAGGACCTCGAAGACGACGCCGGTCCCGTCGCCCGCATCCGCGCGGCCAACAAGGCCTACCTGACGGCCTACCGCAAGGAGGCGCGGATCATGCGGGTGATCGAGGAGGTCAGCCGCTACGACGACGACGTCCGCATGGTGCGCTCCAAGCGCGACGACTACCTGGCCGCCCGCCTGGAATCGGCGATCGAGCGCCTCCAGGCGGACGGGCTCGCCGACAAGCGGATCGACAAGCGGTACGCGGCCACCGCCCTCGGCGGCATGGTCGCGAAGTTCGCCGAGATGATGTTCATCGGCGGCGCGCAGTTCGACATGCAGGGCGCGGTGGAGCAGCTCACCCTGCTGTGGGCCAACGCGCTGGGCCTGAGCCCGGAGGCCGACCAGACGCCGGCGCCGGCCAAGAGCGGGACGGCCTGAGCCGTCCGCCATGGCCGCGACGACACCGCGGCCATGGCGTCCGCCCGTGCGGCGCCGCCCGCTTATGCCGGCACGCGCTCGAAGACCGCGGCGATGCCCTGGCCGCCGCCGACGCACAGCGTTTCGAGGCCGTACCGCGCGTTCCGCCGGTCCATCTCGTGCAGCAGCGTCGCGACGATCCGCGCGCCGGTCGCGCCCACGGGGTGCCCGAGGGAGATCCCCGAGCCGTTGACGTTGAGCCGGTCGAAGTCGGCGGCGCCGAAACCCCATTCCCGCGTCACCGCGAGCGCCTGAGCCGCGAACGCCTCGTTCAGCTCGATGAGGTCGATGTCGGCCAGCGTCAGGCCCGCGGCGTCGAGCGCCCGCCGCGTCGCGGGCACCGGTCCGATGCCCATCCGGTGCGGCTCGACCCCGGCGACCCCCGTGGACACGACCCGCGCGAGCGGCCGCAGCCCGTGCGCGGAGGCGAACTCGGGCGTCGTCACCAGGCACGCGGCGGCGCCGTCGTTCTGGCCGCTCGCGTTGCCCGCGGTCACCGTCGCCTCGGCGTCGTCCTTGCCCATCACCGGCCGTAGGGCGGCGAGAGCTTCGCGGGAGATGTCGCGGCGCGGGTGCTCGTCGGTGTCGACGACGACCTCGCCCTTCCCGGTGCTGACCCGGACAGGGACGATCTCCTCGGCGAACGCCCCGCGGTCCTGGGCGTCCAGGGCGCGGCGTTGCGACTGGTAGGCGAGGTCGTCCTGCTCGTCCCGGCCGATGGAGTACTCCCGCCGCAGGTTCTCGGCCGTCTCCAGCATGCCGCCCGGGACCGGGTAGAGCCGTCCCCCGGCCGTTGCCCGTCCCCGCGTGAGGGTGTCGGTGAGTGTGATGTCCCCGGCGCGTGAACCCCACCGCGCGGTCAGCGAGTAGTGCGGCGCCTGCGACATGTTCTCGGCGCCCCCGGCGATGATCGCCTGGGCCGCGCCGGAGCGCACCATCGCGGCGGCGTACACGACGGCCTGCAGCCCCGAACCGCAGCGCCGGTCGATCTGCACGCCGGGGACGGTGGCCGGCAGCCCCGCGTCGAGGGCGATGACCCGTCCGATCGCGGGCGCCTCGGCGGTGCCGTAGCAGTGGCCGAACACGACGTCGTCGACGAGGGCCCCGTCCAGGCCGCTGCGCCGCATCAGCGCCTCGACGACCGTCACGCCCAGCGTCTGGACCGGAACCGTCCGCAGGGCACCGCCGAAGCGCCCGATCGGGGTCCGTACCGGCTGGCAGATCACAGCCTCGTTCATGTCTCTCCTCGTCTAGCGCGTAGTCCCGGCGACGTTCACCGGCACCGGCCCGGCGGTGTTCGTGAGCCCCGGCCCGGCCGGGTTCATATGCGTCGTCCGTCGGCGTTCATGAGCGCCGGCCCGGTCGTGTTCGTGGGCGCCGGCCCGGTCGTGTTTGTGGGCGCTGGCCCGTTGGTGTTTATGAGCGCTGGTCCGGTCGTGTTCGTGGGCGCCGGTCCAGCGGTGTCACAGTGCGCTGGTCCGGCCGTGTCCACGGTGTGATGGACCAGCGGTGTCACAGTGCGCCGGCTTGGCGGAGGTCGTCTTGTGCCTCGGGGGTGAAACCCAGTTCGGTGAGGATCGTGGCGGTGTGCTCGCCGAGGCCGGGCACGTCGTCCAGGGGAGTGCGCCAGGCGGGCGTGATGAGCGGTGGGAGCAGTGAGGCCAGCGGGCCCGCGGGGGATCCGACCTGCTGCCAGCGGTCGCGGGCCGTCAGTTGCGGGTGGTCGACGACCTCGGTGACCCGGTTGAACTCGGCGTTGCCGATGCCGGCGGCGTCGGCGCGCGCGCAGATCTCGGCGAGGTCCAGCGTCGCGGTCCAGGCGGTGATCGCCTCGTCCAGCCGGTCGCGCTGCTCGCAGCGCCGCGGGGTGGTGGCGAGCGTCTCGTCGTCCGCCAGGTCGGGGCGGCCGATCAGGTCACGGGCGAGGCGCTGCCATTCGGCGTCGTTGGTCGTCCCGAGGACGACGGTCCGCCCGTCCCTGGTCGGGTAGGCGTTGTAGGGCGCCACGATCGGGGACGACATGCCGATCGGCGCCCGCTCCTCGCCGGTGTAGCGGGCGTAGAGGAGGGCGAAGCCGAGGAAGTCGGCGGCGGTGTCGAACATGCTCACCTGGAGGGCGGCGCCGGTGCCGGTCCTGGCCCGTCCGAGCAGCGCGGCCATGATGCCGGCCGCCGCCTGCATCGCCGTTCCGATGTCGGCGATGGGGATGCCCGGCTTGGCCGGCGCGTCGGCCCGCCCGGTGGCGGCGCAGGAACCGCTTTCGGCCTGGACGAGCAGGTCGTAGGCGCGGCGGTGGTCGAGAGGCCCGCCGGTGCCGTAGCCGGAGATGTCCACCGCCACCAGCGACGGGTCGCGCTCCACCAGCGTCGGCGCGTCCAGCCCGAGACGGCGGGCGGAGCCCGGGGCGAGGTTCTGCACGACGACGTCGGCGCGTTCGAGCAGCCGGTCCAGGACGGGACGGGCCTCGGGCCTCTTGCAGTCCAGCGTGAGCGACCGCTTGTTGCGGTTCAGCCAGACGAAGTACGTCGACAGGCCGTCGGCGGCGTCGTCGAACCACCGGGTGAGGTCACCCGAACGCGGGTGTTCCACCTTGATGACCTCGGCGCCGAGATCGGCCAGCATCCGCGTGCAGTAGGGGGCCGAGACGGCCTGCTCGAAGCTCAGCACGACGGTGCCGGCGAGGGGCGGGGCCGGGTCCTGGCCGGCCGGCCGGTCGGGCATGGGGGCACCTCCGCTGATGTGCACTCTAATGTCGACGTCGGTGTCGATAAGCTTGAACGTTAACCGTAGTACAGGGGGATGGTATTGACCAAGGCAGCCTCAATCTTATAATTTCGACGTCTATGTCAAATATCTCGAGCGGGGTCGTGGCTACGGGCACCGGGCACCTGCTGGCCGAGCGGGCCGGCGGGGTGCTGACGCTCACGCTGAACCGGCCGCGGGTCCGCAACGCGTTCTCGCGGGAGATGCTGGAGGCCCTGGCCGCGATGCTGGACTTCGCCGCCGCCGCGGACGACGTCCGGGTCGTGGTGCTCGCGGGGGCGGGCGGCACCTTCTGCGCCGGAGGCGACCTCACCATGCTCGCGGCGGGGGAGAGCATCTTCGGCCCGGCGGACGCGCCGGCCGTGCGGCTGGCGTCCCAGAAGGCGCTCCAGCGTGCGACCGTCGTCCGGCTCCGCGAGATCGGCAAGCCGTCGATCGCGCTGATCGAGGGGGCGGCGGTCGGGGCGGGCCTCGGTCTCGCGCTCGCCTGCGATCTGCGTTACGCGGGGACGTCCGCGACGCTGTGCACGGGTTTCGGCCGGCTCGGGCTGGCGGGCGACTTCGGCTGCACGTGGTCGCTGAACCGCCTGGTCGGCGCCTCCCGCGCGCTCGAACTGCTGTATCTCTCCCCGTCACTGACCGCCGCCCGGGCACAGGACCTCGGCCTGATCACCGAGGCCGTCCCCGATGACCGGCTGAGCGAGCACACCGCCGCGCTCGCCGCGCGCCTGGCCGCCGTCTCCCCGGACGCGGTGCAGGCTATGAAGCGGCATGTGGCCCGCGCTCACACCCACGACCTGGCCGCCTGCGCGGACGCGGAAGCCGACTGGCACGTCCGGCTCCTGGAGTCCGGCGCCCACCGCGACGCGGTCCGCGCCCTCGCGCACGGCCGCGCAGTGCGTTCCCCCTCCACCACCGAGAACTCAGGAGCCAAGGAATCATGACGAAGCTGGACGGCGGGTCGCGCTGGTGACGGGCGCGGCCCGCGGGATCGGAGCGGAGATCGCCCGCACGTATGCGCGCGCCGGCGCCGCGGTGGGCGTCCTCGACCTCAGGGAGGAACTGACCCGGGACACCGTGGCCGCCATCGAGGACGCGGGCGGGCGTGCCCTCGGCCTCGGCGCGGACGTCTCCGACGCCGAGCAGGTCCGGCGGGCGGTGGAGCGGCTCGCCCAGGAGTTTGGCGGGCTCGACATCGCCGTCAACAACGCCGGGGTGACGCGCGACAACCTGCTGTTCAAGATGACCCAGGACGACTGGGACACCGTGATGAACGTCCACCTCCGCGGCATGTTCCTGGTCACCGCAGAGGCCCAGCGGATCATGGTCCCGCGGCGGTACGGGAGGGTCGTCAACATCTCCTCGACCTCGGCGCTGGGCAACCGCGGCCAGGCGAACTACTCCGCGGCCAAGGCGGGCGTGCAGGGGTTCACCAGGACGACCGCCATCGAGCTCGGGCCGTTCGGCATCACGGTCAACTCGATCGGCCCCGGCTTCGTCGACACGGAGATGACCCGCGCGACGGCCGAGCGGCTCGGCGTGCCGGTGGACCGGCGCCTGGCCGAGGTCGCCGCCACGCTGCCGGTCCGGCGCGTCGGGCAGCCCGCGGACATCGCGAACGCCGCCCTGTTCCTCGCCGCGGACGAGGCGGGATTCGTCACCGGCCAGGTGCTCTACGTCGACGGCGGACGCTCGGTGCGCTGACGTCCAGAACCAACGAAAGGGATCCCCATGACCCATGACCTCGCACCGGACCCCCAGGCCGCAGGCGGCGCGCCGGCCGACGAGGAGGCGCTGACCGACGAGGAACTGCGTGCGGCCGTCCGGGAGGTGGCCGGGCGGTTCGACGACGCCTACTGGGCCGATGTCGACCAGGAGGCCAGGTTCCCCTGGGAGTTCTACGACGCGTTCGCGCAGGCCGGATGGCTCGGCATCGCGATCCCCCGCGAGTACGGCGGCGCGGGCATGGGCGTCTCGGCGGCCTCGTCGATGATGTACGAGATCGCCGCGTCGGGGGCGGGCATGAACGGCTGCAGCCCGTTCCACCTCACGATCTTCGGCCTCAACCTGGTGGCGCGGCACGGCGGCGAGCGGCTGTGCCGCGAACTGCTCCCCGACGCCGCCACCGGCGACCTGCACGTCTGCTTCGCCATCACCGAACCCGACGCGGGGTCGGACACCGGCCGCATCCGCACCTTCGCCCGGCGGGACGGCTCGGACTACGTGATCAACGGGCGGAAGGTGTGGATCACCAAGGCGGCGCAGTCGCAGAAGGCGGTGCTGCTGGCGCGCACCGGCGAGCCCCGCGAGGGCAGGGGCCGCACGGACGGGCTGTCGATGTTCGTGGTCGACCTGACCGGCGGCGGCGTCGAGATGCGCGCGATCCCGAAGATGGGCCGCAACGCGGTCTCCTCCTACGAGCTGTTCCTGGACGACTTCCGGGTCCCCGGATCGGCCCTGGTCGGGGAGGAGGGACGCGGGTTCACCTACCTGCTGGACGGCATCAACCCCGAGCGGATCCTGCTCGCGCACGAGGCGCTCGGCATCGGCCGGGCCGCGCTTCGCCGGGCGGTGAGGTACGCCGGGGAGCGGGTCGTGTTCGACCGCCCGATCGGGCAGAACCAGGGGATCGCGTTCCCGCTCGCCGAGGCGTCGATGCGCCTGGACGCGGCGGAACTGGCGGCGCGGCACGCCGCCGACCGCTACGACCGCGGCGAGCCGTGCGGGAAGGAGGCGAACACGGCGAAGTTCCTCTGCGCCGACGCCGGTTTCGCCGCGGCCGACGCCGCCGTCCAGACACACGGCGGGTTCGGCTACGCCCGCGAGTACCACGTCGAACGCTACTTCCGGGAATCCCGCCTCATGCGCATCGCTCCGGTCAGTCAGGAGATGGTGCTGAACTACATCAGCCAACACGTCCTCGGCCTGCCGAAGTCGTACTGAGCGGCATCGGAGGAACGCACGTCATGCGCATCGCGATTCATTCAGGTCTCACCATGCGCGGGAGCGTCCGGGGTGTCGTCGACGAGGTGCGCAAGGCCGCCGGGTACGGCTTCGCCGGTTACTGGGCGCCGATGCTCAACGGTCATGACACGCTCACCGCCTTCGCCGTCGCGGGACGCGAGGTCCCCGGGATCGAACTGGGGACGGCCGTCGTGCCGATGCCCCTGCGTCCGCCCTTCGCGCTCGCCCAGCAGGTGGCGACCGTCCAGGAGGTGCTCGGGGGGCGGCTGGCGCTCGGCATCGGCCCGTCCCACGAGGCGCTCGTCAGGGATGCGTTCGGACTGGAATGGCCGCCGCCCATCGCGGCGACGCGCCGCTACGTGGAGGAGCTGGAGGCCGTCATGACCGGGCGGGACGGCCGCCGGGTCGCCGTCGGCGGCGACCCGCCGCCGATCCTGCTGGGCGCGGTGAACCCGGCGATGGCCCGGCTGGCCGCGGAGGTCGCCGCCGGGGTCGTGACCTGGGCCGCGGGGCCGCGCACGATCACCGAGGTGATCCGCCCGGCGCTGCTCGGCCGGCCGGCCGGTTCGGCGTTCCGGATCGTGGCGGCCCTTCCGGTGTGCGTGACCGGGGACGTCGCGGGCGCGCGCCGGCACATCCACCGCGTCCTCGGTGCCAACGACCGGTTCGCGTCCTATCAGAAGGTGCTGCGCCGGGAGGGCGTGGACGGGATCGCCCGGCTGGCGATCGTGGGGTCGCCGGACGAGGTGGCGCGGCGCATCGACGCGTTCGCCGAGAGCGGCGTGACGGACTTCGCCGCCCACCCGCTCGCCAAGAATGACGTCGATGCCGAACTCACCTGGGAGTTCCTCGCCGCCCGCGCCAAGGCTTGTTGACCTGCGGATCAGGGCAGATTCGGCGGGTTGATCCGGTCCGGGCCGAGTAGTTCCGGACCGACATATCATCGACGTCAGGGTTCATTGACTGCACCGCCACCCGCCAGGGGCCGGGCAGGGGCGCCGAGGGGCCGCCGCGCACGCCCCGTCCAGTGGCGAGAACGCGGCGGCGACGGCCGTGTATTCGCTGGTCGAGCCGGATGCGTTCCCGAGCCGTGCGCCGGCGGCGTTCCGCCCGGGACGGGCGCGCCGGCCCGGCCCGGGTCCGGACCGGCTCAGCGGTAGTCGCCGCCCGCCAGGTAGCGGTCGAGCCGCGGGGCGCTCGCCGCCCTCGACACCAATTCGACTCTGACGTCGAGATCATGCAGGAGGTGATAGCAGCCGCCCGCGCGCCTGCCGGCGCCGTCGAGGAGGGCCGCCTCCCAGGCGCAGCCGCGTTCCTCCAGGTCGGCCGATTCGCCCGCCACGTCGTCGCTCCACATGCCCAGATGGTGCAGGCCGGTCCTCTCCCAAACACTGTCGGGCACCTGCACCAGCAACTCGATGTAAGGCGGTCCCTCCAGGGAGAGGACGAATGTCTGGTCGTAGGTCCGTGTCCCCGAGGGTGATGCGAACTCGGCGGGGAAGCGCTGCGGGCGGCCCCATGTCACCCCCGATGCCGCGCTGAACTGGGCCATCGCCGGCTCCAGGTCCGGGACGACGATACCGACGTGATAGATCCGCGGAGCACCCACAAAGTTCTCCCAACTATTGACCTCGACGTCAGAACATACTTTGATGTTAGTCGTCAGCACCGGTGCGCGGAAGCCGCCGGACCCAGGTACCGACCACTGAAGGCGATACGGTGACCCGAAGCTCTGCTCCCGAAGGCTGGGGCGTCCGGACGGTTCCCGCCGGGCTCGCACAGCGCTACCGCGACGAAGGCTGGTGGACCGGCGACTCCCTCGGCTCGATGGTGGCCGCGGGCCTGAGCCGTGCCCCGCGCTCACGTTTCCACGTGGGCTCCCAGACACGCCCCTACACCGGCACCTTCGCCGACGTGGACCGCGCGGCGCGTTCGCTCGCCGGGGCCCTGCGGGCCCGGGACATCGGCCCCGGCTCGGTCATCGTGGTCCAGCTGCCGAACTGGGTCGAGGCCGCCATCACCTTCTGGGCCGCCGCCTACGTCGGCGCGATCGTCGTCCCGGTCGTGCACTTCTACGGCCCGAAGGAGGTCGGCTACATCCTCGACGACACCCGTCCCGCGGTGATCGTCACGCCCGACCGCTTCGGCCGCACCGACCACCTCCAGCAGTGCGAGCGGCTTCTGGAGGGACGCGACGCCGAGCCGCTGTGGCTGGTCGTGAGCGACCGTCCCGAGCGGGAGCTGCCGCCGGCCGCCACCCCCTTCCACCGGATGCTGGACGCCGAGCCGCTCGCCGAGCCGGTGGCCGTCGACCCCGCCGCCCCGGCGATCGTGGGCTTCACCTCCGGTACGACGCTCAACCCCAAGGGCGTGATCCACAGCCACCAGACGATCGGCTGGGAGGCGCGCCAGAGCGACCACTTCTACGGCAAGGGCGGGCCCCCGCAGATCGTCGGCACCCCCGTCGGCCACTTCATGGGGATGATCAACGCCTTCCTGCTGCCGCTGCTGCGGTCGGAGCCGGTGCACCTGATCGACCGGTGGGACCCGGCCGAGGTGCTGCGGATGATGAGCGAGCGGAGCCTCGGCATCGCCGGCGGCCCCTCCTACTTCCTGACCAGCCTGCTCGACCACGCCGACTTCACCCCCGAGCACCTGGCCCTGATCCCGTACATGGGACTCGGCGGCGCGATGGTCCCCGAGGCGTTCACCGAGCGGGCCACGAACGAGGGCATCGCGGTGTACCGGTCGTACGGGAGCACCGAGCACCCGTCGATCACGGCGTGCCTGCTGGACGAGCCGCAGGACAAGCGGCTGCGCACCGACGGCAGGGCCCTGCCGGGCGCCGAGGCCCGCCTGGACGACGACGGCCAGATCCTCTCCCGCGGCGCCGACTGCTGCATCGGCTACACCGATCCCGAGCTGACCGCCCGCGCCTTCGACGCCGACGGCTGGTACCGCACCGGCGACATGGGCGTCTTCGACGGCGACGGCTACCTCACCATCACCGACCGCGTCGCCGACGTCATCATCCGCGGCGGCGAGAACATTAGCGCCCAGGAGATCGAGTCGCTGCTCCTCAAGATGGAGCAGGTCGCCGAGGTCAGCGTGGTCGCCGAGCCCGACGCGCGGCTGGGCGAGCACGCCACCGCGGTGATCCGCCCGCACGACACGGCCGGTCCGGTCGCGCTGGACGACGTTTGCGCCCACCTCGCCGCGGCCGGGCTCGCCCGCCAGAAGTGGCCCGAATCGCTGCACCTCGTCGCGGACTTCCCGCGCACGGCGACCGGGAAGATCCAGAAGTTCCGCCTCCGCGAGCAGATCCGCGAGGGCTCGCTGGAGCACACGCGGTGACGCGCACCGGACAGGGCCCCGCCGCGCCGTCGGGGCCGTCGGGGCCGTCGGCCCAGACGAGGGGAGAAACCGTGGAACCGTCGGGTTACGTCGACCGCCCGGACTACCGCGTGGACGTGCACCGCAAGCGCAACCTCGTCCGCGTGACGCACGAGGGCGTGACGCTGGCCGAGACGACCGCCGCCCTCCTGGTGGACGAGCAGGACCACGGGTTCGTCCTCTACATACCCAGGGCCGACGTGCGGTTCGAGCACCTCGCGCCCTCCGACCACACGTCGCGGTGCCCGTTCAAGGGCCGTGCGAAGTACTGGCGGCGACGGGAGGACGACGACCCCGTCGCCTGGGAGTACCCGGAGCCGTACACCGAGGTCGCGGTCCTCCGCGACCACATCGCCTTCTACCAGGACCGGGCCGTCGTGCAGATCGGCACCGCGGACCCGGTCACCTCCACCCCCGCCCCCCGCCCCTGAGATAGGGAGAGACCATTGCGCCGAATCCTTGGCATCGCCGCCCTCGCGGCGCTTGCGGCGGCCACCGTCACCGCCTGCGGCGACTCCGACGCGGAGTCCGAGTACGGCAAGAACCTCAAGGGCGACCCCATCAAGCTGTCGGTGATCGCCTCCGGCCCCGGCCCCATCTACCAGCCCGAACTGCTGAAGGCGGCCACGGCCGCGGTCAACGCGGTCAACGACGCCGGCGGCGTCAAGCCCGGCGGGGGCGAGGCGCGCCCGCTCGAGCTGGTCCACTGTGAGGCGTCCACCGTCACCGACCCCAACGCCGCCACCAAGTGCGCCCGCGAGGCCATCGACCAGAAGGTCGTCGCGAGCGTCGGCAAGTACGTCTCGTCGGACGCCGTCGTCCAGGCGTTCCAGGGGGCGAAGATCCCCCTGGTCGGCACGATGGTCCAGACCGGCCAGGACTTCACCAACCCCGCGTCCTTCCCGATCATCGGCGGCTCGCCGATGCTCTCGGCGGGCACCGGCATCGCGCTGCAGAAGGCGGGCGCGAAGACGGTCGCGGTCGTGACCGGTGACAGCCCGTCCGGGCGGCTGGTCCCGCAGTACGTGAAGGCCCTGCTGGAGTCGCCCGGCGACCTGAAGGGCGCCTACTACCTGCCGTTCGACGCATCGGCCGACCTGACCTCCAACTTCAGCGAGATCGCCGGCGCCAACCCCGACGGGGTCGCGCTGCTGGCCTCCACCGACGTCACCAGCAAGACCATCGTCGGGCTGCGGCAGGCCGGCTACAAGGGCAAGATCTCGGTGGTGGCGACGGCCGTGTCCGAGGGCTCGCTGGAGAAGACGGGCGAGGCGGGCGAGGGCACCATCGTCGTCAGCGACTACGAGCCGGTGACCAGCACGTCCAACCCGAAGGTCAAGCAGTTCCTGGACGAGATGGACAAGTACGGCGACGACAAGATCGAGGGCACCGAGTTCGCGCTGAACGCCTGGGCGTCGGTCCACCTGGTGGCCGACAGGCTCAACGGGCTGTCCGAGGTCAGCGGCGCCGCGCTGATGAAGTCGCTCGAGGGCAGCAAGGTCTCGCTCGGCATCGCCCCCGACTTCACCTACGGCCAGCCGAACTTCCTGAAACTGCCGCGGATCCCGCGGGCCACCGTCCAGTTCCAGACCGTCGAGAACGGCAAGATCATGGCGCCTGACGGGGGCGAGTTCACCGACCTCAACCAGGCCGCGAAGAAGTAACACGGACCCGGCCGGGAGCCTCGTCATGAAGGACCTGCTCACGTTTCTCATCCTGGGGTTGTCGGTGGGGGCGGTCTACGCCCTCACCGCCCAGGGCCTGGTGCTGATCTACCGCGGCAGCGGGGTGGTGAACTTCGCGCAGGGCGCCTACAGCATGATCGGCGCCTTCGTGTTCTACCGCGTCGCCCCCGACCTGGGGCTGCCGCAGGCCGCCGCGTGGCCGCTCGCCCTGGGCGTCCCCGCTCTGCTCGGCGTCGCCACGCACCTGCTTCTGATGAAGCACCTGCGCCGGGCGTCGTCGCTGGTGCGGCTCGTCGCGACCCTCGGCGTGTTCGCGCTGCTGGTCGGGATCGGCTACCAGCTGTGGGGACGCGGGCAGGACCTCGTCGTCTCCCCGCTTCCGCACGAGGCGCACCACCTGTTCGGTGCGGACGCGGGGATCGGCGAGGACCGCTTCTGGGTCATCGGCATCGCCGCCGTGCTGACCGTCGGCCTGGTCGCGCTGTTCCGGTGGACGCCGTTCGGGCGCTCGACCGAGGCGATCGCCGAGAACCCGGTGGCCGCGGCGGCGCTCGGCAAGTCGCCGGACGTGGTCGCCACGGCCAACTGGGTGTTCGGCGCCGTCCTGGCCTCGCTGGCCGGGATCCTGGTCGCGCCGATCCTGTTCCTCAGCGTCGAGGCGCTCGCACTGATCGTGCTGCGCTCGCTGGCGGCGGCGCTCGTCGGCCGGTTCTACTCGTTCTGGAAGACCCTCGCGGCGGCGCTGGTCATCGGCGTCGTCGAGACGCTGCTGGCGCGCTACATCACCAACGAGGGCCCGCTGGCACCGTTCGTCTCCGACGACCGGCTGCTGTTCGGGGCCTTCACCGCCCAGTCGGTGTCCCACTCCGCGGCGTTCCTCATGATCGTCGTGGTGCTGTTCGTCGCGGGCCGCAACCTGCCCGCGCGGGGGGAACTGCTCGACCGGCTGCCGGTGCTCGGCACGGGACGGATCTCCCTGCCCGGCCTGGTGGTGGCGGTGGCGCTGACGGTCGCCGTGATCTCGGTCGTGCCCACGTCGTGGGCGGCCTCGATCCAGGTCAGCCTGGCCGCCGCGATGATCTGCCTGTCGCTGGTGGTGGTCACCGGCCTCACCGGGCAGATCTCGCTGGCGCAGATGGGCCTGGCCGGCACGGGCGCGTGGATCGCCGGCAAACTCGTCCAGACGCAGTCGTGGCCTTTCGTCCCGGCCCTGGTCGCGGCCGTGGTCATCACGACCGTCGTCGGGGTCGTGGTCGCGATTCCCGCGCTGCGCACCCGGGGCGTGAACCTGGCCCTGCTGACCTTCGGCCTGACGGTCGTGCTGTCCCAGCTGATCCTGCAGAACTCGGCCCTCACCGGCGGGCTGGAAGGGATCGACATCGGCAAGCTGAACCTGTTCGGCTTCGCCATCGACGGCTTCGACCATCCGCGGCGGCTGGCCTTCGCCACGCTGGCCGTCCTCGTCGCGGTCTGCGTCGCCGTCGCGAACGTCCGGCGCAGCGGCACCGGCCTGCGGCTGATCGCGTTGCGCAGCAACGAGCGGGCCGCCGCGGCGCTCGGCCTCAACAGCGCGGCGATCAAGGTCTACGCGTTCGGGCTCGGCGCGGCGCTCGCCGCGCTCGGCGGCGTGTTCCTGGCCTTCCGCCAGCAGAACCTGGTGCTGACGGAGTTCTCGCCGTTCTCGTCGGTGCAGCTGGTGGTCTTCACCGTGATCGGCGGCATCGGCTATGTGATCGGCGCGATCGGGGCGGGCACGTTCGCCCCGGGCGGCGTCGGCGGGCAGATCCTGCACTCCTTCGGGCTCGGCACCAACGCGCTGGAGATCGTCTCGGGCGCCATGCTGCTGCTGATCATTCTCGCGAACCCCAGCGGGATGGCCTTCGAGCAGGTCAGGGCCGCCTCGATGGTCCGTGAGCGCGTCGGGTCCCGCAAGCGCCGCACACCCGTGGCCGTACCGCCGCCCGGCTCGGGCGACGGCGGGGACGCGCCGCGGGCCGAACGCTCGGAGAGCGCGCGAACCCTGGAGGTCTCCGGGCTGAGCGTCCGCTTCGGACGGGTCCGGGCGGTCGACGACGTGAGCCTGCGCGTGCGGCCCGGTGAGGTCGTCGCGCTGATCGGGCCCAACGGCGCCGGCAAGACCACGGTCATCGACGCGCTGACCGGCTTCGTCAAACCCGAGCGCGGAGCGCGGATCCGGCTCGGCGACCATGCCCTGGAGGACTGGAACGCCGCCCGCCGGGCCCGCGCCGGACTCGTCCGTTCCTTCCAGTCGCTGGAACTGTTCGAGGACCTGACGGTGCTGGAGAACCTCCTGGTCACGTCCGGGATCCCGTCGCTGCGGTACGTCACCGACATGGTCCGCCCGCGCACCCCCCGGCTGACGGCCGCCGGTGAAGCCGCCGTCCAAGAGTTCGGCCTCGCCGACGACCTGGCGCGGCTACCCGACGAGCTGCCGCACGGGCGGCGCAGGCTGCTGGCCATCGCCCGTGCCGTGGCGTCCGACCCGGCCGTGCTGCTCCTGGACGAGCCCGCCGCGGGGCTCGGCGAGGAGGAGACGGCCGAGCTGGCCCGGCTGATCCGGCGGCTGGCCGACACCCTCGGCATCGCCGTCCTGGTGATCGAGCACGACATGTCGTTCGTGCAGACGTGCGCCGACCGTATCGCCGTGCTGAACTTCGGCCGGCTGATCGCGGACGGCGAGCCGGAGGAGATCCTCCGGGACCCGGCCGTGGTCGAGGCGTACCTGGGAACCGATGCGCGGGCAGAGCCGGAAAGGGCGTGAGGACATGCTGCTGAAGGTCGAAGGGATGTCCGCCGGGTACTCGGGCGTGGACGTCATCCGCGAGCTCGACCTGACCATCGACAAGGGCGAGGTCGTCGCGCTGCTCGGCCCGAACGGCGCCGGGAAGACCACGACGCTGCTCGCGCTGGCGGGGGTGCTGGCGCCGACGTCCGGGCAGGTCCTGTACCGGGACGCCCCGCTGCGCGGCGCGCTGCACCGGCGGGCGCGGCGCGGCATCTCCTACATCAGCGAGCAGGGGTCGGTCTTCAGCCGGCTGACGACGCTGGCCAACCTGCGGCTCGGGCCCGGGCCGGTGGCTGACGCGCTGGCGCTCTTCCCCGAGCTGGAGCCGCTCCTCAAGCGCCGCGGCGGGCTGCTGTCCGGCGGTGAGCAGCGGATGCTCGCGCTGGCCCGGAGCCTGGCGGGCAAACCGGATCTGCTGCTGGTGGACGAGCTGTCCCTGGGCCTGGCGCCGCTGATCGTGACGCGGCTGCTGGAGCGGCTGCGCGCGGCCGCCGACGACGCCGGGACGGCGGTGCTGATCGTCGAGCAGCACGCGTCACAGGTGCTGGCGGTCAGCGACCGCGGCTACGTGCTGCGTCGCGGGAGGCTGTCGCTGTCCGGCACGGGCACCGAGCTGCTGGACTCGCCCGAGGCCCTCCAGTCCGCCTACCTCGGGGCGGGACCGGACGGCTCGTCCGGCTGACCGCCGTTCACCTGCCTGCGGCGGGCCGGGGATTCACCAGGGATCCCCGGCCCGCCGCAGGCCATTTCGCGCGCGGTTCGAAGCGCGGAGTCAGCGGGGGAGGCCGAGTCCGCGGCGGGCGATGATGCCGCGCTGGATCTCGCTCGTCCCGCCGTAGATCGTCGTGCCGAGGGAGAAGCGGAGGGAGTGCTCGACCCGGCCTCCCTCGGGGGCGCCGGGCGACAGGCGGCTGCGCACGGCGTCCGGGCCGAGGAGGTCGAACAGGTCCTCGGCGGCCCGGGTCAGGGCCTCGGAGCTGAAGAGCTTGGCCATCGGCCCCTCCGCCACGGGGATGTCGCCCCGCTGCGCCATCGCCGCCGCGCGCCGCTGGAGCAGCAGCGAGACCTCGGCCTCGGCGGCGCACCGGCCGAGGCGTTCCCGCACGTCCGGGTCGGCGATGCGCGGCCGGCCCGAGCCGCCGCGGGCCGTGCGCGCCCATCCCTCCGCCGCCTCCAGCAGGCTCAGCATCGAGGCGCCGAAGCCGGTCGAGTGCTCCTCCTGGAGCGCCTCGCCCAGCACGCGCCAGCCGCCGCCCACCTCGCCGATCCGCCAGTCGTCGTGGACGCGGGCGTCGCGGTAGTAGGTGATGTTCGTCCGCTCGCCGGAGATGGTGCGCACGGCCTGGACCTCGATGCCGGGCTGGCCGAGGGGCACGAGGAACA
The DNA here is from genome assembly GCF_040650055.1 of Spirillospora sp. NPDC048819. Lineage (NCBI taxonomy): Bacteria > Bacillati > Actinomycetota > Actinomycetes > Streptosporangiales > Thermomonosporaceae > Spirillospora > Spirillospora sp. NPDC048819. The sequence goes on along the minus strand of NZ_JBEZGN010000038.1, from coordinate 12,089 downwards.
CGGTCAGCCCCGCGTGCTTGGACGAGGTGTCGGTCCGCGCCAGGAGGAACACGTGGTCGCCGATGTGGGCGTTGGTCGTGAACATCTTGGAGCCGTTGATCACCCACTCGTCGCCGTCGCGCACCGCGCGGGTCCGCGCGGCGGCGAGGTCGGACCCGCACTCGGGCTCGGTGAACCCGAGCACGATGAGGATCTCCCCGCGCAGCGCCCTGGGAATGATCTCCGCCCGCTGCCGGTCGTTCCCGCCGTGCAGGATGGCGCGCGCGACCATGTGCGTCGTGCTGACGCCGTAGGTGGGCGCCTCGGCCTTGCTCAGCTCCTCCTCGACCACGCACAGGCCGAGCGGGTCGCAGGGCCGTCCGCCCCACTCCTCGGGCCAGCCCAGGGCGAGCAGCCCGGCTTCGTGCATCGCGCGGACGAATCCCTCGTCATGGGCCACGCCCGTCCGGTGGCACCGCTCGGACAGCTCGTCGGTCAGGTGCTCGTCGAGGAACGCCCTGACCTCCGCGCGCAGTGACTCGCCTCGTTCTCCTATGCGGAAGTCCACTGTTCCTCCATCTGTGCGATGCCGTACCGGCGGTCGGCCGCTCTGCGGTACGCGGCCCGCGGTTCGAGGCAGACGGCGGACCATGCCCGCGCGCGCCGGTAGTAGAGCTGGATGTCGTATTCGTCGGTGAAGCCGTAGCCGCCGTGGAAGTGCAGGGCGCGGTAGGTCGCGTCGCGGGCCGTCTCGGTCGCGAACGCGAAGGCCATGGCCGCCAGCTCGGCGAAGCGTTCCGGCTCCTCGCCGTACGCCCACGCTGCCTCGTGGCCGAGCAGGCGTGCGCCGTCGACGGCGGTGGCCGAGTCGGCGAGGGCGTGCGCGATGGTCTGGAACGTTCCGATCGGGACGCCGAACGCCCGGCGCTCGGTGACGTACCCGACGCCGATCTCCACCGCGCGGGCCGCGATGCCGACCTGGGCGGCCGCCGTGAGCAGCAGGAACTCGTCCAGGGCGGCTTCATGAGCGGCCTCGGCGGCCGGCCCCGACGCGAGGAGCACGGCGTCCGGGCCCACGCGCAGGTCGGCGAGAGGCATCGAACCGAGGTTCTCCGGCTGTGCGCCATCGCCCGCGGATCGGACGAGCAGCAGCCGCTCCCCGTCCATCACCAGCGCGTCGTCGGCCACCGCGCCGGCCGGCACGAGCCCCGCCGCCCCGTCGCGGGCCGGATGGACGGCCAGGGTCACGGTGCGCTCACCCGCCAGTGCCGCGGCCAGCGCGGCGGCGGCGGACGGCGTCCCCAGCCGGGCGAGGAGACGCGCGGCGACCTGCGCCTCCACGATCGGGGCCGGGGCGAGGAAACGGCCCTGGACTTCGGCGACGAGCGCGAGATCGAGCGGCTCCGCGCCCCAGCCGCCGTCCTCCTCACCGACGGCCATCGCCACGATCCCGGCGTCGCGCAACGCGTCCCACAGGCGCGGATCGAAGCCGAGCGGCTCCGCGGCGCGCACGTGGGACGGCGACGCCGCGTCGCCGAAGAGGGCGGTGAAGGACGCGACGAGCTGGCGTTGCTCGTCGCTCAAACCAACATCCATGCCGGCACATCCAGTTCTGAGTGTTACGTCTGGACGATCCCGCTCCGGGTCGCCCGCAGGCCGTTCAGCTCGGCGTCCCACGCGTCGGCCGGGACGCCCGCCGCGCGCAGCGGCCCTTTCATGATCTTGTTGGAAGCCGATCTCGGCAGCTCGGGAACGAACGCGATGAACCGGGGAACGGCGAAGTACGGCAGCCGTTCGGCCAGGTGGCGGAACAGGTCGGCGGGATCCGGCGGACCCTCCGGGTGGGGGACCGCAAGCAGCAGGACCTCGTCCTCGCTGTGCTCGCTGGGCACCCCGACCACAGCGGTCTCCGTGACCTGCGCGTGCGTGTTCGCCGCGGCCTCGACCTCCAGCGAGGAGATGTTCTCGCCGCGGCGGCGGATGCTGTCGCGGATGCGGTCGACGAGGAAGAACTCGCCGTCGGGCGTCCTGCGGACGGCGTCCCCGGTGTGGAAGTAGGCGTTCCGCCAGGCCTCCGCCGTGGCCTCCGGGCGGCCGAGGTAGCCCTGGAACATCGTCCACGGCTCGTGCGGGCGGATGACGAGCTCGCCGATCCGGCCGTCCGGTACCGGCTGATCGTGCTCGTCCACGACCAGGGCCTCGAAGCCCGGACGCACCCATCCAAGGCCGCCGGCGCCCGACACCCCGTGCGGCGCGGCGAGCGGTGTGGCGGCCTCGGTGCTGCCGTAGCCGGCGCAGTACTCGACCCCGAACCGCGCGCAGAACGCGTCGACGTCCGCCGGGACGGGGGCCAGGCACACCTTGCGCAGGCCGCTCGTCCGCTCCAGCGGGCTCGGCGGCTGCGCCTCCAGGAAACGCGCCATGGCGCCGGTGAGCACGGCGAATGTCGAGCGGCTCTGGGCGATGTCCTCCCAGAAGCCCGACGCCGAGAAACGGGGACAGATGTAGGCGCGCGCGCCGACGATGAGGGCGTTGTACACACCCCACAGCTGACCGCCCACGTGGAACAGCGGCATCGCCACGTAGCTGGTGTCGTCGGGCTCCACCGCGCCGATGAACACGGGGCTCGCGTATCCGTACGCTTGGGCGTGCGGTACGAGAACGCCCTTGCTCGCCCCTGTCGTCCCGGACGTGTAGAACACCGCTGCGACGTCCCAGGGCTCGGCGTCCGTGATCGTGGGTTCGCCCTCGGGAAGCCGGAACCGGCCGTGGCCGCTCTCCGCCGGGACGTGCTCGACGATGCGCTCGCGCAGCCGCCCGCCGTCGGCCGCAGCCAGCCGATCGAGGTAGTGCGTCTCGGCGATCGCCGCGACGGCGCCGCTGTCGCGCACGACGTGGTCGAGGAACCCGCCGGCGAACGCGGTGTTCACCGGGACCTCCACCGCGCCGGCGCAGGTCAGGCCCAGCCACGCGAGGACCGCGTCCACGTGGTCGTCCAGCATCAGCAGGACCCGGTCGCCGGGACCGATCCCGTGGGCGCGCAAGCGGCCGGCGAGCGCGGCGGCCTCGTCCAGCAGGGCGCCGTAGCCGATCTCGACCCCGGGCCCGGCGATCGCCGGGCGGCCGGGATGCCGTTCGGCCTGCTCCCGGAGGACGTGGACGACGGTGCGCTCCGCCAAAGGCGGGAGTGAGCCCTCGAAGGACGGTTTCACGGTGCCTCCCCGTTCGCGGAGCCTGTGGGGCCCGTCTCGAAACGCAGGACCCCGGTCACCGCCACACGGCCCTGCCCGTTGAGGACCTCCGCGCCCACGGAGCCGTCGTGGGCCGGGCTGAACCTGATCGTCAGCTGGTCCGCGTCCGAGACGGGACTCCGGTACGACACCTCGGCCCCACGGAGGCCGCCGAACCCCAGCCGGCCGAGGCTCTGCTCGGCGAGCCTGGCGACGATGCCCAAGGTGACCTCCCCGGGAAGCGCGGGCGCGGACAGTCCGAGCTCGCGCGACCGGACCGGGTCGATGTGCATCGCGTCCTGCACGCGGCCGTCGGCCGTCAGTCCCAGCAGGGTGCGGAAGACCGCGGCCTGATAGGGGTGGACGCCTTCCCGCACCTCGACCGTCTCGCTATCGCCGGCGGCGGCCGTGGGGGCCGGCCGCCGCGCGGTCTTCGCGCCGGGGAGACGGAAATGCACGTCGAGCTCCGAGTGCGCGATCGTCTCGCCGTCCGCGCGCGTTTCGACATCGAGCGTCAGCACCAGCCGCTCGCCGGAGCGTTCCTTGACGCTGAGCGCCGTCGACGCGTGCGCCTCGGCGCACTCTGCGGCGAGCGGGCGGTGGAGGCGGACGCGGATCGCGCGGGCGAAGGACGGGAGCGCCGCGCTCTGCACGCCGGCCGCGAAGTCGATGAGCGCCTCGTGGGCGAAGCGCGTCGCGAACGTCGGCAGCGTGGTGAAGCCGGGCGCCGACTCCCAGACGAGCGAGCGGGCGTTGCGCGCGTCGGCCCCGGTGGTGATGGCGTAGGTGATCGTGTCCCGGAGCGACCACCGCACGGGATACGTGCGCCGCCCCCAGCCGTCCACGAGGCGAAGGATCTCCGAAACGCCGTCGGCCACGTAACCTCCCCGATTCGGTTCCCTCGCAGCAAACCCAATTTCGACGTCGTTGTCAATATATGCCTCCAGGGCTTAGATTGCTCCCGGGCGCCGCGCCGGATCGCGCGGTGCGATCGTCGGCATCGGGACAGGTCTGGAGTGAGGGCGATGGGGTCTGACGGAGAGCGGGCCGCTGCGGGGGAGCCGGCGAGGCCCTGGGACCAGGACGAACTGCTCCGGCTGATGGACGTCCGGCCGGCCGGGCCTGGGCGGTACACGGCCCCTCCGCACGAGGGCGCCGAACGCAACGTGGTGGAGGCCGGCCAGCTCCTCGCGGACGCCGTCGTCGCGGCGTCCAAGGAGATCCCCGAACAGCGGGTGACCTCGGCATCGATGGTCTTCTCCCGGGCCGCCGGCCACGACAAGGACATCTCCGTCGACCTCGACGTGCCGCACAGAGGCCGCACCTACTCCACCGTTCAGGCGAGGGTGACGCAGGAGGACAAGCTCCGGTGCGCGGGGCTGATCCTCATGGGGACCGACGCCGACGACCTGGTCGCCTCCACCGCGCCGATGCCCGACGTCCCGCCGCCGGGCGACGTGCGTCCCTTCGAGCCGGCCGGCATGCGGGTCGGGGGCCGCGAGTTCCGCGTCGTCGACGACGCCTACGACTGGGACCCGCGGCACGTCGGGCCCCCCGAGCTCATGGTGTGGACCCGCTTCGCCGAAGCGCCGCGGGCCCACTACCTGCACAACGCCCTGATGACGCACTCGATCACGCACTGGACGATCGCCGCGGCGCTGCGCCCGCACGCCGGCTACAGCGAGGCGATGGCGCACAAGACGATCTCCACGGGCATCTCCAAGGCCACGATCGCCTACCACGACGACGTCGACGTCTCCCAGTGGTTCCTCTACGCGAACCAGGTCGTCTACACCGGACGCGGGACGACCCAGAGCGAGGGGCGCGTCTACGACGAAGCCGGGCGGCTGGTCGCGTCCTACGCCGTGCACGGCATGATCCGGCCCCTGGTCCGCCGGCCGTCGGCGCCGGACATGGTGCTCTGACGACCCTCCTTTGATTTTGACATCGACATCGATATAGTCTGGCGGTAAGCCGACCGCGCCGCTGGAGTGGACGCCGCCGAGCGGGCGACCCCACCCGGTCCCGGGCTCCCCGCGCAAGAGGCGATCATTCTCGACCGGAAAGGGAGACGCTCATGCCGTCACGTGACCTGCCGTATCCGCTGTTCGACGCGGACAACCACCTGTACGAGACCGAGGACGCCTTCACCCGGTACCTGCCGAAGCAGTACCAGGGCGCCATCGAATACGTGCAGGTCCGCGGCCGGACGAAGATCGCCATCCGCGGGCAGATCAGCGATTACATCCCGAACCCGACGTTCGAGAAGGTCGCCCGTCCGGGCGCCCAGGAGGACTACTTCAAGAACGGCAACCCCGAGGGCAAGTCGTACCGGGAGATCGTCGGCAAGCCGATCGAGTCGATCCCGGCGTTCCGCGAGCCGGGGCCCCGGCTGGAGCTGATGAACGAGCAGGGCATCTCGCGGAGCCTGATGTTCCCGACGCTGGCCAGCCTCCTGGAAGACCGCATGCGGGACGACCCGGAGCTGACCCACGCCGCGGTCCACTCCCTGAACCGCTGGCTGGACGACGTCTGGTCGTTCAACTACAAGGACCGGATCTACACCGCCCCGGTGATCACCCTCCCGATCGTCGAGGAGGCGGTCAAGGAACTGGAGTGGTGCCTGGAGCGCGGCGCGCGCGTCGTGCTGGTCCGTCCCGCGCCCGCGTTCGGCGTCTCCGGCCCCCGCTCGGTCGCGCTGCCGGAGTTCGACCCGTTCTGGAAGCTCGTCCAGGACAGCGGCACGATGGTGGCCTTCCACTCCTCCGACAGCGGATACCAGCGGTACACCGCCGACTGGGAGGGCAAGCAGCGCGAGTACCTGCCGTTCACGCTCCAGCCCTTCCGCGAGATCGGGCAGTGGCGGGCGATCGAGGACACGGTGGCGTCGCTGATCTGTCACGGCTGCCTGTCCCGGTTCCCCGAGTTGAAGATCGCCACCATCGAGACCGGGTCGTCGTGGGTGGGGCCGCTGCTGGAGAAGCTGCAGACCACCTACAAGAAGATGCCCCAGGGCTTCGAGGAGGACCCGGTGGAGCAGATGCGCCGCCTGATCCACGTGAGCCCGTTCATCGAGGACGACATGGGCGCGCTGGCCGACCTGCTCGGCATCGACCGGGTGCTTTTCGGGTCGGACTTCCCGCACCCCGAGGGCAAGGCCGACCCGATCACCTTCGTCGACGACCTCGCCCACCTCGGCGACGAGGCCAAGGCCAAGATCATGGGCGGGAACCTCTCCCGCCTCATCCCGGCGTGACCTGAGCGGACGCCCCTCCCGGGGCCACCTGCCCGCCGTGGCCTCGGCGCGATGCCACGGCGTGAAAGGCCCGCCGAACCCCCTGGGCGGCGGGCCTTTCTCCACCCCTCTGAGCGGCCGGAGACCGCGGTCCCGCACGCGCATGGACGCGGTTTCGGACGCGCATGGACACGTCTCGGACGAAGGAGCGATCAGGATGACGAGGGCCCGAGCCCACGCCGGTCTTTACCTGCCGCAGATCCGGATGGACTTCGCCGCCATCGAACGGCGTGCGCGGGCGGCCGAGGAGGCCGGTTTCCACTCCGCCTGGTTCATCGACCACCTCGCGCCCCCCGCGAACCGCGGTCTCGACATGCTCGACGCCTGGACGGTCGCCACGGCGGTCGCCATGCGCACCGAACGGCTGCATGTCGGCCATCTCGTCCTGTGCGCGGAGTTCCGCCACCCGGCGGTGCTGGCGAAGATGGCCGCCAGCCTCGACGTCCTGTCCGGCGGGCGCCTGGAGCTCGGCCTGGGCTGGGGATCGGTCGCCGGCGAACTCACCGACTACGGCTTCACCGACCCCGGTCCCGAGGCCCGCGCCGGCCGGCTCGCCGAGACCATCGACCTCCTCCGCCTGCTGTGGACCGGTGAGCCGGTCGACTTCGACGGCGCGCACTGGACGCTCCGGGACGCGGTCTGCCGGCCCCGTCCCGTGGCCGGCCGGGTGCCGATCCACGTCGGCGGCGCCGGCCGCCGCCTCACGATGCCCCTGGTCGCCGGGCGGGCCGACTGGTGGAACTGCCCGTCGACCGCCGCGGACCGGCTCGCCGAACTCCGCCCGGCGGCCGGGGCCGCACGGATCTCCGTGCAGCACCCGATCGGCCTGGCCGCCTCCTCGGCCGCGCGCGACGAGGTCGTCGAGACCACCCGCCGCCGCTTCGGTGCGTGGGGCGGCGTCATCGCCGGAACCCCCGACGAGGTCGCCGCCGCGCTGTCACGCGAACGCGACGCCGGAGCCGAACTGTTCGTCTGCCAGTTCCACGACTTCGGCACGCCGGAGACGATCCGGCTCTTCGCCGAGGAAGTCCTGCCGGCACTCGAATGACCCACAGCGAAATGACCCACCGCAGCGAAAAATGACCCACCGGAGCGAAGGGCGCGGGATTTGACCATCGGCACCGAGGCGGAAGCGCCGAAGGACATGCTCGGAGAACTCGGCTTCGCGACCCGAATGGCCGGCGAGGAACTGCACGGCACGGCCTCGATCACCCCCGCGATGCACGTGCCCGGGACCTCGCACCTGCGGACGTCCATCCTGGCCGTATGGGCCGACACACTGACCGGGCTGCTCGCCACGCAGGTGACCACCCCCCGTGTGCCGGTGACCCTGGAACTCGACGTGCAGCTTTACCGTCCGGCTCCAGCGGACGGAACCGTTCGGGGAATCGCCAGGGTCGTCAAGGTCGGCCGCTCGGTCTTCGTCGCCGACGTCGAATTCACCTTGTCCGGCGGTGAACCGCTGGCGGCCTCGATGGCCTCCTTCATGATGGCGCCGGACCCCGGACTCACCATGCCGTCCGCCTTCAGCGTCGAACTCCCGGCGCCGCGGGAACGGCTGACCAGGCCGCTCGCCGAGCGCGCGGGCTGCGAGCGCCGCGGCCCCGGCGTCGCCGTCCTGCCCCGGTCCGAGGACGGGCTGAACATCTCCGGCACCATCAACGGCGGGCTCATCGCCCTGGCCGCCGAGGAGGCGGCCCTGTCGCTGGCGCCGGGCGACACCCTGTGCTCGCTCGGCCTGCGCTACCTCCAGCCGGCGCGCAGGGGACCCGTCATCGCCGCGGCGCGCCTGCGGGACGGTCTCGGCCGGGTGGAACTCCGCGACTCCGGCAACGATGACCGCCTCACCGGCGTCGCGACCGCCAGAACCTTCCGCGGCGGCACGAGCGCGGCGTCCTAGCCCGGGTCAGCCGGACGCCCGGGCCGGGTGGAGGACGTCGCCGGCGAACCGGCGCAGGCCGTCCAGCGCCTCCCGGGAACGGGCCCAGGGCGCGACGATCAGGCGGGTCACCCCGGCCTCGGCATAAGGGCCTGCCTCATCCGCCCGGCTGATCCGCGCGCCGGGCAGCGTGACCTCGACCGGCGCCGTCCGCCCTTCGCGCTCGGCCAGCTCGCGCAGCCGCGCCAGCGAGCGCGGGAGCTGCTCCAGCGTGTGGTTCATCGGCATCCAACCCGTGCCGACCGTGACGGCCCGGCGCAGCGCCGCCGCGCCGTCGCCGCCGATGTGCAGCGCCGGCCCCGGCCGCTGCACCGGCTTCGGTTCGAACGCGACGGGGCCGAAGTCGAAGAACTCGCCGTGGTGCTCCACCACGGACTCGCTCCACAGGCGGCGGCAGACCTCGATGGCCTCGTCCACACGTGCTCCGCGACGGTCGAAGTCCAGGCCCACCGCCTCCCATTCCGACCGCAGCCAGCTCGCCCCCACCCCGAGCGCCAGCCGCCCGCCGGACAGGACGTCCACCGTCGCCGCCGCCCGCGCCGTCACGAACGGGTGCCGCAGCCCGATGTTGTACACGCAGGTGCCGAGCTTCAGCCGGGTCGTGCGCGCCGCCAGGTGACACAGCACCCCCAAGGCGTCGAAGACCGGGACGTCCGGCGCCATCGGGGGATGCTCCGAATCCCGGTGCGGGCTGCCCGCCGCGTCGACCGGCAGGACCAGATGCTCGGGAAGCCAGACCGATTCGAACCCCAGCCGGTCCGCCTCCTCGGCCACCTCGCCCCACAGCCGCGGATTGACGGCGCCGAGCTGCACCCCGAACTTCATGCACGCCTCCCCGGCGCTCCGCGTCCGCAGGACGGACTGCTCACTGGCCCTTGACCTTGTCCTTCATCCCCGTGAGCTGCATGAGGACGGGGAGGCCGCTCTCGCTGAGGGCATTGCCGTGACCGGTCTCGTGGATGTCGAACACCGACTGGATCGCGGCGTAGAAGCCCTGCACGTCCAGGGTCTGGTTGACGGCGCGCTTGGCCTGCCGCAGCGCGAACGGGTGCATCTGCGCGATCTGCCCGGCGAGCTCCATCGCCGCCGCCTCCAGCTCGTCCAGCGGAACGACCCGGTTGACCATGCCGGCCTTCTCGGCCTCCTCGGCGGTGACGGGCCGGCCGGTGAACAGGATCTCCTTGGCCTTGCGCGGCCCGAGCTCCCAGGTGTGCCCGTGGTACTCGACGCCGCCGATGCCCATGTGCACGACGGGGTCGGAGAACTGGGCGTTCTCCGCCGCCACGATCAGGTCGCAGGGCCAGCACAGCATGAGCCCGCCCGCGATGCACTTCCCCTGGACCGCGGCGATCGACGGCTTCGGGACGTTGCGCCACCGCAGCGTGTACTCCAGGTACCGGCGCGCCTCGATGCCGTAGATGTACTCCAGGGTGAGCTTCTCGGGGGCCGGTCCGCCGCCCTTGAGGTCGTGGCCGGCGGAGAAGTGCCTGCCGTTGGCCTTCAGCACGATGACCCGTACCTCGTCGTCGGCGGCGGCGCGGCTCCATGCCGCGTCCAGGTCGTCCAGCAGCTCCATGGTCTGGGCGTTGGCGGCGTCGGGACGGTTCAGCGTGATGACCGCGACCCGGTCCTCGACCTCGTACAGAATCTGGTCCATCGGGGTTCTCCTTGTCCGGTCGGGCCGAGGATGCACTCGGCGACCACGTCGCGGCGGATCCGGGCCCGCACGCAAAGCGCGCGGCTCAGAATTTTAACTTCGAGGTCGATTTCAATATTCGACCACGGCTCGTGACCATGTCAAGGATCGCGGCGTCCGATGCCATGGCTTCACGTGATTCGCCCCCCGCGCCCGCCGGCACGGCGTCGGCCAGGGCGTGGCGGACACTTCGGTGGAACAGCTTTTTCAGATGACGGCAATCGGCGCCGTTGGGCTCTTGCCGAGTGCGCCTCCCTGGCGGATCATGCGGGCAGCCGAGGAAGTCGGGGGCATGTTCCACCGGGAGGCGCCCCATGACCGAGACCCCCGAGCCGACGGGCAGGGTTCCCGAGGACGGTCCGGCGAAGGCCACCGCGACCGGGACGTACAAGCTGGGGGTGAGCCGCCCCGACCTGCCGGTCACCGATCTGCCCACCCCCGAGGAGGTCTTCGGCGTCCGCCGGATCGGCCCCAAGGAGCTGGTCAAGTACGCGCTCGGCCCGAGCCTGATCGCGCTGGGCATCTCGATCGGCAGCGGTGAGTGGCTGCTCGGCCCGCAGGCGGTGGGCCAGTTCGGGTTCGAGGGCATCGGCTGGATCATCCTGGTCTCCGCCGTGCTGCAGACCCTCTACAACATCGAGTGCTCGCGGTACGTGGTCGCGACCGGCGAGGCGCCGGTGGTGGGCTGGGGCCGCGTCCCGCCCGGCTGGTTCCTGTGGGTGCCGGCATCGGTGTTCCTCATCCTCTTCGCGTTCATCGCCGGAGGCTGGGCGGCCTCCGCGGGGGAGGGGCTGTACGCGGTCTTCCACGCCGAGGTCGCGCCCGAGGGCGCCGAGGAACCGCGGATCTGGGCGATCGCGCTGCTCGTGGTGGTGTTCCTGATGGCCGCCATGGCCCGCCGGGTCTCCCGCGCGCTGGAGCTGGCCAACTGGGTGCTGATCGGGCTGATCCTTATCACGCTGCTGCTGATGTGCGTCTTCCTGGTGCCGCCCGGAATCTGGTGGGACGGCATCACCGGCTTCGTCACCCCCGCGGCGCCGCCGGAGGGCATCACCGCCACCCAGATCGGCGGGCTGGCCGGGTTCACCGCGCTGGCGTCCGGGCTGAACTGGTATGTGATGGGCCACTACCGGGACAAGGGCTACGGCATGGGCCACCGGGCCGGGTTCATCGCGGGCCTGCGGCACCGGCGCGTCGAGGTGCTGCCCAGCGGCGTGACCTTCCCCGACGACGAGAAGAACCGGGCGCTGTGGAAGCGCTGGTACCGGCTGCTGCTCACCGACATGTGGGCCATCTTCTTCGCCGGCGCGATGATCGGCATGCTGCTGCCGACCATCCTCATGGCCCACGCGGTCGAGATCTCCGGCCGGGAGGTCACCCAGGAGAACGTGCCGACCTTCGTGGCCGGCGCCCTGGACGCCGAGTACGGCCGCTGGCTGTTCTACATCGCGCTGATCGTGGGCGTGCTGGTGCTGTTCACCACCCAGCTCGGCATCTTCGAGGCGATGGTGCGCGTGACCACCGACGCCGCACACGCCACCAGCCCCAGGCTGCGCGTGCTGCTGGAGGGCGACCCGCGGCGGTTCTACTACCCGTTCATGCTGCTGCTACTGGTGATCATCGGGGTCATCCTGCACTTGGCGCTGCCGGTCAGCCTGGTGCAGTGGTCGGCGAACATGTCCAACCTGGGCGCGCTGATCTTCCCGTTCATGCTCATCTACCTCAACAGCAGGCTGCCCCGCCCGGCCAGGCCCCGTCCGTGGCACTACGTCATCCTGGTGCTGAACTTCCTGTTCTTCGGGTTCTTCTTCATCAACTTCATCGCCGACTTCGTCGGCGACCCGCTGGTGACCTTCTGATCACCGCCGCCGGATGACGAGCGGCCGGGGGGGGGGGGGGGCGGGGCCCCCCCCCCCCCCCGCCGGGGAGGGGGGGGGCCCCGGGGGGCAG
>NZ_JBEZGN010000037.1:0-110919 GCF_040650055.1 Spirillospora sp. NPDC048819 | reverse complement strand
CACTGAAGGGCGCGGGTCTGCCGATGGGCGCTCGTTCCCGGACGTCGCCAGCGTCCTGCGGGCGGACGCGGCACCGAGGGCGCCCATAAGGGCAACACGCCGCAAGTCAACGGTGGGGCTGGAGGACGGTCAGATCATTGAGCGCATGGGGCCCTGCGGGGGCTCGATGTCCAGGTCCGTCAGTGCGGAGACGTGGTAGACGGAGCCCGGGACGTGGATCGCGTGCGCGAGGCCGACGTGCGCGTCCCGCCAGAACCGCTGGATCGGGTTGTCCGTCCGCATCGCGTTCCCGCCGGACCGGACGACGATCTCGTTCATGGCCTGCACCGACCGCCAGGCCGCGCGGACCTGGGTGCGGCGGCCGGCGGCGCGCTCGGCGAACGTCGGGACCTGCCCGGCGGCGACCATGTCGTACATGCGGGAGCAGTTGTCCAGCAGCGCGGTGCGGGACGCCTTGATCTCCTCGGCCGCCTCGCTGATCGCGTACAGCACGTACGGGTCGTCCTTGATCTTCGTGCCGGTGATCTGGACGCGGTTGCGCTGGTAGGCCAGGTGGTGGTGCAGGGCGCCCTCGGCGATGCCGATCACCGCGGCGGTGATGCCGAGCGGGAACACGCACGAGAACGGCATCAGGTAGGACGGGTTGGTCAGGCCGGCCTCGCGGGGCGCGGAACCGTCCACGACCTTCGAGTACTCCAGCGTCCGGTAGGCGGGGACGAACGCGTCCTTGACGATGATGTCCTTGCTGCCGGTGCCCTTCAGCCCGGCGACGTCCCAGGAGTCCTCGACGATCTCGTAGTCGGAGCGCGGCAGGATGAGGTGCAGCGACCGCGGCGGCATCGCCATCTTGCCGTCCTCGTCGCCGAGCATGCCGCCGAGGAAGATCCAGTCGCAGTGGTCGGTGCCGGAGGAGAACTGCCAGCGGCCGTTGAAGACGTAGCCGCCGTCCACGGGGCGGGCGATGCCCATCGGCGCGTACGGCGACGCGATCCACGTGTCGGGGTCCTCGCCCCAGATCTCCTCGCGGACCTTCGGGTCGGCGTAGGCCATCTCCCACGGGTGGACGCCGACGATGCCGGCGATCCAGCCGGTGGATCCGTCGAGCGAGGCGATGCCCATCACCGTCTCGGCGAACTCGCGGGGATGCACCTCCAGGCCGCCGTGCGCCTCCGGCTGCAGCAGCCGGATCACCCCCGCGTCGCGCAGTAGTGTCGCGGCCTTGTCGTCGAGCCTGCCGAGCGCCTCGTTGGCGGGGCCGAGCTCGCGGATCTGGTCCGCCCGTTCCATGATCGTGTCAAGCACGCGGTTCGCCATCGCCTGTCTCCCGAGATGTCGTCAGCCGTCGTATGTGATCTTCAGCCGGTCGGTGACCGGTCTCGCCTGACAGGCGAGGATGAGGCCGTCGGCGAGATCCTGCTCGTCGAGGACCGTGTTGGCGTCCAGGGTGACCTCGCCTTCCAGGGCTATGCAGGCGCAGGCCGAGCAGTTGCCCTCCCGGCAGGAGAACGGGGCGTCGACGCCCGCGCGCAGCAGCGCGTCGAGGAGCCGCTCGGACTTCGGCCAGGGCACCGTCTGGGTCTCGCCGTCCATCTCGACCTCGATCTCGCCCGCCTCCCCGTCGTCCGCGATCTCCTCGGGGGCGTCGGGCTCCTCGAACGGGTCGCCCTCCAGTGAGAAGAACCGCTCGACGTGCACCCGCATGCCGAGGCCGGTGAACGTCTCCGAGACCAGGTCCATGAAGACCTCCGGCCCGCACACGAACGCCTGCCGCCCGGTGTAGGGGGCGGCCAGGGAGCCGAGGGCGGCGGGCGTCGGCAGGCCCTGCACCGACTCCAGCAGGTGGACGACCGTGAGCCGGCCGGGGTGCCGTTCGGTGAGCTCCCGCAGCTCGTCCGCGAAGATCACCGACCGTTCGTCCCGGTTGGCGTACAGGAGGGTGACCGACCCGCTTCCGCCCGCCAGGCACGATTTGAGGATCGACATCACCGGGGTGATGCCGCTGCCGCCCGCGACGAGCAGCAGGTCGTCGTCCAGCGAGGACGGCGTGAACGTGCCGGCGGGCCGCAGCACCTCCAGGACGTCGCCCGCCGTGACGTTGTCGCAGATCCAGTTGGACCCGAGACCGCCGTCGACCCGCTTCACCGTCACCTTCAGCCGGTCGTCGGTGACGGGCGAGCTGCACAGCGAGTAGCAGCGCGCCGCCCAGCCGTCCCCGGACGGGACGCGGACGGTGAGGAACTGCCCGGGCCGGTAGCCGAACCGGTCCCGGTCGCCCTCGCCGGGTTCCAGGACGAGCGAGTGCGCGTCGGCCGTCTCGTGGACGACCTCCGCGACCCGCACCTTGAGCCCCGTCATGACCGTTCCGCGGCCTTCCCGTCGGCCTTCTCGCCGGCGTTCCCGTCCGCGCTCGCGTCCGCGCTCGCCTTCGGGTCGGAGGCCGCCGCGTGGCGGGCCGCGATGTAGCCGAACACCATGGACGGGCCGATCGTGGCGCCCGGACCCGCGTACTCGTTGCCCATCACCGACGCCGACGAGTTGCCCGTCACGTACAGGCCCTCGATGACCGTCCCGTCCTCGCGCAGGACGCGGGCGTGCTCGTCGGACACGAGACCGCCCTTGGTGCCGAGGTCGCCGACCTCCAGCCGGAACGCGTAGTACGGCGCAGTGTCCAGCACGTCCATGTTCGGGTTCTTCAGGTTCGGGTCGCCGTAGTAGCGGTCGTAGGCGGAGTCGCCGCGGCCGAACTCGGGGTCCTTGCCGTCGCGGGCGTACCCGTTGAACGTCTCGACGGTCCCGGTCAGCGCATCCGCCGGGACGCCGATCTTGCCGGCCAGTTCGGCGAGCGTGTCCGCCTTGAACACGATGCCCGCCTCGTAGAACGCCTTCGGGATCGGGGCGCCCGGCAGGATCTGCGCGAACGGATACCGGGCGCGGGCCTTGGCGTCCATCACGAACCACGCCGGGACGTGGCCGCCTTCGAGCTGGTCGTGGACGAAGTTGACGTACGGGGCCGCCTCGTTGGTGAACCGCGTCCCGTCCTCCGACACGATGACCTGCCGCGGGATGGCGCGCTCGGACACCAGCGGGATCGTCGCGCCGGCCGGGTGCCGGACGGCGGGCATCCACCAGGCGTCGTCCATCAGGTCCAGCGCCGCGCCGAGGCCCTCGCCGGCGCGGATTCCGTCGCCGGTGTTCTCGCGGGCGCCCATCGCGAAGTCTTCCCGCCCGCCCTTCGGCAGGTGCTTGTCGCGCATCTCCTGGTTGTGGTCGAAGCCGCCCGTCGCCAGGAGGACGCCCTTGCGGGCGCGGATCCGGATCGTGGTGCCGTCCCGCCGTGCGGCCACGATCCCGGTGACGCGTCCGTCCTCGCCGGTGACGAGTTCGGTCATCGCGGTCTTCAGCCAGAGCGGGACGCCGGCGTCCTTCAGCGCCATCCGCAGCCGGGCGACGAGCGCCCGCCCGCCGGTCGACATGTGGCGGCGGCGGACCACGTTGGACGACACGCGCCACGCCGCGACCAGCGACGCCCGCCGGCCGGTCCAGGTGCGCTTGGCCATCGCGAGGTCGTGGTAGTCCTTGGCCGTCACCCACAGGCCCAGCGGGCCCTTCATGTTGTTCGCCCTCTGGTACTTCTCGTCCTCGCCGAGTTCGCGGGTGTCGAACGGCTTGGCCTCGATGGACCGGCCGAGCGGACGGCCGCCCTCCAGCTCGGGGTGATAGTCGGCGTAGCCCTTCGTCCAGAAGAACTTCATCCACTTGCTCTTGCCGATCAGCTCCATGGCGGCGGGGCCGTTGTCGACGTAGGCGTCGAGGCGCTCCGCCGGGACGCGGCCCTGGGTGAGCAGGTCGAGGTAGCGGCGGATCGACTCGCGGCTGTCGTCATGGCCGCGCGCCTTCAGCGTCGGGTTGTTCGGAATCCAGATCCCGCCGCCGGACAGGCTCGTGGAGCCGCCGAACTTCGATCCCTTCTCGACGACGAGCGCGCTCATTCCCGCGTCGTGCGCGGCCAGCGCGGCGGTCATCCCGCCGCCTCCGCTGCCGACGATCACCAGGTCGTACTCGTGGTCCCACTCCGGGGTCGCGCTCACGCGTCGTCCTTCCGGGTCAGGAACGCCAGCACGGCGCTCTCCCAGGCGGACTTCTGCTCGATCATCACCCAGTGCCCGCAGTTGGGGAAGATGTTCACCTGGACGTCGGGGATCGTGCGCATCGGCACGAGGACCATGTCGACGGGGCTGACCCGGTCGTCCCGTCCCCAGGTGATGAGGGTCTTGGCCTTCAGCTTGTGGAGCATCGTCCAGTACGGCGGTTCGTCCGACCGCGCCATCGCCTTCGCGCGGGCCGCCATCGCCTTCGACCCGTACATGCGGCGGGCGCTGGCGAGGGTGTCGGGGTCGGTGGCCTGCCGCCAGCGCTCCTCGATCATCTCCTCGGTGACCAGCCTCGGGTCGTAGACCATTGAGCGCAGCCACCGGATCAGGCCCTCGCGGGTCGGGTCGTCGGTGAACTCCATCAGCAGCTTGATGCCCTCGCCGGGCGACGGGCTGAAGATGCTCTGGCCGATCCCGCCGATGGTGACGAGGCGCCGCACCCGGTCGGGGTGCCTCAGCGCCGCCTGGGCGCCGATGATCCCGCCCATCGAGTTGCCGATCACGTCGACCTGGCCGAGGTTCAGGCCGTCCAGGAACCGGACGATCGCGCCGCCGGCCGCCATCATCGGGTGCTCGTCGGTCGGGTCGCTGACCCCGAAGCCGGGGAACTCCAGGACCAGGCACCGGAAGTGCTCGGCGAACCGGGCGAGGTTGCCGCGGAAGTTCCGCCACCCCGTCACGCCGGGGCCGGACCCGTGCAGCATCAGCAGGGGCGGCCCCTCGCCTGCCTCGTGGTAGCGCAGGACGCCCTGGTCCGTGGCGAGCTCGCGCAGCGTCGACTCGTAGGTCAGCTCCGTGGGCATGATCTCCCAGTCCTTCGACGGTGGCTTGACGGGAACGTAATCCGCGCGGTGGCCAGGCCACCCGGTGGATCCCGATCAGCGGGACGCACGTCTCACCGCCCGCTCCCGGGGCCGGTCCGGCGCCCGCTTCCACTCAACGGGATCGGCGCGGGCCGTCCCGTCCGGGCCATGCGTACGTTTCCGGCGGACCGGACCACTTGACCGGCGGCGGGTCCATGCCACTTAGTGGATTTTGTCCCTTGGACGTTTTGTTGAGTAAGACGTTGATGACAGGGATTGTGTCCCGCACCGAGCCCCGAGGTGAACAGATGCCAGCCGAGCCAGCGCTCACCGCCGACACCGGACTCGCGTCCCACGACGCCGCCGCGCCCGACCCCGCGGACTTCCGCAAGGCGATGGCGGAGTTCGCCACGGGCGTGACCGTGGTCACCGCCCTCGACGGCGGCGAGCCGGTCGGCTTCGCCTGCCAGTCGTTCGCGTCGGTGTCGCTCGAGCCGCCGCTGATCTTGTTCTGCGCGGACAAGCGGGGCCGGTCGTGGCCGCGGATCCGCGCGGCGGGCCGGTTCTGCGTGAACGTGCTGGGCGAGGAGCAGCGCGAGCTGTGCGAGCGTTTCGGGTCGAGCCGGGGCACCAAGTTCGACGGCCTTGAGTGGGAGACGTCCGAGTGGGGCACCCCGGCGCTGCCGGACGTCCTGCTGGCCGTCCACGCCGTCGTGCACGACGTGCACGAGGCCGGCGACCACGAGATCGTGATCGGGCGGGTCCTGGCGGTCGAGCGGCATGAGGTGCGCGACGGCGCCTGGCGGCGTCCGATGGTGTTCTTCCGCAGCCGGTTCGGCGTCGGCGAGCCCGACGCTCCGACCGCCCCGGACCCGTGGGGCCTGGGCGACCGGTGGGGCTGGGGCTGACCCCGCACCCGGCCGCCGCGTCACGATCCACCGCGTCGCAATCCGCGGCGTCAAAGTCCGCCGCGTCACATCCAGTCGCCGCGTCCGTCCACGGCGAGCAGCCGGTTCATCGTCTCCGGCGACCATGTCGTCTCCCGGCTCACCCGGGCGGCGCCGCGCCGGGCGCGTCCGCCGGCGCGTTCCCCTCGGGGGGTCGCGCCGGGGAAGAGGATCTGCGACGTCTCGCGGGCGGCGGTGACCACCAGCGGCGCGACGTTCTCCAGCGGGGTGCGGATGTCGCCGACCAGGGAGATCCCGGCGACCGGCCCCTCGGCGCCGCGGATCGCGACCGCCACGCAGGCGATGCCGGGGAACGACTCGCCGCGCTCGAACGCCAGGCCGCGGCGCTGCCGGACCCGGTGCAGCTCCTGGTGGAGGATGCCCAGCTCGCCGATGGTGCGGCTGGTGAACCGGCTGATGCCGGCGCCGAGCAGCGCGTCCACCTGCTCGGGCTCCAGCCACGCCAGCATCGCCTTGCCGAGCGCGGTGCAGTGCGCCGGGGCCCGCCCGCCGACCCGCGACGGGACGGACGCGGCGAGCCGCCCGCCGAGCTTGTCGAGGTAGAAGACCTCCGCGCCGTCCAGCACGGCCAGGTGCGCGACGAGCCCGGTGGTGACCTGCAGTTCGTGCAGCAGCGGCGCGGCGGCCTCGCGGATCTTGCCGTGCCCGCCGTCCTGCCCGCCGAGGCCGAGGGCGCGCCGGCCGAGTCCGTAGCCGAACGAGTGGTGCGCGAGCCAGCCCTGCCGGACGAGCTGGTCCAGGATGCGGTGCGCGGTGGACCGCGGCAGCCCGGTGCGGCGCGCGACGTCCTCCAGGGTCAGCCGGGCGGTCGGGCCGTTGAACGCGTCGAGGATCAGGGTCATCCGCTCGATCATCGACGGCGGCGAGTCGCCGCGGGCCGGAGCAGCCGCCTCCATCATCGCCTCGGTCATCGCGTCTCCCAGAGCATGACTGAAATGAATTCTTGTTAGGAGAATCTAGCAATCGCTTGGCCCGATGGGAAGAGGGCAAGTTTTCCCAGGTCAGCGCGGTCCAAGTGGCTGAGACCGTCGACCTGACCCCGCCGGACACCGTGATAGAACGTTTTCCTGTCGTAGAGGGGAGCAACGATGCGTGTCGGCCTCGTCACACCGGTGGTGGCACAGCCGCCGGGCCACGCCGTCTGGGAGCCGGACGCGGGCATCGAGGACATCGCCCGGATCGCCGAGACCGCCGACCGGCTCGGCTACCACCACCTGACGTGCAGCGAGCACGTCGCCGTCCCCGCCGAGGCCGCCGGGCAGCGCGGCGGCGTCTACTGGGACCCGCTCGCCACCTTCGGCCACCTCGCCGCCCGGACGTCCCGCATCCGGCTCGCCACCCAGGTCCTCGTGCTCGGCTACCACCATCCGCTCGCGATCGCCAAGCGGTACGGGACGCTCGACCGCGTCAGCGGCGGGCGCCTCACGCTCGGCCTCGGCGTCGGCAGCCTGGAGGAGGAGTTCGACCTGCTCGGCGCCCCGTTCGCCGGCCGCGGCGCCCGCGCCGACGACGCCCTCGCCGCGCTCCGCGCGTCCCTGTCCCGGCGCACGCCGGAGTACCACGGCGCGTACTACGGCTTCTCCGGCCTGGTCGTGGAGCCCCACGCCGTCCAGGAGCACGTCCCGCTGTGGATCGGCGGCCGGACGGCCCGCTCCCTGCGCCGTGCCCTGACCGCCGACGGCTGGGTCCCGTTCGGGCTCCCCCTGCGCACGCTCGTGGAGATGCTCGCGTCCTGCGACCTTCCGCCCGGCTTCGACGTGGTGCTCGCCCCGTCCCGCCCCCTGGACCCGATCGGCGACCCGGACGCCGCCGGCGCCGCGCTGACCCGGCTCCGCGAGGCGGGCGCCACGATCGCGGGCGTCCGGCTGGCGTCCTCGTCGCCCGGCCACCACTGCGAGCAGCTCGCCGCGCTCCGCGACCTGGCGGGCGCCTACGCGCTGACCTTCGAGGAGAGCCTGTGACCGCCGAATCCCGCCTGGCCGCCATCGAAGAACGCCTGCGCGCCCTGGAGGACGAGCGGGAGATCACCCGGCTGATCCTGTCCTACGGGCCCCTGGTCGACAGCGGCTGCGCCGGCGACGTCGCCGCCCTCTGGGACGAGGACGGCGTCTACGACGTGGACGAACTCCTCATGACCGGCCGGGCCGAGATCGAGGCCATGGTCCGCTCGGCACCCCACCAGCGCTGGATCGGCGGGGGCTGCGCCCACTTCGTCGGCCCGCCCCACGTCACCGTCGACGGCGACGAGGCCACCGCCGCCGGCTACACCCTCATGATCGTCAACACCCCGGACGGGTTCGTCCTGCGCCGCGCCACCGCCAACCACTGGCGCCTGCGCCGCACCCCCTCCGGCTGGCGGGCCGTCACCCGGACGAACCGCGTCCTGGACGGCCGCGAGGAGTCCCCCGGCCTCCTCGCCTCCCACTTCCCGGACGCCGTCCGCCACCGCCCCTGACCGTCAGCGGAAGCGGTCGATGTTGAGCAGGTCCCCGGCGCCCAGGCCGACGCCCCACAGGGAACTGCTGCGGCCGATCTGCTCCAGGTCGTACATGTAGGGCCACCCGGGGGCGGGGGGACGCGGCACGTTGGTCCATGTGGCGCCGTCGTAATGCCGGTAGTACCGGGACTGGCTGTCCTGCAGCCAGACACCGCCCTGGCCGTCGGACGCGATGTCGCCGAGGAACCCGACGTCGGAGGCGAACGTGCTCACCCGCTCGTACGGTGACGGCGTCTTGGTCGCGGTGAACGTGCTGCCGTCCCAGTGGACGAGTTCGGGCCCGGAGAAGAGCGGGTCCATCGGAAGCGTGTAGAACCACACGTCGTCCGGTCCCACCGGGACGATCTGCAGGACCCAGTGGGGCCATTGGCTCGGCCACGACATGTGGTTCCACGACTCGCCGTCGTAGTGCCACAGGGCCGTTCCGCCGCCCGACGAAGGCGCGCCGCCCGCCCAGACGTCCTCCGGGGTGCGCGCGGCGATGGCGTTCAGCGGGGTGCCGCTGGGAACGGTCAACCCCTGGTCGGCCCACTCCCCCGCGCGGTACCGGAACACCTTGGAGCCGTCGGCGCCGAATCCCGTGGACCAGGCGGAGCCCCAGCCGTCGATGGACACCGCCATGGGCGTCTCCGAGGGGTGGTGGACGGCCGTCCATGCGCTTCCGTTCCAGTGCAGGGACTTCGCGGCGGCGGTCCCGCCGCCCTGCCCGACCGCCCAGGCGTCGGCGGGGTGGTGCGCGTCGACGTCCACCAGCTCGGGCGCCGTTCCCTCGGGGACGGCCTGCGGCGTCCAGGAGCCGTCCTGCCAGCGCAGGACGAGCGGCTCACCGCCGGACGCCTGGCTGCCGACCGCCCAGGCGTGCCCCGGGTTCGGCGCGGTCACGCCGTACAGCGCGGGGCTCACCAGCCCCGTGACCGGGACGTGCCGCCATTCCCCGCTCGGCGCGTCGGCGAACGCGGGAACCGGACTCACCAGCACGGCGGCCACGGCGAGTGGTACGACACGACGAACGAATACGGATCTCACGGGACGGCGCCTCCCAACAAGGACAGGGATCTGCTGCGCCAGTGTTTAGTGGCAAGGTCACCCTGTAAAGACGCCCGCCCCGGATGGCCGGATGCGGCTAGGGGGTGATGGCCATGTTGGGGAGGACGCGGGTGGCGAGGTCTTGGGCGCCGGTGATTTCGACGGTGACGGCTTCGGGGGTGCAGCGGCCGGCGGTGAGCCGGACGTAGGTCTCCCAGGTCATGGCCAGCTCGACCGTCGGGTTCTCGGGGTCGGTCCAGTGTCCGCGGCCGTCGTCGTCCACCCGGACGGCCACGTGATGGTCGAGGGGGTCGGAGATCTTCAGGGCCACGGACTGGCCGGGCTCGGTCTTGGCCAGGCGTGCGACGACGCGGGGCAGGCCTGGGCTCATGAGGTCCCAGAAGCAGTGCGCGGCCGGGGCGCCGAGGTTTCCGGGGCGGCCGACCGCCCGGCGGATGTCCTGCTCGTGGGTCCAGCAGTCCATCGCACGGAACTTCATGAAGCGGGAGTAGGGGCCTTCCCTGCCGTCCGGGCACGTGACGAGGCGGTCGGGGTCCAAACCGGGGAGTTCGGCCAGGCGGCGTTCGAGGGCGTCCGCCAGTTCCGCGACCACGTCCGGGCCCGGGACGGGACGGCGCACGTGGACGGCCTTCTCCAGAACCCGGCCGAAGTCGTTGCGGATGTGGTCGAACTCGGGGAGGTCGACGTCGGGCCGCGGGTCGCCCAGCAGATCGAGTTCGACCCCGACGAGATGGGCGAACTGGTCCTTGACCGTCCAGCCGGGGCATTCGGTCGGCAGACGCCAGTCGGCCTCGCCGAGGGTTCCGGCGAGGCCGAGCGTGGAGCGGATCGTCTGTTCGTAGGCGGCGGTGGCGGCGCGCATCGGCTCGTTCATTGGAGGCCCCCCTTCGTCGGGCCTCAGAGCCTACGGCCCGTCAGGCGTTGAGGGCACTGTGGATGATGTCGGCGTAGGCGGCCTCGCCGCGGGCGTTCGGGTGGAGGGGGGCGGCGAGGTTGACCGGGACGTAGCCCTCGATCCAGCGCTGGGACCCGGACTGGCAGGCGTCGTGGCCCGCGCTGGGCGTGACGAGGTCGATGTAGGTGCCGCCGTGCGCGGTCGTCTGCTGGCGGATGACGCTGTTCATCGCGTTGACGGCGCCCTGGAGGAAGTTGGCGTCCGTGGGCAGGACGGGCTGGAGGGGCCAGCAGCCGTTCGGCTTGATGTAGAGGCCGTATCCGGTGACGACGATGTGGGCCTGGGGGGAACGGGCGCGGATGCCGTCCAGGACGGCCGACAGCCTCGGGCCGAGTTCGGCGGTGCGCTGGGCGACCTCGTCCTCGAACTCGCCCTTGCAGGGAGTGGCCCACGGCTCGAGGTTGATGCAGTCCTCGGCGACGCCGACGAGGCCGACGTCGTTGCCGCCGATCGTGAGGGTGACCAGCGTGGTGGACGCGCTGAGGGCGTCGAGCTGGGGCGGGACCGTCCCGGTGTCGACGCCGGCCACGCTGGTGCTCTGCGGCTCGGTCATGTGCTTGGTCTTCGCGGCGCTGCACGTGACGTCGCGGAGGTTCGCGCCGAGCTTGTCCGCCAGCTCGTGCGCGTAGTTGTTGGTGGAGCGCCCGCATCCGATCGGGCCGGTGATGTCGGGGATGAGCGGCCCGGAGGCCATCGAGTCGCCGAGGGCGACGTACTCCACGGCGGCGGCCTGCGCGGGGGCCGCGGTCACACCCAGGGCCGCTCCCGCCAGAACGACCGCGCCGACCATGCCATTGAACAGACGCTTCATACAGAACTCCCGGCGTCATGGACGATGTCGCCGTGATCGTCCAGAATCTGCACAGACCGTTCAATTGGCCTGAAATCAGACTTTTTCGGGAGCCGTTGTGACGCGGGACAACACGCGACAAAACGGCAGGCGGGCCTTGTGCGTCGCCGGCCGGCCCATCGCGGCCCATCTCCGCGCGCGCGTCCCGCGGCTGACGCGCGGCGTCCTCGCGCGGCTGCTCGCCGAGCTGCCCGTCTACGCGGAGCTTCCCCAGGAGGAGATCGCCGGGGACGTCGCCGAGATCGTCCAGCACAGCCTGCGGCAGTTCGCGGACGTGGTGGAGCGGCGCCGTCCCGCCCGCCCCGAGGAGTTCGTCCGGCAGCGGGACTCGGCGGCGCTGCGGGCCGAGGAGGGCGTCCCGCTGGACGCGATCCTCACCGCGTACAACATCGGCGCGGCGATGGCGTGGGACGAGCTGACCGCCGGCGCGGAGCCGTCCGACCTGGCCGCGGTGCAGGAGACGCTGGGCTACTTCCTCGACTTCCAGCGGCTGCTGATCTCGGCCGTCAGCTCCGCCTACCTGGAGGTCCGGCAGATCATCGACAGCCAGGAGCACGGCGGGCGGCACGCCCTGATGACCGCGCTCCTGGCCGGGGAGACCGTGGAGCACACGGGGCGGCGGCCGGCGCCGCGGTACGCCGTGCTCAGCCTGGCGTTCGGCGCGCACCCCGACGAGGCGGGCTCCGGCCAGCGCGCCAGGATCGCCGCCCGGCGCAAGATCCGCCGGGTCCGCACCGTGCTGGACGACGTCGCCGACGAGCCCGCCCTCACCGCCCTGGACGCCTCGGGCGGGACGGCCCTGCTGCCCTTCTCCGCCGGCTGGGACGTCCTGCACGACATGGTCGCGAAGGCCGCCGAGGCCGCCGGCATCCGCGTCACGGCGGCCGCGGAGATCACCGGCCCGGCCGGGATTCCGGCCGCCGCGGCCCAGACGGCCGAGATCATGGACCTCGTCCGCCGCGCCGCCCGGCCCCCCGGCCTGTACCGGCTCGCCGACGTCCTGCTCGACTACCAGCTCAGCCGGCCGAGCGGCGCCCTCGCCGGGCTGGCCGGCCTGCTGGCGCCCCTCGACCGCAAACCCGAGCTGCTGCGCACCCTGGAGCACTACCTCGCGCTCGACCTGGACCGGCGGACGACCGGGGCGGCGCTGCACGTCCACCCGAACACGGTGGCCTACCGGGTCCGGCGCATCAGCGACCTGACCGGCCTGGACCCGGCGCGCCCCGGCGACCTGCAACTGCTGAACGCGGCGTTGGTGGCCCGCCGCTCGCTCACCGCCAGCTAGGCCAGCGCGTGTCGAGGATGTCGAACTGGTGGGGGAGGCGCAGCGCGTAGCGGACCTTGTCGTTCGCCTTGAACGGCCTCCACAGCGGCGACTCGTACAACTCGTGGATGGAGCAGCGCGACGCGCTGGACCCGGCCGCGTCCAGCAGCGCGTTGACGGCCGACCGGCCGCCCTGGTTCGCGCCCTCCATCGTCGTCACGTTGATCGGCGTCTTCACCCAGTCGCCGGCCAGGAACAGGTTGGGGATCCCGGTCTTGGACGACGGGCGCTGTTCCCACGAGCCCGGGTGCTGGATGAACAGCGGCGTCTCGTTCGTCACCCCGCCCGAGCCGTCGGGCTTGATCGCCGGGTCCAGGAACCACGAGTGGAGCATGTCGTCGGTGAGGATGTCCTGCCCTCCGTCGTTGAGGTGGGCCTTGATCTGCTTCCACGCCTCGGTGAAGATCTCGGACGGCGTGCAGTCCGACGCCTTCTTGTTGTTGAAGGTCCCGGGCGTGAACCAGTCGGAGACGATGCCCGACAGGCAGTCCTTGACGCTCCCGTCGCCGTAGGTGGAGAAGTCGCGCTTCCAGAACTGCTCCTGGCTGATCGAGGTGACCGCCCAGGAGGAGTCCCCGTAGTTCACGTGCCCGGGGGCCAGCGGCAGCTTCTCCTTCAGGAAGAACTGCAGACCGGTCATCCAGTCGGTGCGCAGGTCCCTGATGCTCCGCAGCGACCGGTCGGCGGCCAGGACGTCCTCGCTGAGCAGGTCCGCGGTCCGCTCGCACGGCATCGCCACGACGAACCAGTCGGCGGAGATCGTCGACCCGCCCGTCACGCCGGCGCCAACGATCTTGCCGTCGGCGACCTCCAGCGAGTCGACGTTGTGCCCGACGTGGAACTTGACGCCGAGGTCGGTGAGGTGCGCGATCCACGGGTCGAGCCACATCTCCGACGTCGATCCGTTGAGGACCCGGTCGACCGACGAATCGGGCTCGTTGCCCAGCCCGAGGATGCTCCACACGGTCGCCTCGCCGACCATGCCGATCGAGTGCGTGCTGGCCTCGGCGGACTTGGTGGCGGCCAGGTTGCGGATGGTGCCGTCGGCGATGAACTTGTTGTACTCGTCGGAGTACCAGTCGGCGCGGACGTAGTCGGCCCACGTGATGTCGTCCCACTGGCCGAGCTTGCGCTCGTCGCTGCTGGTGACGTAGACGAGCAGCTTCTGCGCGATGAAGGCGATCTCCGACACCGACAGGAGGCCGAGCGTCTGCAGGCCCGATGTGATCGTGTCCAGGAAGCTGTTGGGGTCGTAGATGTGGGAGTCCGGCGGCAGCGGGAAGGGGAACGGGATGGTGAGGTCGGGCCGCCCCTTCCGCGACATCATGTAGGCGTCGGCGCGGACGAGGTTGTCCCAGGTGCCGTTGCTGTTGCCCGGGAAGGGCGTCCGCCGCATGTTGTCGGTGAGGTCGTGGTAGAAGCCGGGGAAGAACCGGAACCCGTGCTCGCCCGGCAGGTCGAGGCGTCCGCCGGTCCCGGTGCCCGGGACGAAGATGCTGCGGGCCTTACCGCCCAGCTCGTTGCGCTCGTAGACGTCGACCTCGAAGCCCCGGTCGATCAGCTCGTGCGCCGCGGTCAGGCCCGCGACCCCGGCGCCGAGAACGGCGACCTTCCGCCCGCTCGCCGCGTACGCGGGTACGTGGCCCAGGGCCGTCGCCCCGGCTGCGGCCGCGCCCACCAGCCCTGCGTCTCGAAGGAACCGTCTGCGTGTCGTCATCGCGACCTCCGGCTGCTCGGCCCCCGAAGAATAAGTGTCTGGTTACCTTCTAACACGCTATTAGCGGCCTGCCAATAAGGAAGCCGAGACGTCTTTACGTCACCACCCGGTGGCACAAAGTCAGGGTTGACGGGCACCCGGCCAGGAGTGCCCGAGGTCAGGAGTGCACGGGGTCAGGAGTGCACGGGGTCAGGTGGGTGCCCGAGGCCAGAGGGTGCCCGACGGCAGGGGGCGCTCGAGGCAGGGGGCGCCCGAGGGTCCAGGGTGCTCGGGGGTCAGGGGTGTACGGGGTCAGGGACGCCCGGGGTCGAGGGTGCCCGGGTCAGGGGTGCTCGGTGCGGAGATGGTGGATGAGCGTTGAGAGTTCGAGGTGGGGCTGGTGGCAGCGGTCGCAGGCCCAGATGCCGCTGGGCACGGAGAAGCCGTGCGTCGCGGCGTCGTCACGCGCGCACAGCCGTTGGTAGGTCTGGACGAGGCGGCGCCCCGTCCGCCGGATCGCAGATGACATTCCCGCTCCCTTCCAGACCGCTCACCAGGATTGGTCCAGGATAGGGCAACGGGAATGTCAAGCCGACACGCCGAAGATCACTGGCCGCTCTTCACGCCGGGCTGGCCCTGCGCGTACTCCAGTGAACGCGGTGCCTTGCCGCCGGGAACACCGGTGGCCCTGCGGCGCTTGCCGACGGGAAGGATCGTCCGCCCGAAGGTGCCTTCGAACATCATCGCGGCGGCCGTGTACAGGGCCAGGACCGCGGACGCCACGAACAGCCAGCCGCCGACCTCCAGCGACCACGTGGACGGCGCGAAGTATCCCGCCGCGGTGAAGCCCGCGCCCGCCGCCAGGGCGATCAGCAACCCGGTCAGGGCCATGCTGACGCCGAGTGCGGCGATGGCGCCCAGCCCGGTGATCACCGCCAGGGCGACCCACCAGAACGCGAAGCCCGGATAGGAGTCCCCGGCCACCGGAGCCAGCGCCGCCGGATACGCGCCGAGGCTGACCAGCATGAACAGCACGCCGTACGCCAGCCAGAAGGCGCCCCACGTGCCGTGCATCGCGGTCGCGAGCCCGTCACGCGCCCGGTAGGACCAGACGGTGGCCACCAGTTGCATGACGCCGCCGAACATCAGCGCGAACGGCCACAGGATCAGCGGGGTCAGGGGGTTGCCGTACCAGTCGGCCTGCCAGGCGCCGACCATCATGGTCGCGCCGGCGAACCCGAACAGCCCGAGAATGGACGGCGCGGCGACCGGGCTCAGGACGACACGCGTCCTGTCCTCCCACCGTGCGTGCTCGGTGGGTTCGCCGACGCCCCTTCCGGGCACCGCCTCGGCGGCCCCTCCGGTGTGCATCGTGCCTGTGCCCCCGCCCGGCTCCGGCGGGGCGGGACGCGCTCTGCGTCTAACCATGAGATCCCCCTTTGAATTCGGAGCCACATATGCCCCATAACCGTGGCTAAGAGGTACAAACAACCAGGTCACCGTACGTTTCAGGCGTCACCGCCGTCGTTTGCGCGCATTTAGTACGAGCGTGATGGTTTGATGAACGACCGTGAGCTCCCGACCGATCTTCGTCGAGCCCGGCGCGCCCGCGCCCACGCCCGGGGACGGCGGCGGCCCCGTCGTCGTCCTGGCGAGCGGGCGGCAGCGGGCCGCGGCCCGCCTGATCGACGTCGCGGCCGTGACGCTGGCGATGATGGCGCCGCAGTTCCTGCTGATCGGCGGCGTCATCGGGGTGGACGGCATCGGCGTCTCCTCCGACCTGATGATGGTCATGGCGGTCGCGGCCATGCTCGCCATGATCTGGCTCTGGATGTTCCTGCGGGTCGTCCGGCTGGTCCTGTGGGGCTGCACGGTCGGGCAGCGGATCGCCGGCGTCCGCGTGATCAGGCTGGACGACCTCCGGTTCCCCGGCTGGAAGGAGGCGTTCCGCCGCTGGCAGCCCACCTGGGGCTCGCACGTCTCCCCCGGCGCCGGCCCCTGGAGCGACCTGCTCGCCTACCGCGGGGACGAGCGGACCCGCCGCTGCCTGCACGACCGGATCGCCGGAACCGTGGTGATCCGGTTCGCGGAGGCCGAGCCGGTGCGCCGGGCCGTCCTCGCGGCGACCCTCCCGGTCGCGGCGCTGGCGACCGCGCTCGGGTTCCTCCTGATCACCTGAGATCCCGGCCCGGATCCGGGTCCCGTCGTCGGGCGGGGGCCCGGTCTCAGGTGCGGGGGCGGCAGTGGATCTGCAGGCCGGGGGTCGCGTTCCAGCCGATCAGCCTGAAGAGCCTGTCGATGTGGGACGACACCCCGTGCAGGACGAGCATGCGTTCGCGTGCGTTCAGGTCCCGGGAGGCGAGGGTGAAGGCGCGCAGGCCGGCGACGTCGATGAAGTCGACGCCGGCCAGGTCGACGTGGACGTCGCCGGGCACGCGGTCCTGGACGGCGTCGAGGGCGCGCGTCACTTCGCGGGCGTTCGAAACGTCGATCTCACCGCTCATCAGCAGCCGGGGCGCGGACGCCGAGGCGGCTACGCGCAGCAGCGCCGTGTCGTGCTCGACGATGTCGTAACGGGGAGATGCGCGCTTCCCGGACTCCAGGCCGTCCTCACCATCGGTGATCCGCCAGACCGTCATCCGCTCCTCGCCTCGGCCCAGGGCGCCGCTACCGTGGGCGGCCCCGTATATGCCAGGCTCTCATCTGTCGGCACCATCTGAACCCCACCGGACCGGAAAACCATCATCGGGAGCCATTTCATGGACGAGAAGGCGATCCTGGAACGTATCAACGAGTTCATCGAGGAGGAGCACGCGCTGCGGAGGGCCCACGAGCGCGCCGAGACCGGCGACGCCGACGCGCGGCAGCGGCTGCGCCAGCTCGAAGTGGCGCTCGACCAGTGCTGGGATCTGCTCCGCCAGCGGCGGGCCCGCATCGCGGCGGGACAGAACCCGGACGAGGCCCAGGTCCGTCCCGCCAGCGAGGTCGAGGGCTACCGGCAGTAGGCGGGCGCCCGGAAGATCCGGCCGAAACCGGGCGTCCCGGCCGCCGGTCAGAGGTCCGGAAGAAGCTTGGCCGGGGTGATGGGCAGGTCGCGGACGCGGATGCCGGTCGCGTGGTGGACGGCGTTGCCGACGGCCGCGGCGGCGCCGACGATGCCGATCTCGCCGATGCCCTTGGAGCCCATCGGGTTCAGGTGCGGGTCGGACTCCTCCACCCACACGGCGTCGACGTCGCGGACGTCGGCGCAGACCGGGACGTGGTACTGGGCGAGGTCGCGGTTGAGATAGTCGCCGAACTCCTCGTCCATGACGCTCTCCTCCAGCAGCGCCATGCCGATGCCCATCGTCATGCCGCCGATGAACTGGGAACGGGCCGTCGTGGGGTTGATGATCCGCCCGGCGGCGAAGACGCCGAGCATGCGGCGGACGCGGACCTCGCCGGTGTCGGCGTCCACCTCGACCTCGGCGAACTGCGCGCCGAACGCGTGCCGGGCGTACGCGTCCCGCTCCTTGAGCTCCGCGGTGGTGTCGGCGGACGCTTCGAGGCCCTCGGCCGGCACGGCGCCGTTCAACCTGCCCCGCAGCGCCTCGCAGGCGCGGACGACGGCCGTCCCCCAGCTCGCGGTGCCGGACGAGCCGCCCGCGACGGACGCCTTCGGAAACGAACTGTCGCCGATCTCGACGGTCACGTCGCGGAGGTCCGCCTTCAGGGTCTCGGCGGCGATCAGGGCGAGGGCGGTGCGGGCGCCGGTCCCGATGTCGGCGGCGGCGATCCGGACTGTGAACGTCCCGTCGGGCTCGGCGCGGGCCGTCGCGTTGTTGGGGGACATGTAGGCGGGGTAGGTGGACGCGGCGACGCCCATGCCGATGCGCTTGCGGCCCTCCCAGCGCGTGCCGGGCGAAGGGGCGCGCCGAGCCCAGCCGAACCGGTCGGCGCCCTCCCGGAGGCACGCGACGAGGTTGCGGGAGCTGAACGGCAGGCCGCTCTCCGGTTCGTGGTCGGTGTCGTTGCGGATGCGTAGCTCGATGGGATCGATGCCGGTGGCGACGGCGAGTTCGTCCATGGCGGATTCGAGCGCGTACATGCCCGGTGTCTCGCCTGGGGCTCGCATCCACGACGGTGTGGGGACGTCCAGGCGGACAAGGCGGTGCGACGTGCGCCGGTTCGGGGCCTGGTACATGACGCGGGTGGGCGTCGCGGTCTGCTCGGCGAACTCCTGGACGGTGGACGTCTGCTCGACCACGTCGTGGAGCACCGAGTTCAGGCGTCCGTCGACGTCCGCACCGAGCTTGATGTGCTGGATCGTCGGCGTCCGGTAGCCGGTGGTCGCGAACATCTGCTGGCGGGGGACGGCGAACTTGACGGGACGTCCCACGGCGCGTGCGGCCATCGCCGCCAGGACGACGTTCGGCTTCGGCATCCCCTTGGAGCCGAACCCGCCGCCGACGTGCGGCGCCACGACCCGTACCCGCGTCCGGTCGAGGCCGAAGACCCTGGCGATGGTGCTCTGGACGGTGGATGACCCCTGGGTCGAGTCATAAAGCGTGAGGGTTCCGTCCTGACCCCAGTCGGCGAGGGTGGTGTGCGGCTCCATCGGATTGTTGTGCTCGGCGGGGGTCGTGTAGGTGACGTCCACGCGCACGGCCGAGTTGTCGAAGGCGGCCTGCGGGTCCCCTTGCCCGGTGTCAGCGGGGAAGACGGGATTCACCTTGTCGGGCTTGTAGCGTCCGGGATGGTCGTTGCGCAGCCGCACATCCGGTGTCTCCGGCGCGTACTCGACCTGGACGAGGCGCGCCCCTTCCCGGGCCGTTTCGAGCGTCTCGGCGACCACGGCCGCGATGAACTGGCCGCGGTAGGAGACCGTCCGGGACTGGAACAGGGCCAGTTCGCCTTCTGGGTCGCCGTCGAGCCGCGGGGCGTCCTCGCAGGACAGGACGGCGAGCACACCGGGCAACCTCAGCGCGGCCTCGATGCCGACGGACCTGACCTCGCCTCGTCCTATGCTCGCCTGGACGGCGGCGGCGTACGCGACGTTCTCGACGGGGTATTCGAAGGCGTAGCGCGCCTCCCCCGTGACCTTCTCCCGGCTCTCCAGCCGTTCGGTCATGACGCCCCCTCCCCCAGTTCCGTGAGCATCCGGACGATCAGGTTGCGCGCGAGCGGCACCTTGTAGGCGTTGTCGCGCAGCGGCTCGGCGGCCTCCAGCTCGGCCTCGGCGGCGCGCAGGTACGACTCCCGTGTCGCGGACGCCCCCCGCAGCGCCTCTTCTGCGCGGCGGGCGCGCCACGGCTTGTGCGCGACGCCGCCCAGGGCCAGCCGGACGTCCCGGACCCGGCCGCCCTCCACGTCCAGCGCCGCCGCTATCGAGACCAGCGCGAACGCGAACGACGCGCGTTCCCTGACCTTGCGGTAGCGGGACGGCATGCCGACCGGCGGAACGTCGACCGCCGTGACGAGGTCGCCCGGTTCGAGGATGGTGTCGCGTTCTGGCTCGTTGTCGGGCAGCCGGTGGAACTCGTCCATGGGGATGGTCTTCTCGCCTGCGCGGCCTTGGACCCGGACAGACGCGTCCAGGGCGGTCAACGCCACCGCCATGTCGGACGGGTGGGTCGCCACGCACGCCTCCGAATGGCCCAGGATCGCCAGGTTGTGGTGCTCGCCCTCGCGTGCGGGGCATCCGCTGCCTGGACGCCGCTTGTTGCATGGCTTGGAAGCGTCCTGGAAGTAGGAGCACCGTGTGCGTTGCAGAAGGTTGCCGCCGACGGTCGCCAGATTGCGGATCTGCCCGGACGCCCCTGCGAGGACGGCCTGTGCCAGCACGGGGTGTCCTTCACGCACCGTCCTGTCTGCGGCGAGGGCACTGTTGCTCACGGCCGCGCCGATGCTGAGGCCGCCGTCCGGGTTCAACTGGATCTGGTCATAGGGAAGGTGCGCGACGTCGACGATCCTGGCGGGCTCTTCGACACCGAGCCGCATCAGGTCAACGAGGTTGGTTCCGCCACCCAGGTAGAGGGTTTCGCCGTCGTGTCGCGCTAGGGCGTCTTCAGCGCTGGTGGCACGCTCATACGCGAAGGGCCTCATGCTTCCGCCGCCTCTCTGCGCCGTGCCCGCTCCTTCTCCGACGCCTCCCTCAGCGCGGCGACGATGCCGGTATAGGCACCGCACCGGCACAGGTTGCCGCTCATCCGTTCGCGTATCTCGTCGTCGTCCAGGACCGGATCGGCACCGAGGTCCTCGGTCACCGCGCTGGGCCAGCCTTGCCCGGCCTCGTCCAGCACACCCGTCGCAGAGCACAGCTGGCCGGGAGTGCAGTACCCGCACTGGAACGCGTCCTGCTCGATGAACGCCTCCTGGACGGGGCTGAGCCGTCCGTCCTGGGCGAGCCCTTCGACGGTGACGATCTGGGCCCCGTCGTGGGCGACGGCCAGCGCGAGGCATCCGTTCGCGCGGCGCCCGCCGATGAGAATGGTGCACGCGCCGCACTGCCCGTGGTCACAGCCCTTCTTCGAGCCCGTCAGCCCGAGGTCCTCGCGCAGCACGTCCAGCAGGGACGCGCGGGTATCGACGCTGAGCCGGTGCTCCGTCCCGTTCACGACCAAGGTGATCTCGGCCTTCACCGGGGTGACTTCGGTGTACATGACCCGGCCCCTACCCCGGATCTCGGGAGTGAGTCAGGGCACCGGGGCGGCACCCTCGGTCACAGGACCTCGACGGCCGCGTCCACGGACGCGCGGACGTCGCCGTCCGGCGGGTACAGCAGCGACCGGCCCGCGACCAGGCCCTTCACGCCGGGGATCCGCATCGCCCGCCGCCAGCCGTCCAGCACCTCCCGCGAACCGCCCGCGGCCTCGCCGCCGAGCAGCAGCGCGGGCAGCGTCGTCGCCGCCATGACCCGCTCCATCTCCGGCACGACCGGCACCTTCAGCCACGTGTACGCCGACGTGACGCCCAGCCCGGACGCCACCGACACCGCCCGGATCATCGCCTCCGGCGTCAGCAGGTTCCGGACGCGGCCCTCGACCCGGTGCGAGACGAACGGCTCCACCATCGCCATCAGCCGGTGCCGCGCGAGCCCCGACACCGCCCGCGCGCAGGACTCCAGCGTCCGGGCGGTCGCCGGGTCCGCGTCGTCGATGCGCAGCAGCATCTTGCCGCCGTCCAGCCGTGACGCGGCGATCGCATCGGCGTCGTAGGCGGTGAACCGGTCGTCGATCTCGAACGCCGTCCCGGCCAGCCCACCGCGGTTCATCGATCCGATCGCGAGCCTGCCGTCGAGGACGCCGAGCAGCATCAGGTCTTCGAGGATGTCGGGGGTACCGAGCACGCCGTCCACACCGGGGCGTTCGAGGGCGACGCAGAGCCGGTCGAGCAGCTCACCCCGGTCGGCCATTGCCACCGGATCGCCGCCCACAGCGAGCGCGCCCCGCGCCGGATGGTCCGCCGCGATGATCATCAGCCGGCCGGACGCGCCGGGCGGTGCGTCCCGGCGCCGGCGTCCAGCCGCCGCCTCCGCGATCGCCTCCGGCCGCTCGGCCCGCACGCCGGCCAGCTCGTCGATGCGCACGCCGCCGAGTCTTCTGATGATCATCGGCGTGTGTCAATCAGCCGGCGTCGTCCGCGCCGGCGTCGCCGGAGTCGGAGAGGATCTCCACGACCTGGCGCGCCGTGTCGGTGGGCAGCGGCGCCGGCAGTCCCTTCCACTTGCGGGACGCGGCCATCGCCGCGGCGCCGGCCCCGCCCCCGTACACGGCGGCGGCGACGAACGACGCGATCTCCGGCGGGAGCTTCTTCTCCAGCAGCAGCACGTTCATCCGGTAGGCGGCGGCCGTGGCGAGCATCCCGAAGGCCCCGGCCACGGCGCCCAGCCGCAGAGCAGGGATGCGCTGCCGCGCCTTGTCCAGCATCTCCTGCTGCGCGGCGTCGACCACCCGGCGGGCGAGCAGGAGGTTCTGCTCCAGCGAGCCGTCGACCTCCGCGGGTTCGCGCGACTCCGTCATGACCTCGCTTTACCCGCAGAGATGCAAAGGAATCAAGCGAGTAATGTGTCACCGTCGGTAACTTTGCGAGTGCTGTAAGTTGCCGACCGGACCCCGACAGAGAGGCCGGTCGATGCAACCGTTCGAGCTGCCCGACTTCTACGTCCCCTACCCCGCCCGGCTGAACCCGCACCTGGCCGGGGCGCGGGCGCACACGATGGCGTGGGCGCGGGAGATGAAGATGCTGGACGACGCCAGGGACCCTGGCACACCCGACATCTGGGACGAGGACGCGCTCGCCGCGATGGACTACGCGCTCCTGTGCGCCTACACCCACCCCGACTGCGACGGCCCTGAACTCGACCTCATCACCGACTGGTACGTCTGGGTGTTCTACTTCGACGACCATTTCCTGGAGGTCTTCAAGAAACCGCAGGACCAGCCCGGCGCGCGGGCGTATCTCGACCGGCTCCCGCTGTTCATGTCGCTCGACCCGCCGGAGCCGACGAACGCCGTCGAACGCGGGCTCGCCGATCTGTGGGCGCGGACCGTCCCGTCGAAGTCGGACGCCTGGCGGGCCCGTTTCTCCGAGAGCACCGAGAACCTGCTTCGCGAGTCGCTGTGGGAGCTGTCCAACATCAGCACCGGCCGCATCCCCAACCCGGTCGAGTACATCGAGATGCGCCGCAAGGTCGGCGGCG
Source organism: Spirillospora sp. NPDC048819 (assembly GCF_040650055.1). Classification (NCBI taxonomy): domain Bacteria; kingdom Bacillati; phylum Actinomycetota; class Actinomycetes; order Streptosporangiales; family Thermomonosporaceae; genus Spirillospora; species Spirillospora sp. NPDC048819. Next base: position 87,948 of record NZ_JBEZGN010000037.1, on the reverse strand, counting down.
CCCCCTGGTCCGCAGACCTGGCCGAGCACGCGGCGGGCGTCGAGATACCCGAACGCGTCGTGGGGACGCGGCCGTTGCGCGTCCTCAAGGACACCTTCGCCGACGGTGTCCATCTGCGGAACGACATCTTCTCCTACCAGCGGGAGACCGAGTCCGAGGGCGAGGTGAACAACTCCGTCCTGGTGATGGAGCGCTTCCTGGGCGTGGCGCCCCAGGTCGCCGCCGACACCGTCAACGACCTGCTGACCTCGCGGCTGCGCCAGTTCGAGAACACCGCCCTCACCGAACTGCCGCAAATATCCGAGGACCAGGCCCTCGACCCCGGTGAACGGGCGAGCGTGGCGGCCTATGTGAAGGCGCTCCAGGACTGGCAGTCCGGCGGCCACGAATGGCATATGCGTTCCAGCCGCTACATGAACAAGAAGTCCCTCGGCATGTCCGCCGCCCGGATTCCCGCGCTGCTGAAATCGGCCCGGATCAGCCTTCCCCACGTCCCGTTCCAGCAGGTCGGGCCGACACCGCTGCCCGAATTCGACATTCCCTACCCGGCCCGCGTGAACCCGCACCGGGAGGACGCCGGCCGCAACGTCGTCGCCTGGGCGCGCGAGATGGGCATGTTCTCCCCGCAGCCCCGGCTGCCCGTCCCGGTCTGGAGCGCCGAGACGCTCACCGGCATGGGGCTGGAGATCTGCGCCGCGTCCCTGGACCCGGACGCCGGCCCGGAGGCCCTCGACCTCGCGACCCAGTGGCTGGCCTGCGGCACCTACGGCGACGACTATTTCCCCGCCATCTTCAACCGCGACCGCGACATGGCCGGCGCGAAGCTCTTCAACGCCCGCGCCCCCGGATTCATGCCGCTGGACTGCGGCGACACCCCCGTCCCGGAGAACCCATTCGAAGCCGCCCTGGCCGACCTGTGGCGCCGCACGGCCTCGCCCATGGACGACCACGGCCGCCGCGAATTCCGCGCCGCCGTCGAGCACATGGTCGAGAGCTGGCTGTGGGAGCTGAACAACCACCTCCAGTCGCGGATCCCCGACCCCGTCGACTACATCGAGATGCGCCGCCACACGTTCGGGTCCGAAATGACGATGAGCCTCTCCCGGATCGAGCACTCGCACGAGATTCCGGCACACGTCTTCCGGACCCGCACCCTCCGGGAGATCGACGTCTCCGCCATGGACGTCGCCTGCCTCCTGAACGACTGCTTCTCCTACCAGAAGGAGATCGAATACGAAGGGGAGCTCAACAACGGCGTCCTGGCCATCGAGAACTTCTTCGGCTGCGGCCGCGACGAGGCCCTGCCCATCGTCAACGACCTCATCACGTCCCGCCGCCGCCAGTTCGAGCACCTCGTCACGCGGGAACTGCCCGCCCTCGCCGACGAACTGGAACTGGACGACACCGCACGCACCGCGTTGACGGCCTATGTCGCCGAACTCCGCGACTGGATGGCCGGCATCCTCAAATGGCACCGGGAGACCGACCGCTACGACGAGCGCGAGGCGCTTCCGCGCGTCCCGAAACCCACCGGCCTCGGCACCTCGGCGTTCTACCTGTTCACCCGGTCAGGCCGGTGACCGCTCCCCCTCCGGCGCGGGGCGCGGGGCGGGGATCATGAGGGTGTGGCGCTCGTCCCGGGTGAGCCGCCGGAACACGCGGCTGCGGGCCCGCTCGACGAGCGCCGCCCCGTCGGTCACGGCCTCCCAGATCCGTACCGTCATGTCGTGGGAGGCGGTGGCCAGCTTCGTCCCGTCGGGCGACCAGGCGACGCCCCAGACCTCGTCGGTGTGGACGGCCGCCACGCACAGTTCCCGTCCCGTCAGGTGGTCCCACAGCCGGACGGTCCCGTCGGCGGACGCGGTCGCGACGACCCGGGCGTCCGGCGACCACGCGATCGTCCCGACCCAGCCGTCATGCCCGGTCAGGACGGCCACCTCGACGCCCTGCGCGATGTCCCAGACCTTGACCTCGCGATCCTTCGACAGGGCCGCGACGTATCCGCCGTCCGGCGACCAGGCCATGGCCCGGACCGCGCTCTGCGGCACGTTCAGCAGCATGACCTGCAGACCCGTCCGGGCCTCCCAGACCCGGACCGTCCCGTCATGGGACGCGCTGGCGAGCCGCTCACCGTCCGGCGACCAGACGACGGCGCGCACGGTGTCCTCGTGCCCGCGCAGCACGAGCGGCTCCGCGCCGTCGCTCCCGTGCACCTGGACGGTGCGGTCGTCGGAGGCCGAGGCGAGCCGCTCACCGCCCGGCGACCACGCCACGGCCCGGACCCAGTCGCCGTGCCCGCTCAGCACGGTCTCCTCGGCGCCGTCGGCGGCGTTCCAGATCCGCACCGTGCGGTCGCGGGACGCGGTCGCCACCCGGCGCCCGTCCGGCGACCAGGCCGCGTCCCACACCTCGTCGGTGTGCCCGCGCAGGACGAGGGGCCCGCCATCGGCCCAGATCCGCGCCGTGCCGTCGTAGGACGCCGAGACGAGCCGGCCCCCGGCGGACCAGTCGACCGCCGCGACCGCGCCGGCGTGCCCGCGCAGCACGCCGATCTCCGCGGCGCACTCGGTGTCCCAGAACCGGACGGTCTGGTCGTCGGAGCCGCTGGCCAGGCGCATCCCGTCCGGCGAGAAGGCCACCGATCGCACGGCGTCCGCGTGCCCGCGGAAGACGCCCAGCTCGGCGCCGTCCGCCGCCGACCAGAGCCGGATCGTCCGGTCGTGGGACGCGGTGACGAGCCGCCCGCCGTCCGGCGACCACGCGACCGACCACACCAGGTCGGCGTGCCCGAGCAGCGCCGGTTCGGACGCCCCGGTCGCGGCGTCCCACACCCGGGCCGTCCGGTCATAGGAGGCGCTCGCCAGCCGGGCGCCGTCCGGTGACCAGGTGACCATCCGGACGGTGTTCTCGTGCTCGCGCCAGGCCGCCAGCTCATCGCCGGTCGCCGCGTCCCAGACGCGGATCGTGCGGTCGTCGGAGCCGCTCGCGATCCGGGCGCCGTCCGGCGACCAGGCCGCATGCCTGACCCAGCCGTCATGGCCGGCAAGGGTCGAGGACGTCCCGTCCGACACGTCCCAGATCCGGATGTCGCCGTCACGGGACGCCGAGACGACGCGCGTGCCGTCCGGCGACCAGTCGACCGACCACACCATGTCCCCATGCCCGCGCAGCAGCGCGACCCGTGTGCGGGACGCCACGTCCCACACGCGCACCGTGCCGTCGTCAGAAGCCGAGGCCAGCCGGGTACCGTCGGGCGACCACGCCACCGACGAGACCGTCTTCTCGTGACCCCGCAGCACGGCGACCTCGACACCGTCCTCCAGCGCCCACCCGCCGCCCTCCGATCGACGGGCTTCGCTCGATGCCGCCTGCCACACCCGGACGGTGTGGTCCGACGACGCGGTCGCCAGCAGCGAACCGTCGGGCGACCACGCCACCGCCCAGACCCGGTCGTCGTGGCCGCGCAGGACGCCCCGCAGCCGGGACACCGCGAACCCGGCCGACAGCGCCCGCCTCGCCAGCGGCGTCGGCGCGCATTCCTCATGCGCCGCCAGGGCCAGCAGCAGGCTGTGCTCGGGATCGGTCCGGAACGCGGTGAGCGCCTGCCTCGCGATCGAGTCCGCCAGCCTTCGCATCGCCACGCCGTCCGACCGGTGGGAGATCTCGACGAACTCGGCGACCAGCGGTTCGATGGCGGCCAGCCCCTCCGCCTCAGAGATCCACTTGCGCGCCCCGGCAAGCCGCTCACCGCGCAGCAGGTACGCCTCCTGCCGTCCGTAGCGGTCCCACTCGGCGGCCCACTGCTCCAGGTCGGCGATGCGTCGCAGCACCTCGGCGTGCAGCGCGATCGTCTGCCGCAGCGGCGCCCACGCGGAGAACAGCGCCTCGTGCGAGACCTCGAACACCGCCTCCTCGCCGTCCCGTCCGCTGGTGCAGAGCCGCTCCCGGACGAACGCGTCCACGACCAGCCGCTCCGCCTCGTTCAGCTCGCTGCCCGGCACCCGCCGCCGTGTCGGCCGCCCCTCGGTGAACCTGACGAACTTCAGCAGCGTCTGCAGAACGGGCGGCGCCGTTTCCAGCGCCTCCAACTCCCCCATGAGCCGATCGGCCCGCCGCGTCAGCGCACCGTCGACCCCGCCCGTCCTGCGGTAGTCCTCCAGCGTGATGGTGCCGTTGCGCCCGACGTGCAGGTACAGCTCGTGCAGCAGATACGCGAGCAGCGGCAGCGCCGTCCCGTCCCGGGTGTCCTCGGCCATCTGCGCGACCAGCTCGGGCGGCTCGAACGTGACGCCGGCCCGTTCCGCGGGCTCGCGGATCACCGTCCGCAGCGCGGCCCGGTCGAGCGCCGTCACCGTGAACGGATGCCGGAACATGTCGGCGGACCCGCCGCTGAGGAACGTCGTCAGGAACTCCGCCCGGAACACGAAGACGACCCACAACTTCAGGTCGGCGTGAAGCGCGTCGCGGAGCATCCCGAGGAAGGCGTCACGCTCACCCTCCTCCGTCAGCGTCAGAAGCTCCTCGGCCTGATCGACCAGGATCAGCACGGACCTGCTGCGCCGCCCCTGCCGGAGCGCGTCGACCCGCCTCCGGAGCCGCCCGGGCTCCCGCCGCAGCTCCTCCGCCATCTCCTCGGCATCCCCACCGAGGAGATCCGCCAGGCAGTAGGCCAGACACCGGAACGGATCGTCCTCCGGAGTCATCGACGGAACCACGACCCACCGACGCTGCTGAACCAGCCTCGGCAGCAGGCCCGCATGCAGCAGCGACGACTTCCCCACACCGGACGGCCCCGTCACCGCGATCGACCGCGGCTCGCTCCCCGGCCGCAGCCGTTCCACCAGCTCCTGGATCTCACCGTCGCGCCCGAAGAAGACGCCGTCATCGTCCTCCGTGAACGCGTCCAGCCCCGGATACGGCGACCGGTCGCCCTTCCAGCCCGGCCGCGCGAGATTCCGCCGCTCCTGCCTCTTCTCCCACGCCAGCACAACCGGAATCAGCAGCATGCACACCACGATGACCGGAAGCGCCCACTCCTGAACGACATGCGTGGTCTGCGGCGAAACCTGCAAGGCGAGCCCCAGCAGCGCCACCAGCAGGATCATCAGATACCCGGGAAAAACCGGCCCCTGCCGCCGCCGCATAGACCAACCTCCACCCCGCCATGCGAACCATGAGCTCACCCCATGCTACGTCCGCAAACGCCCCAAAATGATCACCACGCCCGCGCCTCCTGCCCTCTCCCGGGCGGGAAGTGCAAAAACTTGCATGATAGAAGCAGCAAAGTACACTTGATTGCATGGCTGCTGAGACCAGAAGACGCAAGACCAAAGCGGTCCGCGACCACGGCAAGGCACAGGCGCAGACCCTCGGGTTCTCAGTCCAAGACGAAGAGCGGCCCGTTCTCGATGAGCTCGTCGACTACTTCGGTGACGGGAACCGGTCGGCATACCTGCGCGCCACCTACCGTGTGATGAAATCGATCATGCTGGCCGAGCAACTGCGCGACCTGCAGGCCTACGGGCAGCAACGTACCGCGGAACTCGGGATCGAGCCCGCCGACGTGCCCGAGCGGATCCGGGGGTTCCTCAAAGGCGGGGAAGGCACCTGACCATGCCGGCACCCGTGGTCTATGACATCAACGTGCTCGTGACGGCCGCAGCGACCGGCAACAGCCCGTTCCGATCGTGGCCCTCGCCACCACCGACGTCCGGTAACGCCTCCGCCGACTGCCTGGGCATTGCAAATGACGCCGCGGAGTTCTCCCTCTGGCTGTCCCCGCACATCCTGCGGAACATCGAGCGAATCCTTGTGGAGCTGTTCAAATGGGAGGAGGCGAAGGCCGGCGCCTACCTTACGGCGCTCGTCACCATCGCCGATCACAGCGAGGGCGACGTGATCGACCCGCCGCGCACGGTGCACGACTGCCCTGACGACGAGGACAACCTGATTCTCGACCTCGCGACCGACGTGGGGGCGCTGCTGGTCGTCAGCAACGACGCCGACCTGATCTCCATGTCGCCATGGCGAGGAACCCCCGTCGTCACTCCGGACGTCTTCCGCCAGAAGGTGGACGGAATGCGCCGCCACGCCCGCCGGCGCCGCTGACCCGCACATCCGAAACTGGTCCTACGCCAGTCGTACTCCCATTGCTCCAGACACGGCCATTGTGCTTACGCGTTGCGAGTTCGCCGCGAAGCCGATGCCAGCCGACAGGGTTCCTCCCACCCACGCACCGCATCGCCGGTACCGAACCGTACGTCCATCGCCCGTGCCGCATCCGGTAATGATCGCGAAATGCCGGGCGGGGTCCGGACATGTGCTCTGCGTCCGGTCATTCCGCCGCCCCTGGGGCGTGCGACGAGAGGTGGGCTTGCCAACCCCTTTGGAGGATTCCCATCCGCCCGGTGACAGGCGGCGCCGGTTCGAGGAGATCTACACCGCCAACCGTGCCCGGATCCTCGGGTACGCGCTGCGCCGCACCTCCGATCCCCACGACGCCGCCGACGTCCTGGCGGGGACGTTCCTGACGGCGTGGCGCCGGCTCGACGACGTCCCGCCGGGCGACCAGGCGCGGTTGTGGCTGTACGGCGTGGCCCGCCGGGTGCTGGCCAACCACCACCGCGGTGAACGACGCAGGTCGGCGCTGGCCGCCGACCTCGGCTCCCGGCTCAGCGACGGCCTGACCGTCCACGAACGGTCCGACGGCGACCTGACCGACGCGGCCACCGCCTTCCGGAGCCTGCCGGACGCCGACCGGGAGCTCCTGTCCCTGGTGGGCTGGGAGGGCCTGGACCACGGCGAGATCGCGGCCGTCCTCGGCTGCTCCCGAAACGCGGTGCGGATCCGCCTGCACCGCGCCCGCCGCCGCTTCGCCCGCGCATTGGAACGCACAGGCACCCCGTCCCCGGCCGCCACCCCGATTTCCCGATGATTCCCGCACGGAGAGCACACTTGACTTCCTCCCCACGGCTAAGGCCGGGGGATTCCAGCCTTCACAGGCTGGGGTTCCTGCTTCACCGGCGAGTGCACCCGGTTGCCCGGACGTCTGACCTCACCTCCACAGGCAGTCACCGCTCGACCGGCGGCCAGGATGTTCTTGGCGGCGTTGACGTCCCTGTCGTGCAGGGTGCCGCAGTCCGGGCACGTCCAGTGCCGGGTATTGAGCGAGAGTTCGGCGAGCAGGTGCCCGCACGAGCTACAGGTCTTCGAGGACGGATACCAGCGGTCGATCACAATCAGGTGGCGGCCATGCTTGGCGGTCTTGTACTCCAACTGGCGGCGGAACTCGCCCCACCCGCAGTCGGAGATCACCCGCGCGAGTTTGCGGTTGCCGACCATGCCCTTGATGTTGAGGTCTTCGACCACGATCACGTCGTGGTCGCGGACCAGCCGCGTCGAGGTCCTGTGCAGGAAGTCGCGGCGGGCGTCGCGGACCTTGCGGTGCGCGCGGGCGACCTTCGCCCTGGCCTTGCGCCGGTTGTTCGATCCCCTCTGGCAGCGGGCCATGCGCCGCTGGTAGCGGGCCAGATTGGCGGCCTTGCGCTCCAGATGCCGGGGGTTGGCGATCTTCTCCCCGTCCGAGGTCACCGCGAAGTCCTTGACACCCAGATCGACGCCGGTCATCGCGCCGGTGGCCGGTGCCTGACCGGGGTCGGCGACCTCCACAGCCAGGGAGAGGTACCAGCGGCCGTCGGGGTCGCGGGAGACGGTCACCGTGGTCGGGTCGATCGACGCCGGGTCGACATCGGGCCAGGACCACACGAACGCAAGCGGCGCGTCGGTCTTGGCCAGGATCAGCCGTCCGTCTCGCCAGCGGAACCCGCTGCGGGTGTACTCGGCGCTCTGGCGGCCGTGCCGGGACTTGTAGCGCGGGGTAACGGGCGCGTCCGGCGAAGAAGTTGGCGAACGCCTTCTGCTGGGTGCGCAGCACCTGCTGCAAAGGGACCGAGGACACCTCGTTCAGCCAGGCGAATTCCTTGGACTGTTTGAGCCGGGTGAGGAACGCGTTGGCCTGCGGCACGTTGGTGGCGGCCTGTTCGGTGTGCCAGCGGCAGTGCCGCCAGGCGAGTGTCTGGTTCCACACCACGCGCACGCACCCGAACGTGCGGTTCAGCACCGCCGCCTGCTCGGGGGTCGGGTAGGCCCGACACTTGAACGCCGTCCGCACACCCAGCAGGTTAGCTGCGGCATGGCCACTGCTTAACCGGATTCCACCTTGGCGACGGAATCCCGTCCCTGTGCGGCTTCGCAGCAAGTTCGCTTTCCTCCCCATGGCTGAAGCCAGGGGTCTCCAGCGAAAGGAAACCCGATGAACCGCGACATCGACACAATGATCGCCGGGCTCGCCCCCATCACCGACCAGCGGGCCGGGGAGCTCCTGTCCGACGAGACGTCCACAGACCTGGCCGACCGCATCACCGCCGACGCCCGTTGCGCCTCATCATCGGCCTTCCCGTGGCGGCGGCCGCCGCGGCCTGCACGGCCGTGGCGTTCGCCGCGACCATCCCGGACGATGCGACCCAGCGGACGATGCCCGGCCCCGACATTACGCTGGCCGCGGCGGCGCTCACCGTCACGCACGAGGGCGAATACGTCGACGTGCGGGTCCGCGACCCGCTGGCCGACCCGAAGCGCTATCGCGCCGAACTCGCCCAACTGGGGCTTGACGTCAAGCTGAGGCTGGTGCCGGCGTCCCCGTCCATCGTCGGCACTGTGGTGGCGATGAGCCAGAGCGAGGGCACGACCGGACGCGACATCTCGACCATCACCGCCAAGGGCGAGTGCGAGACCGGCGGCGGAGGCGACCGGTGCCCGGTCGGCATCCGGGTCCGGACCGACTTCACGGGCAAGGCCGAAATCACCTTCGGCCGCGCGGCCCGCCCGGGCGAGCAGTACAACAGCAGCGCACCGTGACGGCGCCCGGCGAGGCCATGCACGGCATGACCTTCCGCAACCACCGCGTGAGCGAAGTGCTGGCCGCCCTGAAGAAGCGCGACGTAACGGTGCCCGAGTACCGCTCCATGGCCGGGACCACAAGCAACGTCCTACGCCCCGACCAGGTCCCCCCGACCTGGTACGTCCACGACGGCGTCCCGTGGGCGAAGAACCAGGTCCTCCTCTTCGTGGGCCCCAACCCCGCCCCCTGACCCGCGGCGCCGCATCAGACACGGCAAACGCCTCTCGCGAATCTGGCGAGGGGCGTTTGCCGCACCCGGGGCGAATCAGAGGTCGTACACGCCCCGCTTGATCTGAGACATCAGGGCAGACCACATGTCCCGCTCCAGGGCCAGGACGCCACCCTCCGGGTCCTTGGAGTCCCGGACGAAACGTCGGGAGCCGAGAGTGCCGGCTTCTACACAGCCGTTGCCGCCATCACTGTGGCTGCTCTTACGAAAGACGACCCGACCAAGATCAAAGTTGGCCATCCGCCTCCTCCTTGCGGTCATCGCCCTGCCACGCGCTTGAGCATGACCAGCGAGTCCTCGGGACTCAGAGCCATCGCCTGCATCTGCTCGAACGCCAGGGAGTAGGTGTGCACCTCCTCGTCGTCCTCAATGTACAGAGCACTCGTCATGTTCTCGACATACACGACATCCGGCGTGAACCGCTCGGGGAAGCCCATGATGGTGAAGGTGCCGATCACACCGGGATGCGCGCCAGCGGCAACCGGCATGACCTGGAACATCACGTTCGGCAAGGCCGCCAGCTCGGTGATCTGGCGGTATTGGTCACGCATGACCTCCGGACCGCCGATGACGCGACCGAGCGTCGCCTCGTCCAAGATCGCCCAGAGCCGCGCCGGCTCCTCTCGTTCGAGCCACGCCTTCTGCCGCTCCATCCGGGCCGCGGCTCGGCGTTCTATGCCCTGCGTGACGGGGAACTCGCCGTGTCCGAGATCGCCACCAACGCGCTCCGCCACGGCAGGGCCGCTCCAGGCGACCGTCCGCCCACCGCGCCCGAGTTATGGTTCTGGGCGCGGACCGTCCCGTCACCTGATCCTCCGGAGGATGCTTCGGCCTTCAGGCCGGAGAGGAATCCGGACTCCATCAGGAGCGGCCCGGCGCAGCCGGGACGGTCCTGAAAACCGAACCCTTGGATTACCGAGAGTCCTCATGTGCACACAATCGGTGTGTAAAGTTGTGGTCATGCGGACGGCGTACAAGTGCCGAGCGTACCCCGACCCCGAGCAGGCGGCCCTCTTCGGCCGCACGTTCGGCTGCGTCCGCCTGGTGTGGAACAAGACCCTCGCCGAACGCCGTCGCGCCTTCCACATCGACCGCAAACGGACCTCCTACCGGGAGACCGATGCCGCGCTGACCGGGTGGAAGAAGACCCCGGAGCTGGCGTTCCTGAACGAGGTCTACTCGGTCCCGCTGCAGCAGGCGCTGCGGCACCAGCACGCCGCGTTCGCCCACTTCTTCGCCGGACGCGCCCGCCACCCGCGCTTCAAAACCCGCACATCCCGGCAGTCCGCGCACTACACCCGCTCGGCGTTCCGCATGCGCGACGGCCAGTTGCGGATGGCCAAGACCACCGCGCCGCTGGCGTTCGTGTGGTCGTTTGACGAGGTGGATCTGGCCGCGCTGAACCCGACGATGGTGGTGATCTCGCGGGAGCCGGACGGCCGCTGGTACGTCACCTTCGCCGTCGACACCGGCACCGGCGAGCCTGAGCCGCCGCCGGCCGCCGGACACGCCATCGGCATCGACCTGGGCATCAAGGACTTCGCGGTGACCTCCGACGGGAACCGCATCGCCAACCCCCGCCACCTGGAGCGCAAGGCCCGCAACCTGGCCCGGTACCAGCGGCGCATGGCCCGCTGCCAGCGGGGTTCGGCCAACCGCCGCAAGGCCAAAACCAAGGTCGCCGGAGCCCACCGCAAAGTCCGCAACGCCCGTGCCGATTTCCTGCACCGCACCAGCACCAGCCTCGTCCGGGACGCGGACGTGATCGTGATCGAGGACCTCGCGGTCGCCAACATGGTCCGCAACCGCAGGCTCGCCCGCGCGATCTCCGACTGCGGGTGGGGCGAGTTCCGGCGCATGCTGGAGTACAAGGCCGCACGCGCCGGGCGCACCCTGATCGTGATCGACCGGTGGTATCCCTCGTCCAAGACCTGCTCGTACTGCGGGCACTTGCTCGCGGAGTTGAGCCTGTCGACCCGGCACTGGACGTGCCCGGGCTGCCGCACCCGGCACGACCGGGACCACAACGCGGCCAAGAACATCCTTGCGGCTGGTCGAGCCGTAGCCAGGGGCGACCCCGGCGAGGTCTGTGGAGCTGATGTCAGACGGCAAGGGCCCTCCCTTCCGCAATCGGCCGCGAAGCAGAAACACCCACGGCGCGAGCCGTAGGAATCCTCTCCCTTCAGGGAGAGGAGGAAGTCAACGCAGCTCGTCGTCTCCGTCTTCGACTGCGCGCGGACGTCACCCGGCGCGGCTTCGAAGGGACGCGCAACACCGGCGAGGACGGCATGTCCGTTGTGATGCTCCCTGGCCTCAACGTTTGGGTGCACCCCGAGCACTTCTGCTGGCGCTCCGGCCCGCGCCGCTACCTGCGGCGCCCTCTCATCGACCTCCAGGAGACCACCGAACACACCGTCCGCTACCTGGACAGCGTCTACGCTCCACCCCCGTGACCACTCGTCTGACCTGCCCGGATCCGATGGACGAGGCCGGGAGTTCCTCAGGTCGAGAACGGCACCTGAGGTCCGGCGTGTGGTTCATTGCGGCACCACATCCGCCCGGGTACCGTCGCGCAGGTCGTAGCGATCGGAGGAACCATGCGCAATACCGAACTCGCGAAGCTCGGCGGGCTCGTCGGCGAGTGGACGATGACGATGTCGGACGCCTGGTTCCTCGAACCGCCGGGCACCGAGGTGCCGGGCACGACCACCATCGAGTGGCTCGGGGAGTCGCTGCTGGTCGTGCGGTCGCACTTCGGCGGAGGCGAGCAAGAGCACTCCGAGATGGGCCTCGTCATCGGACGCAGCGACCCGAACGACGCCTACGTCGCGCTCTACCAGGACGACCGCGGCGTATGCCGCCAGTTCGCCATGACCTTCGGCGGCGGGCATTGGACGATGACCCGTGAGGACCCGGACTTCCACCAGCGTTTCATCGCCGACGTCGAGAATGACCGGATCCGCGGGCGCTGGGAGGCGTCCGAGGACCGGGGCGAGACCTGGCGGAAGGACTTCGACCTCGCCTTTGAGCGGGCCTGAGACGTCCCCTGCTGACATCGAGTTGGGGGACGTCTGCGGCCAGGTCAGGTGGCCGGGTCTTCGGCTTGGACGGCCAGGAGGTCCAGGGCCGCGTAGGTGCCGGTTATCGCCGTCAGGCCGGCCGCGGCGCCGCGTGGGACGTCGCCGCGGATCAGGTGGACGAGGCCGGCGGCGGTGTCGCAGGCGTCCACCAGCAGGCAGAGGCGCCGCCAGCGCCGGCGGGCGGCCGGATCGCTGAGAAGGTACCCGGCGCCGAGTGCGACGGCCCGGCTTCCGAAGATCCGGATCATGTATCTGAGCTCGGGGGTGTCCCGGTGGCCCATCCCCGCCAGCTTCACGTTGAGGCCCGGCGCGGCGAGGGCCAGTGCTCCCCAGACGACGCGGCCGCTCGCCGCCGTTTCCATTGCGCGTTCCATACCGCCGACCGTCCCATTGCGGGGCGGCGCAGATCGATTACCCCGGACGTAATGTGCATCCGTTAGCGGGCCAGGGTGTCGCGGGCGGTCATCAGGGCGAAGCCCAGGAGGTTTTGTCCTGGCCAGGCGGTCACGTCTTCGGCGCGGGGGTCGTCGGCGGCCAGGCCGATGCCCCAGATGCGATCGAGCGGACTTGCTTCTACGAGGATGCGGTCGCGGGTGCCGAGGAGGTAGTCGCACAGGTCTTTGTTCTGGGCGAACTTCGCTTCGCTGCCTCTCGTGACTATGGCGACTCGGTGGTCCCGCCACGTTTGCTCGTCGAAGTTCCGGACGCGGCGGCCGATGTCTTTCGCGCGGCCGGGGTGAGGGGCGGAGATGATGGCGGACGCCGTTTCGCCGTCGCCGAAGAGGCGGGCCTTTTCGGCCATCATGTAGTGCTCGGCAGTGGCGTAGGTCACCCCGTCCACGGTGAAGGGGGACGGCCACCATTGGCTCAGGTAGCCGGGTCCGGGAGTCTGGCCCCAGAAGAACAGGAATTTCAGGCGGGTGCCCTGGTCCTGGAGGCGGGTCAACTCGGCTACGTCCATGGCAGAGAGAGTGCCAGGGAACAGGGGGCGGGGCGACACAGATTCCATGGCCCCGTGAGCTTGCGGTCTAGACCATTTTGCGAAAGTGGGCAGGTCATCGGGAACATCTGTTCATTCGGCCCGAACAGGAGGACGGCACTAACGATGAGCAACCCTCTGGCGAACCCTCGTCGCACCAAGATCGTCGCGTGGCCCGAGCGGCCGGCGGATTCGGACTCCGAGCGTCCCGCGGAGGCCGAGGCGAAAGAGGACGATCTCGCCGCGCGCTGAACGGCCATAGATGAGGGCCCGTCCGGATCTCCGGGCGGGTTCTTCGTTTTTGGGGGGCGGCGCGCCCGGCGGCGTCCTGGACGGGGGGACGGCGGGCGCGCCGCGGGTCAGCGGGGTGGGGCGGTGCTGGCGCGCAGCACGACTTCGCCGGCGACGCGATCGATGAGGCTGCGGTGGGCGGCGGGTTCGCGGAGGGCGAGGCCCATCACCCGCTCGCCCATCTCGCGGAGCGGGAGCGCGACGGTGGTGAGGGGCGGGGTCAGGTCGCGGACGATCGGGATGTCGTCGAAGCCGGCGAGGGAGATGTCGCCCGGCACGGAGACGCCGTTGTCGCGGAACGCGGCGAGCGCGCCGACCGCCATCACGTCGGTGACCGCGAACACGCAGGTCGGATGGGTTCTGGCGCGAAGCAGTTCGGTCGCGGCCGCGTAGCCGCCGTCGCGGGTGAAGGCGGCCTCGACAATGTGTTCGGCGGGGACGCCGACGCCCGCGTCCGCGAGGGCGCCGGTGAAGCCGGCGAGGCGGTCGGAGACGGTGGTGAGGGCGCGCGGGCCGGTCAGCACGCCGAAGTCGCGGTGCCCGAGGTCGAGCAGCGCGCGGGCGAGGTCGGCGGCGCCCTCCCTGTTCTGCGGCAGGACGGCGTCGACCTTGAGGCTGCGGTGCCGGCTGAGGACGGCGACACGGCCGCCGGTGCGCTCGTAGGGGTCGAGTTCGGCGGCCATCGAACGCTCCCAGTCGCGGTCCTCGAAGCCGGAGCCGATGAGCAGGATCGCGCGGGCACGCTGGGCGCGCAGCATCGCCACGTACTCGATCTCGCGCGCCGGGTCGCGGAACGTGCTGGCGAGCATCACGAGCATGCCGTGCTCGGCGGCGGTGTGCATCACGCCGCGGGCGACGCCGGCGAAGTAGGGGTCGCTGACGTCGTGGCAGATCACGCCGACGGACGTGCTGGACGCGCTGGCCAGCGCCTGCGCGTGCGCGTTGGGGGTGTAGCTGAGCCTGGCCGAGGCGGCGAGCACCCGCTCGCGCAGGTCGGCCCGGACCTGCGCGGTTCCGTTGAGGACGCGGGACGCGGTGGCGAGCGAGACGCCGGCGTCCCGCGCGACGTCCTGCAGCGTCACGTAGGCCCGGTCGGCGGCCCGCGGTTCCTCCGCCGCTTCCGTCATCACGCTCCCTCGACGCCGGCCTGCGCGGCGGGTCCTGCGGAGAGACCCTCTTGACCGCGCGTGCGACGCTTCCTACGGTACATCAGAAAGCGCTTTCTGAACGCGCTTTCCCGACCACGGGATACACGACAGGCTGGGAAGGAACGGGATGGCACGCAGGTCCATCGGGATCATCATGAACGGCGTCACCGGCCGGATGGGATATCGCCAGCATCTCCTCCGCTCGATCCTCGCGATCCGGGAGCAGGGCGGGGTGCGCACGGCCGACGGCACCGTGCTGTGGCCCGAACCCGTGCTCGTCGGACGCAGTGAGGCCAAGCTGCGCGACCTCGCCGGACGGCACGGCCTCACCGCCTGGACGACCGACCTGGCCGAGGCGCTCGCGCGTCCGGAGACCGACGTCTACTTCGACGCGCAGGTCACCGGCGCGCGGGCCGCGGCGATCCGCGCGGCGGTCGCGGCGGGCAAGCACGTCTACACCGAGAAGCCGCTGGCCGAAGACCTGGACGGCGCGCTGGCCCTGGCGCGGCTCGCCGAGGAGGCGGGCGTGAAGCACGGCGTCGTCCAGGACAAGCTGTTCCTGCCGGGGCTGCTCAAGCTGAAACGCCTGGTGGACGGCGGTTTCTTCGGGCGGATCCTGTCGGTGCGCGGCGAGTTCGGGTACTGGGTGTTCGAGGGCGGCTGGCAGGAGGCGCAGCGTCCGAGCTGGAACTATCGGGCGGAGGACGGCGGCGGGATCATCCTCGACATGTTCTGCCACTGGCGCTACGTGCTGGACGGCGTGATCGCGCCGGTGCGGTCGGTCCAGGCGCTCGGGGCGACGCACATCCCCGAGCGGGTGGACGAGGACGGCAAGCCGTACGCGGCCACCGCCGACGACGCCGCCTACGGGATCTTCGAGCTGGACGGCGGGATCGTCGCGCAGATCAACTCGTCGTGGGCGACGCGGGTGTTCCGCGACGAGCTGGTGGAGTTCCAGGTGGACGGGACGGAGGGGTCCGCGGTCGCGGGGCTGCGGCGCTGCCGTGTCCAGCACCGGTCGATGACGCCGAAACCGGTGTGGAATCCCGATCTGCCCGCCACCGAGGACTTCCGGTCGCAGTGGCAGGAGATCCCGGACAACGGCGAGTTCGAGAACGGGTTCAAGGCGCAGTGGGAGATGTTCCTGCGGCACGTGGCCGACGATGAGGCGTTCCCGTGGGACTTCTACGCGGGGGCGCGCGGTGTGCAGCTCGCCGAGCTGGGGCTGCGGGCGTGGCGTGAGGGCCGCCGGCTGGAGATTCCGGAGCTGACCCGATGAAGATCGAACTCCCGGGCCTGGCCGCCCCGCACACGATGGGCGAGCCGCGCACCTACCCGCCTCCGCCGGGGCCGAGCACGTCGCGAGTGGCCTACGCCGCCGCGCATGTCGTACCGGATCCGGCCGGCGACTCGCTCGACTGGGACGCCACGCTGGCGTTCCGCCGCCACCTGTGGTCGTACGGGCTCGGCGTCGCGGAGGCGATGGACACGGCGCAGCGCGGCATGGGCCTGAACTGGTCGACGACCCGCGAGCTCATTGCGCGCAGCGGCCGGGAAGCGCTTTCAACCGGCGGCCGGATCGTCTGCGGCGCCGGCACCGACCATCTGCCCCCGGGACCGGCCTCGCCGGAGGAGATCGTCGCCGCCTACGAAGAGCAGCTCGCGGTGGTCGAGTCGGCCGGCGCCGTCCCCGTCCTGATGGCGAGCCGCCACCTGGCCGCCGCCGCACGCGGCCCCGACGACTACGCCTCCGTGTACGGGCGCCTGCTGTCCCAGGTCGGACGACCGGCCGTGCTGCACTGGCTGGGGCCGATGTTCGACCCGGCCCTCGACGGTTACTGGGGCTCACCCGACCTCGACGTCGCCGCCGACGCGCTCCTCGACCTGATCGCCGGCCACGCGTCCCGGATCGACGGCGTCAAGATCTCGCTGCTGGACGGCGAGCGGGAGATCGCCTTCCGCCGCCGGCTGCCGTCCGGCGTCAGGCTCTACACCGGCGACGACTTCAACTACCCGGAACTCATCAAGGGCGACGCCGAAGGGCACAGCGACGCGCTGCTCGGCGTCTTCGACCCCATCGCCCCCGCCGCCGCAGCCGCCCTGCGGGCGCTCGATGACAACGACACCGCGTCCTACGAGGAGATATTCGCGCCGACGGTGCCGCTCGCTCGTCACCTGTTCGAGGCACCGACCTTCTACTACAAGACCGGTGTGGTGTTCCTGGCCTGGCTGACCGGCCATCAGCGGCACTTCCGCATGGTCGGGGGGCTGGAGAACGCACGTTCCGTCCCGCACATGGTGCGCCTCTTCCAGCTCGCCGACGCCGCCGGCCTCTACCCCGACCCCGACCTTGCCGCGAACCGGATGCGCGCATGGCTGACCGTCCAAGGAGCCGTCCGATGAGGTTCAGCCTCAACCAGTGGACGACCCGGCACTGGCCCCTGCCCGACCTCGCCGCCGGCTGCGCCTCGGCCGGAGTCACGGGCGTCGGCCTGTGGCGGGAGCCCGTGGCCGAGTACGGCCTGACCCGCACGGCCAAGCTCGTCCAGGACCACGGTTTGACGGTCACGTCCCTATGCCGGGGCGGCTTCTTCCAGGAGCACGATGCCCTGGACGACAACCGCCGCGCCATCGAGGAGGCCACAGCGCTGGGCGCACCCGTCCTGTGCCTGGTCAGCGGCGGGCTGCCGGACGGGTCCCGCGACCTCGACGGCGCCCGCGCCCGCGTCGCCGACGCCATAGCCGAACTCGCGCCGTACGCCGGCGAGCACGGCGTCCAGCTCGCGATCGAGCCGCTCCACCCGATGTACTGCTCCGACCGCTGCGTGGTCTCCACCCTGCGTCAGGCGCTGGACATCGCGGCACCGCACCCGTCCGCCCAGGTCGGGGTCATGATCGACACCTATCACCTGTGGTGGGACCCGGACGCCTGGGACGGCATCGCCCGCGCGGGCGAGGAGGGCCGGCTGGCCCTCTTCCAGGTCGCCGACTGGGTGACCCCGCTCCCCGAGGGCGCCCTCACCGGACGCGGCATGCTCGGCGACGGCTGCGTCGACCTGCGCCGCTTCCGCGCGGCCGTCGACGCCACCGGCTACACCGGCCCGATCGAAGTGGAGATCTTCAACGACGACCTGTGGGCCATGCCCGGCCCAGCCGCCCTCGACCTCACCCTGTCACGCTTCGCCCAACACGTCCTATAACACCCACCCCAGCGCGTGCACGAGCGACCGGCGCGCCGCCCTGGTGGTCGGCGGCGCCGTCATGGCGGGGCCCCGCGTCGAGTGCGGCGGGACAGGTGGGCGGCCCAGCGGTCGAGGCTGTTCACGTGGCGGCGGGTCAGGCCCTGTGCCGGTTCGACCCGGATCAGGCGGATGGCGCGGCGGTGCGGGAGGGCTTGGCGCCGGATGGTCCACGGGATGACGTCGTCCAACCAGGCGAAGGGACGGCCGTCCGCATGGCGGAGGATCGGCGCCCATTTGCGCATGCGCGGGATCTGCAGGAGCGGGGTGTGCGGATCGCCGGGGTGAGGGGTGTAGGTGGAGAAGGCCACATGCGGCAGTGGGGGCAGGCCGAGCAAGGGACCTATGTACTGGTTGGCGTGTTCCTCCCACGTGGTCGCCCAGACCAGGTCGTAGTGGGTTGAAAGGTCGCGGAGCCAGGCGCCGTGGTCGGCGACGATACGAACGGTGAGGCGGCCGACAGTGTGCTCGGTGAAGCGTCCGGTCGGCGCCTCGGGGTTGAGGACGCCGTCCACGTCCAGGTACAGAACGGGGCGGGCCTCGCGGGTGCCCGGACGGGGGACGTTGCCTAGGTGCATAGGTGGGTTGTGTGGAGGCCTTCGTCGGTGGCTGTCAGGAGGGTGCCGTCCGGAGTCAGGGCCAGGTCGTTGATGGGGGCCGGGGTCTTTATGCGGTGGGACGGTTCCGCGGTCGTGGTATCCCAGGCCAGGACGGTTCCGGGGTCGTTCTCCAGGGCGGCGGCCACGAGGAGGCGGCCTTCGGCCAGGGTCGCCGCGATCTGGTCGCACGGGGACGGAGTCGTCAGGTCGGCGAGCCGGCCGCCGTCGAGGCCGCGGACGTGCAGAGCGGAGGGGGTCGGCTGGACGAGGACCAGCCCGTCCGGGGACGGGGCCAGGACCGCGCGGGGCGGGAGTGTGGTGATCTCGTCGCCGCGTTCCACGTCCAGGAGGGTGACGGCGGAGTCGCCGGGCAGGCCGATGAGGGGGCCGGTGGAGGGTGTGGCGTGCAGGATCCAGCGGTCGATGGCGGTCTGGTGGCCGAGCCAGAGGGGGAACTCGGTCAGGCGGTCGCCGGTGAGGGCGTCCCAGACGATGACTTCGGCGTCGTTGGCGGGGCCGAAGACGGCGACGACGGCTCCGCGGCCGGTGTGGACGGCGAGGCCGAGGAGTTCGGGCTGGCCGTCCAGGGACAGTTCGTGGCCCGTTTCCAGGTGGTGGACGTGGACGCGGTCGCGGTGCGTCCAGGTGACGATGGGGGAACCGGTGGGGGCGCCGAAGGCCCATTCGGCGCGTTCGGCGGGGAAGTCGGGGATCGGCGCGCCGAGCGCGAGGCCCGTCGCCGGGTCCCATGCCTGGCCGGCGTTCGCGCCGGGCCCGGCCTGGGAGGCGAAGGCCAGCGGCGGCCCCTCGGCGGTGGCGGCGACGCTGTCGAACGCTCCGTGCGCCAGCAGGTCCGCCAGCACGCTTTCCGGCATGCGAGGGAGAGTAAGGCACCCGGCGGAGATCGTTCCATGCAGTCGCGGAAACTCGGTCGAGGTGTGACAGAACTCCGCGTCCGGGTGCTGATATGACCCCGCCGGGAGGCGTCCGGTACGTCGAGGAACGGGTGGGTTTGGACTAGGTTCCTTGATCGTGGAGCCGATCGATCTGACGCCCGTCGAGCGGCGGGTCTGGCGGGCGTTCCCCACCGGGACGCCGGTCGACCTCCGGGACGGCGCGGACGACCCCGAGAACGGGGACGCGTGGGGCGCCGACCGGACGGTGCGGGCCTGGGTGCTGCGCAAGCTGCTGCTGAGCCCGCCGGTGGACGGCGAGATCGCGGCGTTGCGGGTGGTGGGGGCGCGCATCACCGGGGTGCTGAACCTGCAGTACGCGACGATCGAGCATCCGGTCGGGCTGCGGGGGTGCCGCTTCGAGGAGACGCCCGTCCTGTACGGGGCGCGTGCCCGGCAGGTGAACCTGAGCGAGTCCTACCTGCCGGGGCTCGACGCGGCGACGCTGCGCGTGGACGGGGTGCTGCGCCTCACCGACTGCCGTGTGCCGGGGCCGGTGCGGCTCGGCGGGGCACGGTTGTCCGGTGTCCTCTTCATGGAGCGGGCGCGGCTCGGGAGGGAGGGCGTGCACGAAGAGGAGATCCTGCACCTCAACCATTCCGTTCTCGAGGACGACATCTGGTGTCCGGGCCTCGTGGCGCGCGGGGAGGTCCGGATGAACGGTGCGTCGGTGGCCGGCACGGTGAACCTGGAGGGCGCCGTCCTGCGCAACCCGGGCGGGCGGGTCCTCGACGGCGAGAACCTGACTGTCGGCTCTGACGTGAACGCGACGCGGGCGCGGTTCGAGGGGGAGGTCAGCGTGCGCGGCGCGACGATCCCGGGGCTGCTCGTCTTCACGGAGGCGCGGCTGTCCGCGCCCGGCGGGTGCGCGTTGCGGGCGACGAGTTCCGCGATCGGGGAGGTGTGGTTCCGGGAGGGGCGGGTCGACGGTGCGGTGAACCTGCTCCGCGGCCGTTTCGGTCTTCTGCACGTCCCGCCCGGCGCGTTCGGCGGCGAGGTGTGGCTGGACGGCCTGACCTACGGCCTGCTCACCCCGCGGCTCCCCGCGAAGGTCCGGATCGCGATGCTGGAGCGGGACGCGGAAGGCTACGTCCCGCACGCGTACGAGCAGCTCGCCGCCGCCTACCTGCAGGCCGGGGACGACCGGGCGGCGCGGAACGTGCAGCTCGCCAAGCAGCGCCGGCACCGGTCGACGCGTCCGTGGTACGCGCGGCTGTGGGGCTACCTGCAGGACGTGACGGTCGGGTACGGTTTCCGGCCGGTGTGGGCGGCGGGATGGCTGGCCGGGCTGCTGGCCGCCGGCACGACGGTGTTCGGGGTGCGTCATCCGGAGCCGCTGAAGGCGGATGAGCATCCGCCGTTCAACGCGCTGTTCTACACGCTCGACCTGATGCTGCCCATCATCGACTTCGGGCAGGAGAAGGCGTTCAAGCCGACCGGCGGGCACCAGTGGCTCGCCTACACGCTGATCATCACCGGGTGGGTGCTCGCGACGACGATCGCGGCCGGGATCACCCGGACGCTCCGCCGCCAGTGACGTTCAGGCGCCGGTGACCTCGCGGAGGCGGGCGGCCATGTCCTCCGGCCGGACGTCGTTGATCCAGGCCGCCATGCCCGACTCCGAGCCCGCCAGGTACTTGATCTTGCCGGGGGCGCGGCGGACGGAGAACAGCTCCAGGTGCAGGCGGACGAGTTCGCGGCCGTCGCCGGCGGGTGCCTGGTGCCAGCCGGCGACGTACGGCAGCGGGTCGTCGTAGAGGGCGTCGCAGCGGCGCAGCAGGTCGCGGTAGAGGACGGCCAGTTCGGCGCGTTCGGCGGAGTCCAGGGCGGCGAGGTCGGGGACGTGCCGGTGCGGCATGAGGTGCACTTCGACGGGCCAGCGGGCGGCGGCGGGGACGTAGGCCGTCCAGTGCTCGCCGGCGAGGACGACGCGGCCGCCCGCCGCCTCGGCCTTCAGCACGTCGCCGAACAGGTCGCGGTGCGCGGCGGCCTGGGCGAGCATGCGCTCGGTGCGGGGCGTGACGAACGGGTAGGCGTAGATCTGCCCGTGCGGATGGTGCAGGGTCACGCCGATCTCGACGCCGCGGTTCTCGAAGACGAAGACCTGCCGGACGCCGGGGAGCGCGGACAGTTCGGCGGTGCGGTCCGCCCACGCGTCGATGACGGTGCGGAAGCGGGAGACCGGCAGCGCCGGCATCGACGCGGAGTGGTCGTCGGTGAAGCACACGACCTCGCAGCGCCCGTCACCGCGCGCCCGCTCCACGCCGTCGATCATGGGCGGGACGGGCGGTGTGCGGGCGTCGAAGGACGGGAAGCGGTTCTCGAACACCACGACGTCGTAGGACGGGTCGGGGATCTCCGAGGCGGGGCCGCCCGGGCACAGCGGGCACTGGTCGGCGGGCGGCAGGAACGTCCGGCTGTTGCGGTGCGCGGTGATGGTGACGTGGTCGCCGGTCAGCGGGTCGCGGCGGACCTCGCAGACCGGTTCGACCGGCGGCAGCCCGCGCGGGTCGGGGACGGGCGTCCGGCCCGGCGCCTCGTCGTAGTAGACGATCTCGCGGTCGTCCGACAGCCGCGCCCGTGTCCTGTGCATTTGACTTCCTCCCCACGGCTAAAGCCGGGGGATTCCTTCCAGCTCGGGGGCCGGTTGGTGCGGTGTCCCTCGCGGGGCCGCTGGTTCCTGCTTCACCGACCGCCCGACGGCGAGGTCTCCACAGGCTGGCACCGCATGCCCTGCGGCGTTGAGGATGTTGCGTGCCGCGTTCACATCCGCGTGGTCTGCGTGGCCGCATCCGGGGTTCTTGCACACGAAGACCGCTTGGCTCTCACGGTTGCCTTCGGTGACCAACCCACAGGCGTGGCAGCGCCGCGAGGTGTAGGCGGGATTGACCTTCACCACGGCCGTGCCGGTGTACCGGGCCGCGTTGGTGAGAGCGAGTTCCAGGCGGTGCCAGCCCTTGTCGAGGATGGCCCGGTTCAGTCCTTGCTTCTGCGCGACCTGCTTACCCGGCTGCGCGAGGGTACCGGCGGCGCGGGCCGTCATGTTCTTGGTCTTGAGGTCTTCGAGCACCACCACGGCGTTCCGGCTGGTGATGCGATTCGCTGTCCAGGCGCAGAAGTCGCCGCGCCGGTCGGTGACCCGGCCCATGATCCGGTTCATCGCCGCGATGGTCTTGCGCCGGTTCGCGGTGCCCTTCCTGCTGCGGGCCAGCTTCTGCTGCAGCTGCCGATACCGGATCTTCTCGCCCTCAGTGACGAACCGGCGGTCGTGGAAGTCGCCGTCGCTTGTGGTGGCTGCCACGGCGACGCCTCGGTCGATGCCGAGCGCCGTGTTCGGCATCGCGTGCCGTCCGGGCGTGACGGCCTGGTCGTCCACGAGGAAGGAGATGTACCACTGGGAGCCCTTGCGGCTCAGGGTCACCGACTTGATCTCGCCGCCGAGTGGCCGGGACCAGCGGAACCGGACCCAGCCGATCTTCGGCAGCTTCACCCGGCCCCATTTGCGTCCCAGCCGTTCGACCCCGACCTTGCCGCCCTCAGGGAACCGGAACGAGGGGGACCATCGGGACTTGGACCGCCAGCGCACCTTCCACGTGCCGTGCGCGCGGCACGCCCTGTCGAGGTCCATGAGGGCCTGCTGGAGGCAGTGACCTGGAACGTCTTTGAGCCAGGTGTGCTCCTTCTTGGCCTCGGCCAGCTCAGCGGCCTGCGGGACGTAGTTCATCCACGCCCCACGCCGCCGGTACTCGCGGCGCTGTTCCAGGGCGGTGTTCCACACCGACCGGCACGCGCCGCCGATCCGCTCGGCGAACTCGGCCTGCTCAGGCGTGAAGTCCAGGCGGTATCTACGTCCGGTCAGCACGATCCCTCACCGGTTCTTCTGGTTCTCGACGTAGCGCTTGACGACCTCCAAGGGCGCCCCGCCGACGGTGGCCACGAAGTAGGAGTTGGTCCGGGAACTCCTGGCGCAGGACACCAGACGAGCGGCCCTTGATGGCCTTCACCAACCGGTGGATCCCGAACTGAGGGTCGACCTCCACCAGCAGGTGAACGTGGTCGGGCATGACCTCCATCTCCACCAGCCATGCCCCCTTCTCGTCGATCACCTCGCGGATCAGCTCTTCCAGCCGCGCCTCGATCCGCCCGCCGAGCACACGGCGCCGGTACTTCGGGCACCACACCACATGGAAGGCCCACTGGCACGCGATGTTGCCGTTCGAGCGCAACGTCACAGCCACCCGCAGCAAAATACGGCAGTAGCCTATCTACCGCTCAAAGATTCGACCGAAGGGCTTACCCCCACGGCTGCAGCCGGGGGTCCGCGCCTAGATCCCCCGATCGGCGGCAGCCTACAGCGCCGACACGTTCTCCCTGTTCTGCTCCTGGTGCACGGCCAGGAGGTGCTTCACCAGGGTGGTCAGGACCTCCTTGCCGGACGCGCGTTCACGGACGTCGCAGAGGACGACGGGCGCGCCGCGGCCGACGTCGAGCGCCTCCCGGATCTCCTCGGCCGTGTAGTCGTAGCCGTCGTCGAAGCAGTTGACGCCGATGACGAACGGCAGGCCGCGGTTCTCGAAGTAGTCGACGGCGGGGAAGCAGTCGGCGAGGCGGCGCGTGTCGGCGAGGACGACGGCGCCGAGCGCGCCGAACGACAGCTCGTCCCACATGAACCAGAAGCGGTCCTGGCCGGGGGTGCCGAACAGGTACAGCACCAGCCCGTCGCGGATCGTGATGCGGCCGAAGTCCATCGCGACGGTGGTGGTGGTCTTCTGCTCGACGCCGTCGGTGTCGTCGACGCCGACGCCCCGGTCGGTGAGCAGTTCCTCGGTCTGCAGGGGCCGGATCTCGCTGACGGCGCCGACGAGCGTCGTCTTGCCGACCCCGAATCCCCCGGCGACAAGGATCTTCACCGCGACGGGGGCCGCCGGGACCGATTCCTCGTCCTCGGCGGGCCCCGCTACTTCAGAGGGCTTGGAGACCATCGAGCACTTCCCTCAGCAGATGTTCCTTGGAGAGCGTGCCGCTCTCCGGTTGGGGACGGGTGGCGACGATGAGCCGGTGGTGCAGCAGATCGCCGAGCAGCACGCGGACGACGACGAGCGGAAGCCGCAGCCGCGCGGCGATCTCCGCCACCGGCTGCGGCCGCACGCACATCTCCAGGATGTCGAGGTGCTCGGGTCCGATGCCCGGCGAGCCCGACCGGGGCTGCGCCACGGTCGACACCATCGTGATCATGTCGAACGCCTCGCCGGTCGCGGGCCTGGCCCGGCCGCGGGTCAGCGCGTACGAACGGACGATCGGCCCGGCCTCGTCATCGAGCCACTGGCTGCCAGGACCCGTCATGGCCCGTCACGTGTCCTCGTCGTTGTCGAGGGCCTCGGCGCGGCCGCGCCGCACGCCCTGCTGGATGGACGACATCATCGACCGGAGTTCCTCGGGTGTGCGGCCGGCGCGCGGCTCGGCGGGAGGCGGTGGCGCGGGGGGCGCGTCGCGCAGCTGGGACGCCATGTTCTCCTGCCGGACGCGCTTGGGCAGCGCCGGCCGCGGGGCCGGGCCGGGTCCGCCGGCGGAGCGCCGCCGGACCTCCCGGGGCGAGCGCGGGACCCTCGGCTCGGGGGCGGACTGGGCGGACGGCGCCGATTGCGGGGGTTCCGCGAGCTGGGCGGGCTGCACGGGCTGGGCGGGCGGGGCGGCCTGGAGGGCGTGCCGCCCGCCGACGACCGTGCCGACGGGGACGAGCGCGTCCTCGGCGCGGCGGGTGGCGAGCGCCGGTGCGGCGTGCCCCGGTTCGCCGTCGTCGGGGGCGACGAGGTCTTCGGGCAGCAGCACGATCGCGGTCATCCCGCCGTACGGGGACGTCCGCAGCGTGACCTTGATGCCGTGCCGGCGGGCGAGCCGGGCGACGACGAACAGGCCGAGCTGCGTGCTGTCGGACAGGTCGAACTCGGCGGCGGTGGCGAGCCGCTCGTTGGCGGCGGCGAGGTTCAGCTCGTCCATGCTGAGCCCGCGGTCCTCGATCTCCAGGGTGAAGCCGTGCGAGACGGACTGCCCGTGCACCTGGACGGTGGTGTGCGGCGGCGAGAACGCGGTGGCGTTCTCGATCAGCTCGGCGAGCAGGTGGATGACGTCGGCGACGGCGGGCCCGACGATCGCGGCCCGCGCCATCGGCGTGACGTTGACCCGGGTGTAGTCCTCGACCTCGGACGCGGCGGCGCGGGCGACGTCCACGATCGCGACCGGGCTGCGCCAGCCGCGTCCCGGCGCCTGCCCGGACAGGATGATCAGGCCCTCGGCGTGCCGCCGCATGCGGGTGGCGAGGTGGTCGACGCGGAACAGGTCCTCGAGGTCGTCGGGCGTCTCGATGCGTCGTTCCATCGAGTCCAGCAGCTTGAGCTGGCGGTGCAGCAGCGTCTGGCTGCGCCGGGCGAGGTTGACGAACACGTCGCTGACGTTGCGGCGGAGCACGGCCTCCTCGACCGCGCCCTGGATGGCGGTCCGCCTTGCGGCGTTGAACGCGTCGCCGACCTGGGCGATCTCGCGGGTGCCGAACGACAGCGGCGGCGCCTCGGCGGCCACGTCGACCTCCTCGCCGCGGCGCAGCCGCCGGATAACGCCGGGCAGCCGGACGTCGGCCAGGTCGATCGCCTCGCGGCGCAGCCGCGCCAGCTCCCGGATGATGGAACGGGCGACCCACACCGCGATGACCAGCGAGGCGACGACCGCGACGAGCCCGAGGACGCCGGCGACGACGACGCGGGTGATGATGCCGTCGGAGATCGGCTCGGCGCGTTTCTCGGCGCCCGCCGACACCGCCAGCTCCAGGCCGCGCAGCCGGGTCAGGTTGGAGTCCGCGGTCGTCTTCCACAGCACGCCGGAGCCCTTCGCGGACTTGACCAGGCGGGCGGACTCGACGAAGCGGTCCTCCAGCGCCCGGAGCCGGCCGTACTCGGGCATCCCGACGACGCGCCGGTAGTACGCCTGGTCGGCGGAGCGCAGCTCGGACGCCGCGAACTCGTAGAGGGCGCGCTGCGTCCCGACGAGCTGGACGAACCGGGCGTGCTCGCCGGGCGTCATCCGCCCGGCGGCGAGGGCGCCGGCGAGGAGGGCGTCCTCCTGCGCGAGGGCCTCGCGGGCGCGGGCCAGCGCCGCCTCGTTGCGGGCGTCCTTGGCGACCTGCGAGTTGTCCAGCGTGGCGAGCGAGCCCTGCAGTGATCCGACGTCGGCGAGCAGGGCGGTGTAGTCGGCGAACGCGCGGCTCCGGCCGGTCTTGCCGGCGTCGATGGCGCGGCGCCGGGCGTCCAGTCCGTCCAGCTCGGTGAGGATCCGGTCGGCGAGCCTGCGGGTGCCGTCGGGCGCGGCGGCGCGGGCGCCCTCGTCCTTCGCCAGCCGGCGGAACAGGTCGGCCTGCCGGTCGGTGACCAGCCGGCCGGACTCCATCGCGGCCCGGTCGCCCTCCGCGCCGCCGCCGAGGTAGACCAGCGACAGCCGCCGCTCGGCCTGCAGCGCGCTGCCGAGCGCGCCGGACGGGTACCCGTAGTGGTCCTGGACGGTCTTGACGTGCCGGAGGTTGAGGCCCTCCCCGAGCGCGATGCTCGCGGCGAACGCCCACAGCGCGCCGAGCGAGACCACCGACACGGTGACCATGAGGACGACCTTGAAGCGGATGGAGCGCAACCGCGCGGCCTTGGGAGCCCGCCGGTCATCGGCGGCCGGGTCCGCGGGGCGGCCTCGTTTTGGCACTGCGACTGAACCTTCACTCGGAGGGACGGACGGGGACGGGGGACGGGGATTCACACGGCGCCGGAGGGCCCGCGCGGGACGGAGGAGAGCCTAGATCCGTATGCCGCCGTGTGTCGACAGTTTCCATATCATCACGGTTTGTGCGCACGGACGGCCCGAAATGCCCCTACGATGCCTCACCGTGATGGCTCGTATTCCACCCGCGACGAAAAAGCGCCCCCGACGGTCCCGCCCCGGATGGTCGCGGGCAGCACTCGCCGTGGGCGCGCTGTCCACGGTCGCCGCGCTGACCGGCGCATGCAGCGACGGCTCCGGGGAACGCGCCGCGCCGCCGGACATCGCGATGCCGCAGCAACTCGGCAAGCCCGAAGGCCGGCTCGACCTCGTCGCCTGGACGGGGTACGCCGAGGACGGCTCCACCGACAAGAACGTCGACTGGGTCACCCCGTTCACGAAGGCCACCGGCTGCAAGGTCCACACGAAGGTGGCCGACACGTCCGACTCGATGGTCGCGCTCATGAAGACCGGGCGGTACGACGGCGTGTCCGCGTCCGGCGACGCGAGCCTGCGGCTCATCTACGGCGGGCTGGTCGCGCCGGTCAACACCGGGCTGCTCACCAACTACGGCGACATCGCCCCGTACCTGAAGGACCAGCCGTACAACTCCGTGGGCGGCCAGATGTACGGCGTCCCGCACGGCTACGGCGCGAACATGCTGATGTACCGCACCGACAAGATCTCGCAGCGTCCCACGTCGTGGGGGGTGGTGTGGGAGAAGGACTCCCCGGCCGCCGGGCACGTCGTCGCCTACGACTCCCCCATCTACATCGCCGACGCCGCCCTCTACCTCAAGGCGCACCGCCCCGACCTGGGCATCACCGACGTGTACGAGCTGGACGAGGAGCAGTTCGAGGCCGCGGTCGACCTGCTGAAGCAGCAGCGCCCGATGGTCAACCAGTACTGGGCGAACTACCTGGACGAACTCCAGTCGTTCAAGAGCGGCTACAACTACGCCGGCACCGCGTGGCAGGTCACCGCGAACCTCGCGCTCGCCGACAAGACGCCGGTCGCGACGACGATCCCGTCGGAGGGCGCGACCGGATGGTCCGACACGTGGATGATCTCGTCGAAGGCCAGGCATCCCACCTGCATGTACAAGTGGATGAACTGGATCACGGAGCCGAAGGTGCAGGCCGAGGTCGCGCAGTGGTTCGGTGAGGCGCCCGCCAACCCCAAGGCGTGCAAGTACACCGAGAAGGGCTTCTGCTCGACCTACAACGTGGGCGACCCCGAGTTCTACGAGCGCCTCGCGTTCTGGAAGACCCCGGTGAAGGACTGCGGCGACGACCGCGGCAACACGTGCGTCGAGTACTCCCGCTGGGCCCAGGCGTGGACGCAGATCAAGGGCTGACCAAGAGACCCAGGCTCGGGAACAAGCGCGCGCGGGGCGGGGTTCCCGGCGGTATGGGCGACTATGGCAGGCCACTCGAATTCGGATACTTCCTCGTCCCGAACGCCGACGATCCGCTGCTGGAGACGGCGCGCGCCGCCGACCGCGCGGGACTCGACCTGATCGGCGTGCAGGACCACCCCTACCAGCGCCGCTACGTCGACACGTGGACGCTGCTGAGCATGATCGCGGCCGTCACCGAGCGGGTCCGGGTGTTCCCCGACGTGGCGAACCTGCCGCTGCGTCCTCCGGCGGTGCTGGCCAAGGCCGCCGCGAGCCTGGACGCGCTGAGCGGCGGCCGCGCCGAACTGGGCCTCGGCGCGGGCGGGTTCGGGGAGGCGATCGAGGCGTTCGGCGGCCCCGTCCGGAGCCGGCGGGAGGCGGCCGACGCGCTGGAGGAGGCCGTCACCGTCGTCCGGAAGGTGTGGAGCGGCGAGCGGAACCTGCGCTTCGAGGGCGACCACTACCACCTCAGGGGCGCCAAGGCCGGGCCCGTCCCGGCGCACCCGATGGAGCTGTGGCTCGGTGTCGGCGGCCCGCGCGGCCTCGCCCTGGTGGGACGCGCCGCCGACGGCTGGCTCCCGTCGTCGTCCTGGGCCACCCCCGACCGGCTGCCCGGCCTGCACGCCCGCATCGACGAGGCCGCCTCGTCCGCCGGGCGCGACCCGGCGGACGTCCGCAGGCTCTACAACATCAACGGCACGATCACCGACGGCGCGTCGGAGGGCTTCCTGCGCGGCCCCGCGTCCCAGTGGGTGGACGAGGTCACCGACCTCGCCGTGGGCTCCGGCATGGACACGTTCATCCTCTGGCCGGAGGGCGACCAGGAGACCCAGATCAAGCGTTTCGCCGAGGAGGTCGTACCGGCCGTCCGCGCGCAGGTCGCCCGGGAACGCGGCGTCTGACGCGACGGCGCGCGTCAGGGCCAGCGGTAGGCGGCGCCCTTCGCGGGGACGTGGTGGGGCATGTAGCACTTGGTCGTGACGTGCTCGTCCTTGCAGGCGAGGCAGAGGTAGGTCCGGTGGCCGCGCAGGCCGCGGCCCCGCCCGTCGCAGGGCGGGCACACGCACGGCGACCAGCCGACGAGGACGCGCCCCCCTTCCAGCCGATGCCCGGCGGGACACAGGAACGGCACATGTTCGCGGGCCCTGCCCGCCGGGTTCGCCTGCACGCCACGACACCCTACTCGAACAAACGATCGATAACGAGGGCGACCTCCACCGCATGACACCACCCTGTCCGCCCACCCCGAGTCGTGCGGTGGGCCGGTGGGCGTCGAGTTGTCGTGGGGCGGCGGGGTCCAGAGGGAGCACGCCGGGGGTGTAGGGCGTGTCAATGGTCCCGGTGGGCGATGAGGCGGGCGAGGGTGCGGAGTTCGGCGGCGGTGACGGGGGCGGGGGCGGCGGCGTCGAGGGCGGTGACGGCCTGGGTGAGGAGGGCGGCGGCCTGGGTGGCGGCCCAGGTGCGGCCGCCGGCGGCGTCGATGAGGGCGGCCGCGCGGGAGAGGTCGTCGCCGGTGAGGGCGTCGTCGCGGAGGTAGAGGGCGGCGAGTTCCTCGCCGGCGGGGGTGGCGGAGGTGAGGGCGGCGACCACGGGCAGAGACTTCTTGCGGCTGTGCAGGTCGGAGTGGACGGGTTTGCCGGTGACCTCCGGGACGCCCCAGATGCCGAGCAGGTCGTCCACGAGCTGGAAGGCCAGGCCGAGCCGTTCACCGAAGGCGCGCAGGTGGGCGCACTGGCCGGTGGTGCCGCCGCCGTAGGCCGCGCCCAGCGCGCAGGCGGCGCCCAGCAGCGCACCGGTCTTGCGGCCCGCCATGGTCAGGCATTCGTCGAGCGTCACGTCGGCGCGTTCCTCGAAGGCGAGGTCGGCGCTCTGGCCCTCGATCAGGTCGAGGACGGCGCGGCTGAGGGTCCGGACGGCGCGGGTGACGACCGGGGACGGTTCGGCGGCGAGCGCCTCGAACGCGGCGGCGAGCAGCGCGTCCCCGGTCAGGATCGCGGCGTTGGCGCCGAAGACGCTCCAGGCGGTCGGCCGGTGCCTGCGGGTGAGGTCGCCGTCCATCACGTCGTCGTGCAGGAGTGAGAAGTTGTGCGCCAGCTCGATCGCGACGGCCGCGGGAAGGGCGGCGGCGGCCGTCCCGCCGACCGCCTCCGCCGCCAGCAGCGCCAGCGCGGGACGGATCGCCTTGCCGCCCGCGCCGGAGGCGGGCAGCCCCCGCTCGTCGCTCCAGCCGAAGTGGTACGCGGCGATGCCGCGTGCCGCGTCCGGGAGGGTCTCGACCGCGTCGCGCAGGGCCGGCTGGAGTAGGCGGCGGCTCCAGCCGAGCACCTCGGCCGCCGGGCGGGCGCGGCCCGCCCGGCGATCGCCCGCCTCCGGACGGCCCCCTGGTTCCTCCTTTGACTGGTGGCGGGTGGGGGTAGGGGTGGGGGCTGGCGACGAGGCGTTCGAGCGGAGCTCGTCCTTTGACTGGTGGCGGGCGGGGGCTGGTGGACGGTGGTCGCAGCGGAGCACCGCCGGGTCGTCTCCCCAGACGGGCATATGGTCCCTTTCCTTCGGCGGGCGGTTCCCTAGCGGGCGATCTCGACGTTCTCCAGGACGCCGAGGGCGTCGGGGACCAGCACGGCGGCCGAGTAGTAGGCGCTGACCAGGTAGGTCATGACCGCGCGGTCGTCGATGCCGGTGAAGCGGACCGACAGGCCCGGCCGGACCTCACCGGGCATCCCGGTGCGGCGCAGCCCGATGACGCCCTGGTCGTCCTCGCCGGTGCGCAGCACGAGGATCGAGCTGGTCCCGGACGGGCTGACCGGGATCTTGTCGCAGGGATGGATCGGGACGCCGCGCCACGCCTGCACGCGCTGCCGGACGCCCCCCGGGCCGTCCACGTCCATGCCGGACGGGTACACGCCGCGGCGGGTGCATTCGCGGCCGAACGCGGCGATCGCCTTCGGGTGGGCGAGGAAGAACCGCGACTTGCGGCGCCGCGCCAGCAGTTCGTCCAGGTCGGCGGGCGTGGGCGGGCCGCCGCGGGTCTGGATGCGCTGCCGCGGGTCGGCGTTGTGCAGCAGGCCGAAGTCCCGGTTGTTGATCAGCTCGTGCTCCTGCCGTTCCCTGATCGCCTCCACGGTGAGCCTGAGCTGCTGCTCGACCTGGTTCATCGGCCCGTTGTAGATGTCGGCGACGCGGGTGTGGACGCGCAGGAGCGTCTGGGTGACGCTCAGCTCGTACTCGCGGGGCGACGCCTCGTAGTCGGCGAACGTGCCGGGCAGGACGGGCTCGCCGCCGTGCCCGGACGCCAGTTCGATCGGCGCCTCGCCGTTCTTGGTCCGCGGCGGGGCGGGCGTGTTCCGGTACGCCTCCAGGTGCGTGCGAAGGGAATCGGACCGGCCGGTCAGCTCCTCGATCGCCTCCCTGGTGAGCGTCAGGACGGTGGTGGGGGTGAGCGCGCGGAACGTGTGCGGCCATCGTTCGTCCGTCCCGAGGAGCGCACGGTCGCCGAAGAACCGGCCGCCGTCGAGGACGCCGATCTCGGCGTCCGCGTCGTACTCCCCCGGCCCGGTCTCCGCGACCTTGCCGTGCGCGACCAGGTGGACGGCGTCGGCGGGACGGCCCGCCTCCGCGATGGCCTCGCCGGGCCGGTACTCGCGCTGCTCGAACCGCCCGGCGAGTTCGTCCAGGACGCCGGAGCCGGCGAGGCCGCGCAGCGGCGGCAGCTCGGCCAGCTCCGGCGGGATCACCCGGATCTCGGCACCGTCGTTAACGAACGTCACCAGGCCGTCGCCGAGCCGGTAGGTCAGCCGGCGGTTCACCCGGTAGGTGCCCGCGTCCGCCCGCACCCACGGCAGCCGCGCCAGCAGCCACCGCGGGGTGATGCCCTGCATCTGCGGGACGGACTTGGTCGTCGTCGCGAGGTTGCGGGCGGCCCGCGTATCGAGGGCCGACCGCGTGCCGGGAGTCTGCGGCTCCGTCACGCCCCGGCACCGCCGTGGGCGATCTCGACGGACTCCAGCATCCCGAGCGCGTCGGGGACCAGGACGGCGGCCGAGTAGTAGGCGCTCACCAGGTAGGAGATGAGGGCCTTCTCGTCGATGCCCATGTACCGGACGGACAGGCCGGGCTGGTACTCGTCCGGCAGGCCGACCTGGTGCAGCCCGATGACGCCCTGCGCCGCCTCGCCGGTGCGCATCAGCAGGATCGAGCTGGTCCTGGTCCGGCTGACCGGGATCTTGTTGCACGGGAAGATCGGCACGCCGCGCCAGGCGGGGACCTTGTGGCCGCCGACGTCGACGCTGTCGGGGTAGACGCCGCGGGCGCTGCACTCGCGGCCGAACGCGGCGATCGCCTTCGGGTGGGCGAGGAAGAACGCCGGGTCCTTCCAGACGAGGGTGAGCAGGTCGTCCATGTCGTCGGGGGTGGGCGGGCCGCCGCGCGTGTGGATGCGCTGCGACAGGTCGGCGTTGTGCAGGAGGCCGAAGTCCCGGTTGTTGACGAGCTCGTTCTCCTGGCGTTCGCGCAGCGCCTCGATGGTCAGCCTGAGCTGCTGCTCGACCTGGTCCATCGGCTCGTTGTAGAGGTCGGCGACGCGGGTGTGGACGCGCAGGACGGTCTGCGCGACGCTCAGCTCGTACTCGCGGGGGGAGGCCTCGTAGTCGACGAACGTGCCGGGCAGGACGGGCTCGCCGGCGTGCCCTGCGGCGAGCTCGATCGCGGCCTCGCCGTGCTCGTTGTGCGCCTCCCGGGGGCTGGCGCGGTATTCGTCGAGGTGGGCCTGCAGGGACGAGGACTGGCCGAGGGTCTCCTGGAAGTCGGCCTCGCTCATGCTGAGGATCGTGCAGGCGGTCAGGGCCTTGACCGTGTACGCCCACTCTTCCGGGGACTGGCCCTCCTCGGTGCCGAGCAGGGCCTGCTCGCCGAAGAAGTCGCCGTTGGCGAGCGTCCCGTGGACGGCCTCGGCGCCGAACTCGCCGGTGCCGATCCTGCTGAGCTTGCCGTGCGCGACGAGGATGACCCGGTCTACGGGGCGTCCCTGCTCGACGATGACGTCGCCGGGCTCGTACTCCTGCTGGGTGAACCGTCCGGCGATGGCGTCCAGGGTGAGGTCGTCGTCGTACCCGCGCAGCGGCGGCAGCTCGCCCAGTTCGCGCGGGATGACCCGCACGTCGGCGCCGGTGGTCACGAACGTGACCCGCCCGTCGCCGAGCGTGTAGGTGAGCCGCCGGTTGACGCGGTACGCGCCGCCCGCCGCCTGGACCCAGGGCAGCAGCTTCAGCAGCCATCGGGAGGTGATGCCCTGCATCTGGGGGACGGACTTGGTCGTGGTCGCGAGGTTCCGCGCGGCCGCGGTGCCAAGGCTCAACTGCTGCTGTTCCCGCTGTTCCTGCTGTTCGGTCACGTGCACACCACCGATTCATCGCCGGTCGGTCAGGAGGGGCCGCCTTCGGCCAACGGTGACGCTACAGACGGTGATCGACTGATCGCAACGAGCCATGGCCTTCACCTCTTCTTTGCCGTGACGCCACACAAGTCGCACCCGTCCGGCATGCCCCTCCCGGGACGGCGGAGGTTTCGTCGCTGGTCATGAGCCGGACGTGGGGCGAATCACCTTTGACGGGCGCGCTATCTCGCCCCGGAACCCGCCGGTTCGGGGGCGAGTTCCTCCCCGGCCTCCTCGATCGGCACCCCGGCCGTCTCGCGGATCTTCAGGATCGGGATCAGCGCCACCAGCGCGGCGAACATGATGTAGAACGCCGGGACGTAGTTGGACCCCGTCACGTCGATCAGCGAGCCGATCAGCACCGCCGCCGTCCCGCCGAACAGCGACGTCGAGATGTTGTAGCCGATGGCGAACGCCCCGTACCGCACCCTGGTCGGGAACATCGCCGGGAACGTCGCGGCGATCACCGCGAGGATCAGCACGAGCAGGCCGCCGACGATGGTGTAGCCGGCCGCCACGCCCAGCGGGTCGCCGGTCTGCATGAGCGCGAACGCCGGCCACGCCAGCAGGATGTAGCCGACCGCCGCGGTCGTCAGCAGCGGTTTGCGGCCGATCCGGTCCGACAGCGCGCCCAGCGGGACGATCACCGTGATCATCGCCGCCTCGACCGCGATGGTGATGAACTGTGCCGTGTCGTCGTTCATGTCCAGGTAGTCGACGAGGTAGGACGGCATGAACGTCAGCAGCGTGTAGTCCGCCACGTTCAGCAGGAACACGATCCCGATCAGCATCAGGATGACGCGCCAGTAGTGCGTCAGCGTGTCCTTCAGCGGCGACTGGGACTTCTTGCCCTGCTCCTCCATGTGCTGGAACGTGGGGGTGTCCTCGATGCGCGTCCGGACGTAGAGGCCGACGATGCCGAGCGGCAGCGCAATCAGGAACGGCATCCGCCAGCCCCAGCCGTGCATCGCGTCCTCGCTGAGCAGCAGATCCATGCCGAAGACGAGCCCCGCCCCCAGGATGTAGCCGACCAGGGTGCCGAGTTCCAGGAAGCTGCCGAAGAACCCGCGCCGGTGCGTCGGCGCGTACTCGGCGATCATCGTGGCGGCGCCGCCGTACTCGCCGCCCGTCGAGAAGCCCTGGACCAGCCGGACGCCGAGCAGGAGCAGCGGCGCGGCGATCCCGATCGTGTCGTAGCCCGGCAGGATCCCGATCAGGAACGTGGAACCCGACATCAGCAGGATCGTGGTCGCCAGCACCCGTTTGCGGCCCAGCTTGTCGCCCATCGGGCCGAAGAACAGCCCGCCGAACGGACGGGCGATGAACGCCGCCGCGATCAGCGCGAACGAGCGCAGCGTCGCCCCGGACTCGCCGCCCGGGAAGAACACGTCGCCGATGATCGCCGTCATCACCCCGGCGCTGAACACGCCGAAGTCGAACCACTCGATGCAGTTCCCGATCGCGGACGCGACGACGGCCTTGCGGACGGCGCCGGGATCGGCCTCGTCCTTCGACAGGTCCACACCGGAACCGCCACCGGAACCGGAGCCGGGACCGTCCCGTCCCGTGTCGTCCCCCGAGTGTGCGTTCGTCCGCGTCCCCACGAGCCCCATCTGCCCGAAGATCGGTAAGGCTAACGCCGGTCAGCAGATTTCGGTCACTCAGGGGAGCTGGACGGTCACGATCTGCGGAAGTTCCTCGCCGTGTCCTCGGCGTCCTCGCCCAGGAGATCGTCCGGCAGCTGGGTGAGGACGGTGGTGCGCTGGGGATCGTCGTCGCGCCGGTCCCCGCCGTCGCCGCCGGCCTCGTCGAGTTCCTGGGGTTCGCCGAGTTCGTCGGGGAGTTCGTCGGTGGTCTGCGGGTCACCGCCCAGCAGCTCGTCGAGGGTGGCGGTGCTCTCGTCGAGCAGGTCGTCCTCGGGGATCGAGACGAGCGCCTGCGTCTCCTGCGACTCCCGGGTTATCACGCCGCTGGCCAGGATGTTGTTGCGGTGCCGCAGCGCGCCGTTCTCGCGCAGCAGGTTGTCCACCTCGTTGCGGACCCGCGCCACGCGGCGGCTCGACCGCACGTGCACGACGAGGCCGCCGGCGGCGAGCCCCAGGATGAAGCAGGCGGCCGGGATGCCGACCGACGACGGCGTGAGCGTCGCCACCAGCGCGACCATGACCAGCGCGACGACCACACCGAGCGCGGGATAGTGCTGCTCCATCCAGTCCAGGACGGTGTTGACGCGCTTCGGGATGCGCACTCGTCTTCTCCTCCACTCAGCTCAAGACGGGGACAACGACCGGGCAGGGGCTCGATGTTCCATCGGTGTTCCATCGATCGCGACGGGCCGTTCCCAGGACGCCACCGGGCTCCACGGCCGGGACGCAGGGGCTCGCGTCTCTCGCGCGCCGCCCCGCCTTCCGGGATCACTGACCAGCGGAAGGCCGCTCAAAACACTAACAGTACGTGACATCCGCCTCACGAACGGCACCCCGGCGGGAACGCGTCCCCGCGCCGCCGGGATGCGAGTACCGGCGGGGCCGAATATCGTCCATGGATATGAGCGAACACTTTGACGTCGTGGTCCTGGGCGCGGGCCCGGGTGGATATGTCGCCGCGATCCGGTCGGCACAGCTCGGGCTGAAGACGGCGATCATCGAGGAGCGGTACTGGGGCGGGGTCTGCCTCAACGTCGGCTGCATCCCCTCGAAGGCGCTGCTGCGCAACGCCGAACTGGCGCACATCTTCACCCAGGAGCAGAAGACCTTCGGCATCAACGTCGAGGGGCGGGTCTCGTTCGACTACGGCGTCGCCCACCAGCGCAGCCGCCAGGTGTCGGACAAGCTCGTCAAGGGCGTCCAGTTCCTGATGAAGAAGAACAAGATCACGTCCTATGACGGGCGGGGCATGTTCACCGACCCGAACACGCTGCAGGTCGACCGGGCGGACGGCTCCAGCGAGACCGTCACGTTCGGCAGCTGCATCATCGCGGCCGGCGCGCACACCAAGCTGCTGCCGGGCACGGAGCTGTCCGAGCGCGTGGTCACCTACGAGGAGCAGATCCTCAGCTCCGAGCTGCCCGAGAGCATCGTCATCGCGGGCGCGGGCGCGATCGGCGTCGAGTTCGCCTACATCCTGCACAACTACGGGGTGAAGGTCACGATCGTCGAGTTCCTCGACCGGATGGTCCCGAACGAGGACGCGGACGTGTCCAAGGAGCTGGCCAAGCGGTACCGCAAGCTCGGCGTGGACGTGCTGACGTCCACCCGCGTGGACGCGATCGACGATTCGGGCGACAAGGTGAAGGTCACCGTCACCGGCAAGGACGGCGCCCAGCAGGTCATCGAGACCGACAAGGTGCTCCAGGCGATCGGGTTCCAGCCGAACGTGGAGGGCTACGGGCTGGAGAAGGCGGGCGTGCAGCTCACCGAGCGCGGCGCCATCGACGTGGACGGCCGCTGCCGCACGTCCGTCCCGCACATCTACGCCATCGGCGACGTGACCGCGAAGCTCATGCTCGCGCACGCCGCCGAGGCCATGGGCATCGTCGCGGCCGAGACCATCGCCGACGCCGAGACGATGGAGCTGGAGTACGTGATGATCCCCCGCGCCACGTACTGCCAGCCGCAGGTCGCGAGCTTCGGCTGGACGGAGGCGCAGGCGAAGGAGCGGGGCTACGACGTCAAGACCGCCAAGTTCCCCTACAGCGCGAACGGCAAGGCGCTCGGCATGGGCGAGGGCGACGGGTTCGTCAAGGTGATCAGCGACGCCAAGTACGGCGAGATCCTCGGCGCGCACATGATCGGCCCCGAGGTGACCGAGCTGCTGCCGGAGCTGACGCTGGCGCAGCAGTGGGACCTGACCGTCAACGAGGTCGCCCGCAACGTGCACGCCCACCCGACGCTGGGCGAGGCCATGAAGGAGGCCGTCCACGGCCTCGCCGGCCACATGATCAACATGTGACAAATTCGGCCCAGAATGGCGTAAATGGCTGACGTGGCGCGAGTGAATGGGAAATGCTTATGAGCATGGCGGTGTGGGTGGGGTGGTGTCCGCTTCGGCGGTCCACCCGCACCGTCACACTCGTCTCCGGCGCACCGGTGGGTGCGGTCAGGGGGCGGGCCAGCGGGTGAGGGCGTCGTAGGCGGGCCGCCAGTCGCTCTCGAAGGTGGCGCGGACCGGTTCGGGCAGTCCCCCGAGCATCTTCGCGGTCACCTCGTCGCTCGCGCCGTCCAGGAGCCAGGGGAAGATGCGCGGGGCGTCCGGGCCGATTCCCGTCGCGTGGACCTGGCCGAAATGCTGCAACTGCTCGAAGGTCACGGTCGCGTCCATCAGCGGCAGCGCCTCGTCCTCCTCGTGCTTCAAGTGGGCGGTGAGGTTGGCGGCCAGGGCGTCCACCAGGTCGCCGAGCGGTTCCGAGCCGTGGTCGATGGCCTCGATGAGCGGGTCGACGGCGGCGTGCTCGGCCTCCATCGCGTCCAGGAGGGCCAGGTCGTCGGGACGGGCCGCGAGGGTTTCGCGCATGACCGGCCAGAGGGCCTCGTCCTCGGCGGTGTGGTGGACGTGCAGGGACTTCTTGAACAGCTCCCAGCCGACGGCCACGGCCAGGAGCCGGCGGGGGTCGTCGTCCGTCCCGGCGGTGACCTTGGCCAGATGCTCCAGTTCCCTGCGCAGGGCGTCGTGCATCACGTACATCGCGGTCCAGTCGTGCTTGCTCACGATCTCTCCTTCTCGTGGGTTCACCGCATTGACGATGCAGGAGAAGGAAAGGTGACGCTCAGGACGCGCGTGTCGCCGAGGCCGGGGCGGGGCGGGTCAGGCGGCTGAGGAGGCGCTGGCCCTGACGGGAGCTGATGTCGAGCCGGCGTCCCAGTTCGGCGCCGGTGATGCCGGGTTCGGCGTCGATGATGGACAGGGCGCGGGCCTCGTTGTCGGTGGCGACGCTGCGCGGGATCTGCTGCCGGGCCGGTTTGCGCGGCGCCGCCTTGCGCTGCCGGGGACGGCGGGGAGGCGGGACGTCCTCTTTCTCGGGTTCCGGCGCCGTGAGTTCGCTCACGCGGGTGAACGCCTGGTCGAGCATGACGCCGTCGGACAGCATCCAGACGATGTCGGCGGGGGCGTCGGTCTTCCACTTGCGGCCGTAGTGGTCGCCGAGGAGGGCCAGGGCGTGGCGGCGGCGCTGCTCGGCGACGAGGGCCTGCGGGTAGGAGGTGATCTGCCACAGCACCATGCGGCGCCACAGCCGGAACGTCGAGAACGGGGCGAGCAGCCAGCGGGCGACCGGGACGCCTTCGCGGACGGTCCCGGCGGCGATCCCGGCGCGGCGGCGGATGGCGTGCCGGACGGCCTCGATGAACGTGATGAACAGGATCGGCATCGCGGCGTGCATCACCATGCCGGTCGGGTCGCCGTGCGCGGCCGACACGTTCAGCCAGACCGTGGCGCCGGTGAACGCGAACGCCATCCAGCGCAGCGCCGGCATCGGCATGGCCAGCCACTCCAGCAGCAGCGCGACCGAGACCAGGGCGAGGATGCCGAGGTCGACACCGGCGGGGACGATCCACGCCTGGGCACCGAACCACGGTTCGGCGACGTCCCGGACGGAGGCGAACGAGCCGTAGCCGCCCAGGCCGGCGAGCCCGGCGAAGAACAGCCCGCCGACCCCGGCCAGCACGCGCTGCGCCCGGGTCAGCGGCACGGTGGTCAGCGGTGCTGCGGTCAGCGGTGCTGTGGCCGTGCGCACCTCGTCCATCGGCGTCCCTCCCGCCACGGGTCTAGATCACCCCGTGACGTTAGCGCGCCGGGCCCCTTCGTCCGGACGAAAGCGCCAGAACAGCCCAAACCCCCAGGTCGTCAGCGGAGCGGGCTGAAGGGGGTCAGCTCCGGTGGCCGCTCGCCGGTGACGATCTGGTCGGCGAGGAGGCGTCCGGTGGCGGGGCCGAGCGTGATGCCCCACATGCCGTGACCGCCCGCGGCGAAGACCCGCGGCGACCGGGTCGCGCCGATCAGGGGCAGGCCGTCGCGGGTGCAGGGGCGCGACCCGACCCACTCGTCCCGCCGGTCGTCCAGGTCGGCGCCGCGCAGCAGGGGCCGGGCGGCCTCGACGATCGCCTTGACCCGGCGCGGGTCGAGCGGCGCCTCGGGACGGCGGAACTCCATCATCCCGGCCACGCGCAGCCGGTCGCCCAGCGGCGTGCACGCCACCCGCTGCGACGGGAAGTACACGGGGCCGTCCGGGACGCGGTCCACCGGCACGCTGAAGCTGTAGCCGCGGCCCGCCTGCACGAGGGCGCGGACGCCGAACCGCCGGGCGAGGTCGCCGAGCCACACGCCGCTCGCGATGACCACCGTGTCGAACGTCTCGGAGTCGTTGCCCGCCGTGCGGACGGCGACGCCGCCGGGCTCGTCGCGGACGTCGCTGACGTCCGCGCCCGCCCGGATCTTGCCGCCCCGGTCGCGGACGGAGTCGGCGAGGGCGTGCACGAACTCGCCGGGGTTGATGAAACGCTGCCCGCGCAGCACGACGGCCGCACCGATCTCGTCGGACAGGGCGGGCTCGATCCCGCGCGCCTCGTCCCCGCTGAGGACCTCGTACTCCAGGGTCTGCCCGGCCTCGCGGATGTGCTCGATCTCCTCCAGCAGGACGCGGCGCTCATCGGCCGTCCGGTACGCGGCGAGGAAGGACCCGGCGTCGTTCGTCTCCGCCTTGACGCCGCCCTCGATCAGCGCGTCGAAGCTCGGCAGCGCCCGGCCGTTGATCGGCACCAGCGACTCCATCGCGCGCCGCCACCGGGCCGCCGTGCTGTTGCGGGCGAACCCGGCGAGGAACCTGAGCAGGCGCGGGCTGGCACTCGGCGGGACGTACACCGGCGACGACGGGCTGAGCACCGCGCGCACGCCGTAGGAGAGGACGGCCGGCTCGGGAAGCGGGGTCGCCAGGCCGGGGGTCAGCCAGCCGGCGTTGCCCCAGGAAGCCCCAGCGGCCACGTCCCGGCGGTCGAAAACGGTGACGTCGGCGCCGTGCTCTTGCAGGAACCAGGCGGTGGACAGACCGACCATCCCGGCGCCCACGACGGCGACGCTGCGCGGACGCGTGTCGAGAGCCATGCCCGCTCATCTCCTTGTGATTGACGACACCTCGATGGTCGCCCGCCGCGAGAACGGAGTCTCTGTCGCGTTCGGCCAATCGAGCCGGTCCACATAGTGTGAAGAGCACAAACCTCGGACGAGGGGGGCGCCGGATGATCAGCTTGAGCGACCTTGTCGAATCCCTGGGCCCGGGGCTGCTCCGGATGGTCGAGGACGGCCGCGACGCGCAGGTGCACGACGTCGTCCTGGCCGAGCCGGGCGAACCGGCCGGGCAGCCGGGCGAGGTCGTCCTCGGCGTCGGCGTGACCGGCCCGGCCGCCGCCGTCGCCCTCCTCGAACGGGCCGACGCGGCGGGCGCGGACGGCGTCGTCCTGAAGGCGCCCCTCGCCGACGCCCCCGAGGTCACCGCCGCCGCCCGCCGCCTGCGGCCGGCGCTCATCGAACTCCAGCCCGACACGTCCTGGACGCACGTCGTCTGGCTCGTCCGCGGCGCCATCGACCGCGCCTACGCGCCCCTCCCCGGGCCGCCCGGCGCGCAGGGCGTCCACAACGACCTGTACGCCCTGGCCGACACCGCCGCCGAGATCGCCGACGCGCCGGTGACCATCGAGGACGCCCGCTCACGCGTCCTCGCCTACTCGGGCCGCCAGGACACCACCGACCCGGCCCGCGTCTCCACCATCGTGGGACGCCGCGTGCCGCCCCAGGTCATCGCCCACCTCCGCGCCTCCGGCGTCTTCCGCAGACTGGCCCGATCCAGCGACCCCGTCCTCGTCCCCGAGAGCCCGGACGGCATGCTGCCCCGCCTCGTCATCCCCGTCCGGGCCGGCGGCGAATGGCTCGGCTCGATCTGGGTGGTGGCCCGCACACCGATCCCGCCGGACCGCGTCCAGCGCCTCACCGACCTCGCGTCCGTCCTGGCCCTGCACCTCCTGCGCCTGCGCGCCGAAGCCGGAGTGGCCCGCCGGGTGTCGGACGACCAGCTCCGCGCCGCACTCCGCGACGGCGCCGAGGTCACCGCCCCCACCCCGCCATGGCGCGTGGTGACCCTCGGAACCCTCGGCGAACCCGAAGACATCCGGCAGCACCTCGACCTGTGGGACGCGATCACCCACCGCTTCGGCTGGCACCGCCCCCTCCTCGTCGACCTCGACGACGCCCTCTGCGCCGTCCTGACCGACCACCCCCGCGCGACCGACGCCGGGTCGATGCCCTGGCTGCGCCACGTCCTCCCCCAGGTCCGCACACACGACCCCGACCTGTACGCGACGGCGGGCGGCCCCGCGAACTCCCACACCGAACTCCCCCGCTCCCGAGCAGAAGCCGCCGAACTGGCCGCCCTCGTCACGTCGGGCCGACTCACCCCCGGCCTGATCCTGCTGGAGGAAGCCTGGGACGCCGTCGTGGTCGAACGCGCCCGCAAGGCCATGGGAACCGAATCCGGCCTGCTCGGCGGCCCCCTCCCCGCCCTACGCACCCACGACGACACCCACGGCACGGCGTTCCTCCCGACCCTCGCCGCCTGGCTCGACCACTACGGCGACCCGAAGGGCACGGCCCAGGCCCTGGACGTCCACCCCAACACCCTCCGTTACCGCCTACGCAGAATGGCCGAGGTGACCCCGCTAGACCTGTCGTCCCCCCAAACCCGCCTAGCCCTACGCCTCCAACTCAACGCCCTCCAAACCCCGGACTAGCGACTCTGCGGTCCGTACGACGTCCCACTTTGTCACCTGTCCTGGCTCGCCCGGTCGCCGTCCGCCACCGCCCGGCCCGGAACGCCTCTTGCCAGTTGAAAATTCCCGGAATGAGTCACCCTGAAGGGGGTTTCAGGATGCTTCAGCCCAGCCTCAGGAATATTCGTCAAAGTGAAATGTGTCGGCGGCGAATGAAAGGTAGCCGCGCATCGATTCGGAAAGCTGATGGCATTCAAGCTGGGTGTTTATGGCATGCAGAGTTCGGAAGCGGAAGGTTTGGTCGGCTTGTCGTTCCCTGTGATCCCGCGCCCGGTGATCCTGCGCTTGGGGATCGGTCA
This sequence comes from Spirillospora sp. NPDC048819, assembly GCF_040650055.1. Taxonomy (NCBI): domain Bacteria; kingdom Bacillati; phylum Actinomycetota; class Actinomycetes; order Streptosporangiales; family Thermomonosporaceae; genus Spirillospora; species Spirillospora sp. NPDC048819. The sequence continues at coordinate 44,738 of NZ_JBEZGN010000037.1, read as the reverse complement.
TCTCCACACGGTCGACGGGGGGCTTTCCGGCGGCCGGGGCCGCCACACCAGTGCCAGGTCCGGCACTGGTCAAGGCGACCGGAGCGGTGATGGTGTTGCCGGGGACGGCGGACGGCAAGCTCTGCACGTGCTGAGCGGCGCCGAAGCCGCCGAATCCCGCAAACGGTGGCGGCGCCGACTGTCGTGGTTCTGTTGAGCCGGCGTAGTGGTGAGGTGATCAGCCTTGACCAGAGTCTGGGCCCACGCTCTCGTCCACCACGCTCCCGTCCACCCGGGCCTCATCGCGGGGAACGGACAGCGCCCCCCGAATCCGGGTGAGCATCGGTTGGCCGAACCAGAGCCAGCCGGCGAGGAGGGCCATGCCGGTGGCGGTGATGAGCGCGAGCGGGCCGTTGAACAGGTAGTCGACCACCGCCATCGTCGCGGTGGTCATCGATACCGCCAGGGCCAGCGTCCCGACGATGCCGTACAGGTTCGACCGCCGCACAAGCGTCTCCTTGCAGCCTCGGCGGAACAGGATCCGGTGCTGGGCCACGGGGGTGATGAAGAAGATCGAGGCCACGGCGGCGCTGATGAGCGCGACATAGAACAGCCACTGGCCCAGGGCGGTGACCCGGTCGTATCCCGGGGCGAACGGGACGGTCAGCAGGAAGGCGAAGAACACCTGAACCCCGGTGACCGCGACCCGGAAGCCCTGCAGGAGCTCCAGGAAGTTGCGTATGGTGCGCTCGGCCGGACTCTCGTCGATGGGGCTTGTGTCGTGCTGTGACCTGCCAGAGGTCTTCACGACGGCTTCACCTTCATCGGGCCGGGTCGAGCCGGTGCCAGGAACTCAGCGAGCCACCTCCTGGACAACCAACGCCATAGGGGTCGTGTTCGATGGTTCCGGGAATGGAAATCGTGGTGCGAAGTCCTCGTCGCGCCCACACGATCCCTGAAATAGTCCACAATCCGGCCTCGTGTCGATGCCTTCCATCGTCAATCCCAGGATGATTCCATGTGGCGGCGATGTCTTGGACTTTGCGTCACATTTACGCCCGCCACATAAGCGACCTGATCAGGCAGGTTGAAGACATTTCAAACTATCTCGCGTATCCGACAGGAGAATCAGTTGATGCTGTCGACGCGCCTGGCGCGCGATCGGGGGAACCGGCGACGACACCGTGCATCCGGCAGCACCTCGACCTGTGGGACGCGATCACCCACCGCTCCGGCTGGCACCGCCCCCTCCTCACTCCCCCGCTCCCGAGCCGAAGCCGCCGAACTGGCCGCCCTCGTCACGTCAGGCCGACTCACCCACAGCCTGATCCTGCTGGAGGACGCCTGGGACGCCGTAGTGGTCGAACGCGCCCGCAAGGCCATGGGAACCGAATCCGGCCTGCTCGGAGGCCCCCTCCCCGCCCTACGCACCCACGACGACACCCACGGCACGGCGTTCCTCCCGACCCTCGCCGCCTGGCTCGACCACTACGGCGACCCAAAGGGCACAGCCCAGGCCCTGGACGTCCACCCCAACACCCTCCGCTACCGCCTGCGACGAATGACCGAGGTAACCCCGCTAGACCTATCGTCCCCCCAAACTCGCCTAGCCCTACGCCTCCAACTCAACGCCCTCCACAACCACGCGAGCCGTGTTTAAGATGTGAATGGCGTAACCAACGATAGCCATCATCGAGCACAGCCGTGACCACCATCCCCATATCCGTGGCCTGCCCAACAAGATTAATATCGTCGCGCGAGGTTCAAAGGGCTTCTTCTTGGATGCCTGTGTAATCAATACCAACAATGAGGGAGCATCGGCTATTTATGACGATCCCTGCTCTTCTTGAGGAGAAGATCGGACCGCCGCTCGCCGATCCGCCGGCCGTAGACTGGCAACTGGTGAGACATCGGCTGGGGACGGATCTGCCGAGTGACTATAAGGAGCTGGCGGATCGCTATCCTCTACTGTTCTTCGACAAGTGGCTTCCCGTCCTGCATCCGGCGACACCGGATTCTCCCCGCAATGTGTACCGCCTTGAAAATCTGCTCCATCACGCAACCACACAAAGCCGCTTTGTAAGAGAGTTTGAGGCGACCCGCCTATACACCTACACTCCGAACGAGGTAGCGGGAAGGGAGGAGATGACACCGCTGGCGGCGGACGACGTTCCTTTTCCGATCTACCCGGATGCCGGGGGGCTAATGTCCTGGGGCATGCCCGAGGATGGGAGCCTATGCTGTTGGCTGACACAGGGCCATCCCGATGAATGGACCATCGTGGTCGCATCGGAACCGGACTACTGGCATTATGAAGGAACCATCACCGAGTTCCTTGTCGACGTCCTGATCAGACGAGTCCGCTGCCGTGCGTTCCCCTCAGGCTTTCCGCTTGGAAGCAGTCTGAACGTAGAACAGATATTTGACTGAATTTCCTCCACTACCACGCCATGGAAGGCGTGACCTCCCGCAGCGGTCGCCGAGCGCACCCGTGATCACCATTCCCTGGCCTGGGGATTCCGGTCCTATGCGCCCGCTGATCAGTGCCGCCAGAAGCGCTGGAGATTCTGGTGGACCTCCCAGGCGGTCAGCGCAAGGCGTGCGACGCCCGGCTCACCGGCGGGTGGGGCGGCGCTCGATCGGTTTGTCGGGCGCGTAGCGCATGACCGCCTCGGCCAGGCTTTCCATGTTCAGCCGCCAGCCCTCGATCGGTCGCGAAACCAGCGACGGCTCGGCGAGCGCGTGGGGAAGCCAGGGAGCCAGGGCCGCCTCAAAGAACTTCTGCTCCGCCGCCGTCGGCGGCGGCGCGTCCGGTGGCCTGGGCCGACTGCCCATCCGTTCGGTGATGCCTGTGTCGTTGAGCTCGACCCCCACGCAACGGCGGCGCATCCTTTGGCCGTCTCTCCGGCGGACGATCAGATCGAAGGTCACGATGCAGTCGATCCACGACCAGGGGACCAGCGCTGTTTGAGAACTGCGGCGGGTCGGACCGAAGTAGACGCCACCGGAGTCCACCGCGAACGACACCTCCCTGCGAAGTATCGACCTCGTGATGAAAAAGGCTGCAAGTGCGGTCACCGCGCCGAACACCGCCAGCAGAGCGACCAGGCCGGGCTCGGGATACCGAATCGTCCGATAGAGGAAGAACACGTCCACAGCACCGAGGGCCACCAGGACCGGCAGATTGACTCGCCAACTCTGCCGGGCGACATAGGCATCGCCGGTGAACCCGTGGGGGGTGTCGTCCGGTCTCATGAGCAGCACTCCCGCGCCGGCCGTCCGGTCGGCAACACCGAGGCCCGGCGCACCGGCGCGCACCCGCCGAAAACGGTGGAGGAAATAGGGCTCGCGTTCACTGTACCCACCGGCTGATCGGTCGATCCATACCCAGTTGGACGAGGCGACCTGCCTGGGGCAGTTGGGTTGCCTGTGCGACGCACACCAAATGCCTGAAGCCGTCGTGGCGAGGAAGTCGTGTCCGTTTCACGTCCCCCTTGTCACCTCACCGGCGCGTAGGCGTCTGGTTTCAATAGGTTACGAACGACGTGCCTGATCAAGGAGCAGCAGTGCGCGACGACACTCGCAACTCGCAGGGGACCCCGTGGGGCTGGACGAGGATGACCGCTCGGCTGCCGGAGGCACCGCGTCGCTATGACCGGGTGACGCTGGACCCGGTCACGCAGACGGGCCGCTACCTGGACGAGCGGGGCCAAGTGATCGACATGGGCAAGCATGGAACCAACAGGCAGACGAGCACCAGCACCAAGTCCGGCGGCGGGGACGGGAACAGTCCCCAGGTTCATCAGGCCGTGGATGATTCCACCACCGACTACGAGTCGGACTGAAACGGATGACGGACGAACCGGTGCTGGTCGTCACCAGTCTGGAAGACGTGACCGCGGACCTCGTCATCACCGCCTTGAACCGGCGCGACATCCCCGTGGTCCGCCTCGATCCGGCCGATATCCGCGACGGGCTCACCTTCGCGGCCAGGATCGAGGGCGGTGATGGCGGATGGGCCGGCCCGCTGCGCACCGGGACCCGCCACCTCGACCTCGACCGCGTGCGTTCGGTGTATCACCGGCGGCCAGGGGTCTGGCGATTCGACGACCTGGAGAGACGCATCCGCGCCTTCGCGACCGCCGAGGCACGCCACGGGCTGGCCGGTCTCCTCAACGATCTCCCTGTACCGCATGTGAACGCTCCTCTGGCGAACGCGCGCGCCGAGTACAAGCCGTCCCAGCTTCGGGCCGCCGCAGAGCTGGGCTTCACCATCCCGCCAACCTTGATCACGAACGATTTGGCAGCGGCACGGCGCTTCGTGGACGAGTACGGCACCGTCGTCTACAAGTCATTTCGAGGAGTACCGCCCTCGGACGGAGAGACGGGGGTGATCTGGACTCAGCGGGTCAGGGCCGCCGAGTTGGACGAGAGCGTGTCCGTTACCGCGCATCTGTTCCAGGCGGAGGTCGAGAAGACCGCTGATGTGCGGGTCACCGTGGTCGGCCGCGGCGTGTTCGCCTTCCGTATCCGAACACCGGCTCCGCTCCTGGATTGGCGGTCCGGTGACTGGGACCGGCTGGAGTACACCCGATCGTCCTGCCCGAGCAGTTCGTGACGCGGCTCTGCGCCTACCTCGACCGGTTCGGCTTGGAATTCGGGTGCTTCGACTTCGCCGTCGACGCCACTACAGAAGAGCTGACCTTCATCGAATGCAACCCCAATGGACAATGGGGCTTCCTGCCCGAGTCCGACAGCATCGCGGACGCCTTCGCCGCTCTCCTTGAGAGAAGATGAGACCATGTCGATTCCGCTCCCAGACGCCGAGCGGCTGCGGGCCGAGCTTGCCGAGAAACTAGTGGTGGACGACCCGGCGTGGCGGCGCGCAGTGGAGTCCGTCCCCCGGCACCGATTCGTTCCGGGTTTCTACGCCGACTCCGGCAAGCGGTCCGATGACGCGCTGACCGTCTGGGAACCGGTCACCGAGGCCATCGACCGGGAACGCTGTCTCAAGGCGGTCTACACCGACACCACGCTGATCACTCAGTTCGATGGCGACGAGCCCGACTGGGGCCGGCCCGTTCCTCGGGTCGGTGGCGCCCCTTCCTCGTCCTCCACGCTGCCATCCCTGGTCCTACGCATGTGGGCCGATGCGGAGCTTGAGGACGGCCAGGACGTTCTGGAGATCGGGACCGGCACCGGCTATTCGACCGCCCTCGCCTGCGAGAGGCTCGGAGACAGCGGCAACCTCACGTCCGTGGAAGTCGACGGTCACCGCCTGAGCCAGGCTGCTTCCGCTCTCTACGGATGCGGTTACGCGCCTGACCTCGCGGTGGCCGACGGGCTGTACGGGTACTGGCCGTGCGCCTCGTACGACCGGATCGTCGCGGCCTGTTCTGTGCGCACCGTCCCGCATGCTTGGCTGGCCCAGACGCGACCCGGCGGCAAGATACTCACCACCCTGTCCGGCTGGTTGTACGGGTACGCGCGTGTGCGGCTGACCGTCCACGGCGATGGCACTGCCGAAGGCCCGCTGTTGCCCGGCACCATCTCCTTCATGGCTGCGCGTGTTCAGGAACGTCCGGAACCAGGAAACCCTGCGCATTGGGCGGCTCTCACACGCGATGCTGAGGCCCGTCCCGTCCGGCATAGCCCGGAACGCCTCGACGAGGCGACGGAGGAGGGCTTCTTCGGACGGTTCCTCGCCCAGCTCGCCGTCCCCAACGCGCAAGTCGTGACGGCCGGGGATGCCATGCACGTCACAGACGTCACATCTGGCTCCGCCGCCACCCTCGCACCGGACGACGGGGAGTGGCGCGTCCAGCAAGCCGGTCCGCTACGGCTGTGGGACGCCGTTGAGACCGTCTGGGAAGCGTGGCGGCAAGCGGATCGTCCCGGCCCCGAGTCCTTCCGCATGCGCATCCACAACGGCCGCCAGCGAATCCACCACCACTCCGCCGCGAACCTGTCGTTCACGCTCCCCGCCTAGGCTGCTGACGAGCGCTCCGCACGGTCATTCAGGTGGCGGACGTGAGGACGCGCAGTTCCCGGGCCGCCGGAAGCGCCCGCGCCTGGTCGGGGAGCGCGGAGAGCATCTGGCCCGCGAGGTGCCTGGTACCGGCGGTCACGGCTTCCGGTCGGTTATGCAGGGTGGCCACAGCACTTTGAAGGCCAGCGTTGATCTCCCTGGCCTTCACGAGTGCCATCGCTCTCATCACGTTCAGGTTCATAATCGGCCCCTGGGCGGTTCGCGGGTAGAGAGCCGTAGCTTGCGCGAGCGTCTCGTCCACCTGGTTGTCACCCAGCTGGCTGAACACATAGGACTCAGCCCACCGCATCTGACTCTCACGGAATTCCAGGACTGTCTGCTCGGTCCGGTGCGGCAGGTAGTCGAGCGTGCCCTTGACGTTGTCCAGCGAGGCGCGGGCCTGGCCTTTGTCACCCCGGTCTGCCGCGACATATGCGCGTGCAACGTGCGCGCGGGCCAACCCGGCAGACGGCACGCCACCAGCGATGGCAATGGCTTCATCCGTCAGAGCGTCGACAACCTGACATGGCCGTCGCGCCCAGAACGCGTCCTGCGCCGCTCTGCCGCGCGTCCATACTTGCAGGTCACGATCGCCAGACGCGTCGGCGGCGCGGCGGGCGGCGACCCACGTTATCCGGGCGGAACGTTCTTCACCGGCATCGCCCAACTCGATCGCCAAGAGGCCTGACAGTCCCGCGCTGACGCGGAGTAGTCCGGCCTGCTCCTGCGGGGCACGAACTTGTTCGAGCAGTTGTCCCACGGCGATGATGTCGGCCGTCAAATCGCCGATTAGCGCCCCGGTCGGCCGAACCATGATCTTTTGGCCGTACTCATGGACGGCACGCTCCCATTCGGCCAGATCGGCGGTCTGGCCGGTCGCGCGGTCGATGCTGGAGAGGATTTCTTCCAGGGTTCCCGGCGGGACGGCCGTTCCGGCGCCGAGGGCTGCGAGCAGTTGGAGTGCGGCGCGGCGTTTCACGTCGTCGTCCCCATCGTCGGGAATAGGGCTTGGGTCTACGGTACCCATCGGGTGATCGGTCGATCCCTGCCCGAAGAGGTCCTTTTCCTCCATTCCGAACGCGGTGGCGTAGGCGGAGCCCCAGTCGGCAGGGAAGACCTCTCCTTTCTCGTGGCGGTTGATCTGCCGGGAGAGGTTCTTGACCTGGCTCAGGTCGGGGTGGTCGATGCCGGCGGCCGCGTAGAGACGGCGGGCCGCCTTGAACGGACCCCATCCGCGGGCACGGCGTTCGGCTTCAAGACGTGCAGCCCAATGGGGACGTGGCTGATCAGTCATGGGATGGGCACCCTTCGACCGGGGAGGCGGGGCGGACTTGTGTCCCTCCAACGCCTTCATTGTCGCCTTTCTCGGTCCGTGTGCGCACGGTTTCACTGAGTAAAGCGGGACTGCACGTCCCGCGTCCGAGAAGACGAGAGGGCGACCATGGACGAACACCGGAACACCACGCTGAGGCGGGGCGGCATCACGCGCGCGCGTCAGGGCGCGCGGACGTATGTGTGGAGGTTGGACGAGCGGGCGCCGGGGGACGCTCGGCGGGCTGTGCGGGAGGCGCTGGCCGGGTGGGGCGTCAAGGAGGCCGACATCGATGTCGCGATGCTGCTGACGTCCGAGGTCGTCACCAACGCCGTCCGGCATGTGCGGGCCGAACTGCGGGCCGGCGGGGTGGTGTGGGTTCGGGTCCGGGTGATGGACGGGCGGCTCCGGGTGGACGTGACCGATCCGGAGCCGGGGTTTCCTCGGCTCGTGGCGGCGTCAGACACCGACGAGGGGCACCGGGGCATGGCTGTGGTCGCCGGGTGCGCTGACCGGTGGGGCTGGCACCCCGGGGCCGGGGGCGGCAAGACCGTGTGGTGGACGCAGGTCTTGGAGGTGCAGGAACCGGCGTCCGAGGGGGCGGGCTTCAAGCGCGTCCTGTCCAGGAGCACGTCTCGGTGACGGGGCTTGCTGCGGAAGCGCGGTTGAGGCGGCTGGCGAGCGTCCTCGCGGACGACGGCTGGACGTGCACGCTGCGCGTGACTGACGGCCTGCCGCTGTTGCGGGTCGTGGACGGTCGGGTGCCGGTGGTGGGCGAGAGCGTCGCCGTGGTCCTCGTCCCGGACGCCGAAGGTGGCCGGGCGGCGTGGTTTCGGTCGTCGGCAGGGGTGCTTCTGGGGCCGTGCGCCGATCCCGTGAGGGCGGCGGAGGGAGTGCGGGTGCTGCTCGGGCCTTGGGTCGGCAGGGCCTTGGCGGACGCCGGGCGGCGTACGACCGGAGGCGCGCAATGAATGGCTGGTGTTGGGGGCGAACACGCAACGAAGTGCCTGGTCATCGCAAGGTTGGCGCATTGGATCGTGGGCGGATTGTTCCTAGGCTTCCGATGAGTCGATCCCTTCGGACGTTCCCTGGAGACATGCATGAGCGTCATGCCGGCAATGGAGCCGAGCAGCACCGTTTCTGAGCGGACCGCGCTGCGGAGGCACTATCTGATGTGCCGTCCGGAGCACTTCGCCGTCACGTACGCGATCAACCCGTGGATGGACCCGGCGCGCGGCGCCGACGCCGGGAAGGCCGTGGAGCAGTGGGAGGCGCTGCGGGCGGCGTATCTGGCGCTCGGGCACGAGGTGAGTCTCATCGAGCCGATCGAGGGGCTGCCCGACATGGTGTTCGCGGCGAACGGGGCGCTGGTGGTCGGCGGGCGTGTGTACGGGGCGCGGTTCACGCATCCGGAGCGGCACGCGGAGGGGCCCGCGTACGCCGGGTGGCTGAAGGAGAACGGGTTCGCCGACGTGCTGGAGGCGCAGCACACGAACGAGGGTGAGGGCGACTTCCTCACGCTGGACCACGTGATCCTGGCCGGGACGGGGTTCCGGACGGAGATCGCGGCCCATCAGGAGGCGCAGGAGTTCCTCGGCCGGCCCGTCGTGACGCTCCGGCTCGTCGATCCGCGGTTCTACCACCTGGACACGGCGCTGTTCCCCCTCGGAGGCGGGAACGTGGCCTACTTCCCGGGGGCGTTCTCGCCCGGAAGCCGGGCGGTGCTGGAGCGGCTGTTCCCGGACGCGATCCTCGCGGGTGAGCGGGACGCGGCGGTGCTCGGCCTCAACGCCGTGTGCGACGGGCGGAACGTGGTGATCAACGCGGAGGCGGTGGAGCTGATCGAGACGCTTCGCGACCGCGGGTTCGAGCCCGTTCCGGTGGATCTGTCGGAGCTGCGGAAGGCGGGCGGCGGGCCCAAGTGCTGCACGCTGGAGCTGCGCGTCTGATCAACGGCGGCCGGTCAGGCCGGCATGGCGGCGGGCCAGGGTGCGGGTTCGCAGGACGCCCGCGATGCCGATCGCCCAGATGCCGGCCTGGACGGTCCACGCGGCCCGGAAGGCCTCGGGCGTGAACTCGCCGTGCGGTGACATGACGTCCAGGACGAGGCCGATCAGCAGGATCGTGACCAGGGAGGCGAAGAAGCCGCCGACGTTGACGATGCCGGTGGCGGTGCCCTGCCGTCCGGGCGGGTTGAACGTCCGGGCGTAGTCGAAGCCGATCATCGAGCCGGGGCCGCCGAGCGCGACGCACAGGACGAGGATCACCAGCAGCCAGGACGGGGCGGGCGGCGGCCAGGCGAGGACGGCCGCCCAGGCCGCCACGTTGAGCCCGACGATCCCGAGGACGAGCCAGGAGCGGCGCAGCGGATAGCGGCTGACCAGGCGCCCGATGAAGGGCCCGGCCACGACGCCGACCAGCACGAACATCGTCAGCAGCGCGGAGGCGGCGGCGGGGCTCATGCCCTGGCCGGACACCAGGTACGGGTAGCCCCACATCAGCGCGAAGGTGTGGGAGCTGAACTGGGTGACGAAGTGCGTCCAGAGGCCGAGGCGTGTGCCGGGGTGGCGCCAGGCCCCGGCCAGGTTGGCGCCGGTCTCGCGCAGGGTCGGCACGTCGGCGCGGGCCGGACCGTTCCGGAGGGTGGCGAAGGCGAGGACGGCGATGAGGACGCCGAGGGCGGCGGCGGATCCGAACGCGGTGCCCCAGCCGGGCCCGTGCAGCAGCGCGACGAGCGGGATCGCGCTGAGGATCTGCCCGAGCTGGCCGATCTGCCCGGTGAACTGCGTGACGACGGGGACGTACCGGCCGGGGAACCAGGTCACGACGATGCCGAGGACGCTGATGAACGTCATGGCGTCGCCCGCGCCGACCATCACGCGGGCGGCGATGGCGGTGCCGATGTCGGTGGAGACGGCCATGAGCGCCTGCCCGGCGGCCATGAGCAGCGCGCCGCCCGCGACCATCCGGCGCGGGCCGATGCGGTCGAGCATGAGCCCGACGGGGATCTGCATGCTGGCGTAGACGAGCAGCTGCAGGACGGTGAAGGACGCGAGGATGCCGGCGGAGGCGTCGAAGCGGTGGACGGCGTCCAGGCCGACGACGCCGAAGGACGTCCGGTGCAGGACCGCCACGGAGTAGGCGAGGACGCCGATGCCCCACAGCACCCAGGCGATGGGGGCGGCCTTCGGCTTCTCGGGGGAATCCAGGGGGTTTTGGGCGGTCTGCACGGATAGCCAATTTATGTCACGTTCGGCGTGGCCGGGCACGCAGGTGCAGCCGCTCCCCCTGCGGGCCGAACAGGCTGAGCACCTCGACGGTCCCGCCGGCGCCGCCGAACCAGTGCGGCAGCCGGGTGTCGAACTCGGCGGCCTCCCCCGTCTCCAGCACCAGATCGCGGCCGGCGAGGAAGAGCCGCAGCCGCCCGTTCAGGACGTACAGCCACTCGTAGCCCTCGTGGGTCTTCGGCTCGGGCGGCGGCGTCCGCTCCGGGATGATCATCTTGTACGCCTGGACGCCGCCGGGACGCCTGGTCAGCGGCAGCACGGTCATCCCGTGCATCCGGCGCGGGCGGGGCCTGATCCGCGGGTCGCCGACCTCCGGGGCGCCGACCAGCTCGTCCAGCGGTACGTGGTGGGCCTGCGCGAGCGGGAGCAGCAGCTCGAGGCTCGGCCGCCGCTTGCCCGACTCCAGCCGCGACAGCGTGCTCACCGAGATGCCGGTCGCCTCGGCGAGCGCGGTCAGCGTGACGTTCCTCTCCTGCCGCAGCCTCCTGAGCCTCGGCCCCACCTCGGCCAGGACGTCCTCCGTCGTCTCCATGCGCTTATTGCAGGATCGGCAAAGGCATTTGTCAAGTTCGCGGGCCGTCGCGCATCCTCCAGGTATGACGGAAACAGCTGAACGAGACGTACTGATCATCGGCGGCGGCCCGGCCGGGCTCAGCGCCGCCCTCGTGCTGTCGCGCGCCCGCCGCAGCGTCACCGTGGTGGACGCGGGCGAGCCGCGCAACGCGACCGCCGGGCACATGCACGGGTTCTTCACCCGCGACGGGATGCCGCCCGGGGATCTGCTGGAGATCGGCCGCACCGAGGTGCGCGGGTACGGCGGCGAGATCATCGACGGGAGGGTCGAGCACGCCGCCGAGGGCTTCGTCGTCACCCTGGACGACGGCACCCGGCTCAGGGGCCGGCAACTGCTCGTCACCACGGGCGTGACCGACGTCCTGCCGGACGTCCCCGGTCTCCGGGAGCGGTGGGGCCGCGAGGTGCAGATGTGCCCGTACTGCCACGGCTGGGAGGTGCGCGACAAGAGGATCGTCGTGCTGGCCACCTCCCCGCAGTCCGTGCATCAGGTGACGCTGCTGAGCCAGTGGTCGCCGGACGTGACGTTCCTTACGCCGAAGGCCCCCGAAGGCGAGGACGCCGCCCGCCTGGACGTGCGCGGCATCCGTGTCGTGGAAGGCGAGGCACAGCGCGTCGTCGTCGAGAACGACCGCGTCACCGGTATCGAACTGCCGGACGGTTCCACGCTCGGCTGCGACGCAGTGTTCGTCGCCCCGACGTTCGTCGCGAAGGCCGGCCCGCTGACCGACCTCGGCTGCGAGATCGGCGACGACGGTTTCGTGAAGGTCGACGCGACCGGGCGGACCAGCGTCCCCGGCGTGTGGGCGGCGGGCAACGTCGTCAACCCGATGGCCCAGGTGATCATCGCCGCCTCGGCCGGGTCGATGGCCGCCGCGATGATCAACTTCGATCTGATCGAAGAGGAGATCGCGCAGAAGCTCGCCGCCTAGGGTGGCGGCGTGCGGGCAGGCGAGCGGCGGTGGCGGGACGGGCGGGCGGCGCTGAACGCCGCCCGCGGCCCGCTCGGCGAGACCGCGAGCGGCCTGTACCCGGACGCGCCGCGCGTCGCGGGGACGCCGCTGCTGTGCCGCGAGGAGTGGATTCCGGCCGCGCCGGTTCCGCTGGAGTCGGTGCGGCTGGAGTGGGACGCGCAGCCCGTCCCGCCCGCCGTCGCGGACCCGCCTGACGGTCTGCCTCCGGGCCACCGCACGTACGCGGAGGCCATGGCCGCCCTCGCGCCGCCCAAGGTCTTCGAGGACCGCCCGAGCCACCGCCTCCTCGCCGCCGCCCCGCCGGTGCTCCGGTTCGGTCCCGCCCGGTACTTCGACGGCGTGAACGTGGGCGAGTCCGCCGCGCACGAATTGGCCGCCGGGGTGGACGGGCTGCCGCTGCGCGGCCGGGTCGGCGACCCGTGCGACCTGACCCGCCGGGCCGCGCTGGCGGCGATCACGACGGTGACCCTCACGACCACCGGGTCGTACGTCCTGCACCGGCGGGACCCGGCGAAGGTCGCGCACGCCGGCGGTCTCCACCACGTGATGCCGGTCGGGGTCTTCCAGCCGCTCGGCGGCGAGCCGCCCGACCTGTGGCGGTGCATGGTCCGCGAGTACGCCGAAGAGCTGCTCGGAATGGGCGAGGACTACGGGGACGGTTTCGTCCAGGAGGAATGGCCGTTCCACCGGGCGATGACCGCCGCCCGCGAACGGGGGCGCCTCCGCGCGTACTTCCTGGGGCTCGGCGTCGATCCGCTGACGTTCGCGCTCGACCTCCTCACCGTCGTCGTCGTCGACGGCGAGGCGTTCGGCGACCTCTTCGGCGGGCTTGTGGCGGTCAACGACGAGGGCGAGGTGTCGATGGCGCCGTTCGACGGGACGGTCCCGCAGCCGATGCAGCCGGCCGGTGACGCCGCGCTGCGCCTGGCGTGGCGGCACCGGCGGGCGCTCAGTCTTCGCCGAGCGCCTCGCGGCTGAGGTCCTTCAGCTCGTCGAGCGCGTCCACCAGGTGGTCGACGATCTCCGACGGGTCGGGGATCAGGTCGCGGCAGGCGACGATGCCGACGTCCACCCTGCCGTCGTAGGAGAAGACGGTGATGTTCAGGCCGCCGCTGACGTCGGAGACGACGGAGATCGGATAGTAGCCGAGCACCTTCGCGCCGCACAGGTACAGCGGGAACTGCGGGCCCGGCACGTTGGAGATGAGCAGGTTGACCGGGCGCAGCGAGATCGCCGGCGCGGCCTGCAGCGCGAACCGGGTGACGGCGCCGGCGATGGGCGCGGGGAGGATGCCGCTCATCTCCCGCACCCAGCTGCCGGACGAGCCGACGAACCGCCGCTTGGCGACGTCCATGTCGCGCCGGACGGCGGTGTACCGGTCGGCGGGGTCGGGGATGTGCGTGGCGAGCGTCGTCGTCATGATCGAGACCTGGTTGCCCGGTTCGGCTGCGGCGCCGCGGCGGCGCAGGGACACCGGGACGGCGGCGACGAGCGGGCGGTCCGGCAGGTCGCCGCGCTTGTCCAGCCACTTGCGCAGCGCCGTCGCGCACAGCGCCATGACGACGTCGTTGACGCTGCCGCCGAGACCCCGCCTGATCTGCTTGATCTCGTCCAGGGGCAGTTCGCCGCAGGCGACGGAGCGGCGGCGGCCGATCGGCCGGTTGAACGGCGTCGGCGGGGCGCTCTTGCGCGGCGTCCTCGGCGTCCCGGGGCGGCGCAGCGCACCCTGCACGGCCGACGACATCAGCCCGACTCCCGGGATGGACGCGAGGCCGGGGATCTCGTCGAGGTACGGGGCGGTGCGCGCGACCGACAGGGCGCTGCGGACGGGATGCAGCGCGGCCCTCAGCAGCCCGGTGCCGAGCATGCCGGCCGTGCCGGGCGCGCGGGCGGGGGCGGTCTCGTCGGCGGGCAGGTCGCGGGGCTCGGGCGACAGGTCCAGCAGCGCGGCGAGCGTCTCGGCGGCCATCACTCCGTCGATGGCCGCGTGGTGCACCTTGACGTAGACGGCGGTCCGGCCGCCCAGCAGGCCCTGGATGAGGACCATCTCCCAGAGCGGGCGGGAGCGGTCGAGGGGCTGTTCGTGGAGCATCGCGACGATGTCGGCGAGCTGGCGGTCGGTCCCGGGCGACGGGAGCCCGATCTCGGTGATGTGCCGTTCGGGCTCGAAGTCCGGGTCGTCCTCCCAGTAGGGGTGGTCGAGGCCGAGCGGCACCTGCACGAGCCGCTGCCGCAGCGGGCGCGCGGCCAGGTGCGCGCGGCCGCGGACCAGTTCGGCGACGAGCGGGACGGTGAGCCGGCCGCCGGGGCACGTGCCCGCGTCGACGATGCCCAGCCCGGCGATATGGGCATGGGTGGTACCGGTCTCGGCGTGGAGGAAGGTGGCGTCCACGGTGCTCAGCTGGCTCATGCTCTCGTCCCGTCGGCTCGTCCTGCACCTGCCCTGCCTCCAAGGAGTTATGCCGTCCGGGGGGCGCAGGTCAACGCAGGCCGATAGGAAGTAACCAGCACTTAACAGGACGTTTCACCGGGTTCATCTGCCGGTTTCACGTGACCCTGTAAAGATTTTGCCTTCTTCCGGCCTAATGCGGTCAGAAAACTTCACATGCCTGATCAACCAGTCGGCGGCATGATCATCGCACTAGGGTGGTGCCCCATGACGGCACGACCACTCCCGGAGATCGTCGAAGCGGGCTGGGCCACCGCGCTGCAACCCGTCGCCGGCACGATCGCCGCCGCGGGCGACTGGCTGCGCGCCGAGGTCGCCGCCGGACGCCGCTACCTGCCCGCCGGGAACCACATCCTGCGCGCCTTCACCCAGCCGTTCGACGACGTGCGCGTCCTCATCGTCGGCCAGGACCCCTACCCGACTCCCGGGCACCCCGTCGGCCTCAGCTTCTCCGTCGCCCCCGACGTCCGGCCGCTGCCCGCCAGCCTGGTCAACATCTTCCGCGAATACTGCGACGACCTCGGCCATCCCGAGCCGTCCACCGGCGACCTCACCCCGTGGACCGAGCAGGGCGTCTGCCTCCTCAACCGGTCGCTGACCGTCATGCCGGGCAAGCCGGGCTCGCATCGCGACAAGGGCTGGGAGGAGGTCACCGAGCAGGCCATCCGAGCCCTCGCCGCCCGCGGCCGCCCGCTCGTCGCCGTCCTGTGGGGCCGCGACGCCCGCAACCTCAAGCCGATGCTCGGCGGCGTCCCGTGCATCGAGTCGCCGCACCCGAGCCCCTACTCCGCCGACCGCGGCTTCTTCGGCTCGCGCCCCTTCAGCCGCGCCAACCAGCTCCTGGAACAGCAGGGCGCGCCCTCAGTCGATTGGAAGCTACCGTAACTCCTCCGGCCCGGCGGGGCGTGGTCACTCGCCCGGCGGGGCGTGGTCACTCGTCGGGGAGGCGGTGCAGGAGGGTGGCGAACTCGCCGTAGCTCTCGGGGGACCCCGAGAGCGGGGTCAGGCGGCGTTCGCCGTGACTCCAGTAGACGCCCGGGGCGCAGGGGTCGTCGGCGTCGGCGTGCATCTCCCGGACGACGTCGGCGAACACGGGGAGGACCTCGCGGACGGCCGTGGAGGTGATCGGGTACAGCAGCAGCGTGCTGTGGCACGGGACGCCGACGAGGGCGCCGTGCTCGTTCGGTCCGGGGAGGAACTGGTCGACCTCGCTGAGCAGCGCCGACACGTAGCGGCTGCCCGGCTTGGTGACGACGCGGACGTTGCGGCCCGGCAGCAGCGGCTGGGTGCGGACGGCGACGTCGGCCAGCTCGCGGTCATGGGTGTTCGTCATCACGTAGCCGAGCTTGTGCAGGCCGAGGAGCCCGGCGCGGGCCTTGGTGAGCGGGCCGCCGTAGCGGGGGTGCTCGATCATCACCATCGCGTCGAAGTGGTCTCCCGCGGGGACGACGACGAGGCCCTCACGATCGCGGGGCGCGAGCTTGGGCACTATGCGCAGTCGCAGCAGCTCCCGGACGTCGCCGAACAGCTCCATCTCGCCGACCGCGAGGAACGCGCGGTCGGTGACCTCGCGGACCCAGTCGTCCACCACCCGCGGCCACGCGGACCGCGGCTCGCGGGCACAGCGCTCCAGTACGGTCCAGCTGGAGGCCCGCGCCTCCGACCGGCCCACGGGCAGCACCACCTCGGAGGTACCGGAGTCGAACCAGGCGCTGGGCGCCAGGGCGGGCAGCACGTCGCGGATGAGCGCGTGCACGTCCGCCGCCGCGTCCAACGGTTCCATGCTCATCCCCTTTCACCCATCAGCGGATCACGTCACAACCCCACCTTCTCAGAGTTCGGGCCCGTTGTGTGATCCTTGACTTCCTCCCCACGGCTAAAGCCGGGGGATTCCAACCGGCTCGATGGCCGGTTGGTGCGGTACCCCTCGCGGGGCCGCTGGTTCCTGCTTCACCGACCGCCCAACGGCGAGGTCTCCACAGGCCGGCACCGCATGCCCTGCGGCGCTGAGGATGTTGCGTGCCGCGTTCACATCCGCGTGGTCTGCGTGGCCGCATCCGGGGTTCTTGCACACGAAGACCGCTTGGCTCTCACGGTTGCCTTCGGTGACCAACCCACAGGCGTGGCAGCGCCGCGAGGTGTAGGCGGGATTGACCTTCACCACGGCCGTGCCGGTGTACCGGGCCGCGTTGGAGAGAGCGAGTTCCAGGCGGTGCCATCCCTTGCCGAGGATGGCCCGATTCAGGCCCCGCTTCTGCGCGACCTGCTTACCCGGCTCGGCGAGAGTGCCGCCGGCGCAGGCCGTCATGTTCTTGGTCTTGAGGTCTTCGAGGACGACCACGGCGTTGCGGGCGGTGAGCCGGTTGGCCAGGTAAGCGCAGAAGTCGATGCGGCGGTCGGCGACCCGGCCCATGATCTGGTTCATGCGGGCGCGAACTCTGGCGCGGTTGCGGCTTCCCTTCCTGGTGCGGGAGAGCTGCTGCTGCAACCGCCGATACCGCGCGGCTTCCCCGGCGGTGACGAAGGCCCGGTCGTGAAAGTCGCCGTCGCTGGTGGTCGCCGCGACCTTGACGCCTCGGTCGATGCCGACCGCCGTGCCCGGCAGGGCGTGCTTTTCGGGTGTTGCGGCCTGGTCGTCGACGAGAAAGGAGATGTGCCACTGGGAACCCTTGCGGCTCATGGTCGCCGACTTGATCTCGCCGCCGAGCGGCCGGGACCAGCGGAACCGCACCCAGCCGATCTTCGGCAGCTTCGCACGCCCCCACTTACGGCCCAGGCGTTCCACCCGGATCTTGCCGCCCTCGGGGAACCGGAAGCTGGGGGCCCAGCGGGACTTGGAGCGCCAGCGCACCCTCCACGTCCCGTGCGTGCGGCATGCCTTGTCGAGGTCCATGAGAGTCTGCTGGAGGCAGTGACCTGGAACGTCGGTGAGCCAGGCGTGTTCCTTCTTGGCTTCGGCCAGTTCCCTGGCCTGCGGGACGTAGTTCATCCACGCCCCACGCCGCCGGTAGGCCCGCCGCTGTTCCAGGGCGGTGTTCCACACCGACCGGCACGCTGCGCCGATGGACTCGGCGTACTCGGCCTGCCCGGCGTCCAGGTAGGCTCGGTACCTACGGCCGGTCAGCATGGTCCCCGCTCCCTCTCAGCGGTTCTTCTGGTTCTCGACGTAGGTCTTCACCACGTCCAGCGGCGCGCCGCCCACGGTGGCCACGAAGTAGCTGTTGGTCCACAGCGTCGGAAGGCGCGACTTCAGCGCCGGATACTCCTGACGAAGCACGCGGGACGAGCGGCCCTTGACGGCCTTCACCAGCCGGTGAATGCCGAGACTACGAGAGAAGGGCTCACCCCCACGGCTGAAGCCGGGGGTCCGCGCATTGGAAGTCTGATCGCGATCCCCGCGCACACTCGCTGATCATGAGCTGCTCAAGTACGGTGCTCCCATGGCCGAAATCGTGTACCCGCCGGTGATCAAGACGGCTCTCGGGGTCTTCAAGACCTTGAAAATCAAGATCCGTCTGGAGGGAACGGACCAGATCCCCAGCACCGGGGGGGCGGTGCTCGTCAGCAACCACGTCAGCTACCTCGACTTCATCTTCGCCGGCCTGGCCGCGCATCCGGCGAAGCGGCTGGTGCGGTTCATGGCCAAGAAGGAGATCTTCGACAACCGGGTCGGCGGGCCGCTGATGCGCGGCATGCACCACATCCCGGTGGACCGGAACGCCGGCGCCTCGTCGTACGCGGCGGCGCTGAAGGCGCTGAAGTCCGGGGAGATCGTCGGGGTGTTCGCCGAGGCGACGATCAGCCGCTCGTTCACCGTGAAGGAGATCAAGAGCGGCGCGGTGCGGATGGCGGTCGCGGGCAAGGTGCCGCTGATCCCGGTCGCGATCTGGGGCCCGCAGCGGCTGTGGACCAAAGGCCGCAAGCGGCGGCTGCTGCAGCGGAACGTCCCGGTGACGATCCTGGTCGGCGAGCCGATGTACCCCAAGCGCGGCGACGACTACGACCAGGTCACCCGCGACCTGCACGCCCGGATGTCGGAACTGCTGGAGAAGGCGCAGCGCGAGTACCCCGACGTCCCGAAGTCGGACGAGACGTGGTGGCAGCCCGCCTACCTCGGCGGGACGGCGCCGACGCCGGAGGAGGCCGAGAAGCTCGACCTCGAAGAGGCCGAGGCCCGCAAGGCGAAGCGCGAGGCCCAGGAGGGCTCCTGACGCGGACGCCGCGTCCGGCTAATTCGGTGGACGCACTCCACCGCCTGCCCTGATCATCAATGGCATGACCATGTCGCAGGAGAGGACGCAGGAGATCTTGCATCTCGTCGAGCCCCGGGAGAACGTCACCGATCCGGGGCCGGAGTCGATGCTGCCCGTGGTCTTCAACCTGAACGACAACAACTCGCCGATCGACGTGATGGACGTGCTGTCGCTGCGTCCGTTCGCGTCCGGCGAGCAGCCGTGGTCGCGTTCGGAGCGGCTGGAGCACGTCCGCCCGGAGGCGCCGCTGCGCCCGGAGGGCGCCCGGCTCGTGCGGGTCGCGCACGAGAAGGGCCAGGAGGCGGTGCTGGCCGAGGGCGACGGCTGGACGCTGCTGATGAACCGGTGGAAGAGCGGCGCCGCGTACATCGCGGTGTCGGCGGTCACCGAGGAACTGGCCGAGTCCGTCTTCGCGGAGTCGGTGAAGGACGCGACCGACCCGCCGAAGGTCGACGAGACCAGCGTCGAGATGGGCTTCTGGCACATGGGGTCGCGCGGCCCGGTCCGCAACGAGCGCGCCATCACCGCCGACACCTGGGACGACATCCGGCGCAACTACACCGCGCCGGTCGCCGAGGCCCTCGACGACGTGATGGGCCTCACCCGCGAGGAGGTGTCGGGGCGGCTGCTGCTCCTGCACGGCCCGCCCGGCACCGGCAAGACCACGGCGCTGCGCGCCCTCGCCCGCGCCTGGAACGGCTGGTGCCAGTCCGACTGCGTGCTCGACCCGGAGGCGCTGTTCGGCACGCCCTCCTATCTGATGGAGGTGGCGGTCGGGGACGACGAGGACGAGAACCGCCGCTGGCGGCTGCTCATCCTCGAGGACTGCGACGAGCTGATCCGCGGCGAGGCCAAGCAGTCGACGGGCCAGGGCCTGTCGCGGCTGCTCAACCTCACCGACGGGATGCTCGGGCAGGGCCGGGACGTACTGGTCGCCATCACCACCAACGAGGACCTCGCCATGCTGCACCCGGCGGTCGTCCGCCCCGGCCGGTGCCTCGCGCAGATCGAGGTGGGCCGGCTCACCAAGGCCGAGGCCGTGTCGTGGCTGGACGGCACGGACGCGGCGCCCGACGAGATCGGCGCGGACGGCGCGACGCTCGCCGAGCTCGTCGCGCTCCGCAAGGGCGAGAAGCGTCCCGACAGCGAGAACGCCCCCACCTCCGCGACCGGCTTCTACCTCTAACCGGCCTTGGCCAGGGCCTGCTCGATGTCGGCCCATAGGTCGTCCGGGTCTTCCAGGCCGATGGACAGGCGCACGGTTCCCTCGCCGATCCCGGCGGCGGCGAGGGACGCGGCGTCCATCTGCCGGTGGGACGTGCTCGCCGGGTGCATCACCAGCGACGCGACGGCGCCGAGGGACGGGCCGAGCCCGATGAGCCGGACGGCCTCGGAGAAGGCGCCGCCCGCGTCGCGTCCGCCGGTCAGTTCGAACGCGAGGACGCCGCCCGCCCCGTCCGGCAGCAGGCGGCGCGCCACCTCGTGCTGCGGATGGTCGCTCAGCCCTGGGTAGTGGACGCGGGAGACCGACGGGTGCGCGGCGAGACGCCCCGCGATGTCGAGCGTGGACGCGCTCTGGCGGGCCACGCGCATCGGCATCGTGGCGAGTCCCCGCACGGTCAGCCACGCGGCGAACGGGTCGGCGACGGGCCCCAGTTCGAGGAAGTGCTTCCAGACGCGCTGGTGCGTTGCCGGATCGGCGAAGACGGCGATGCCGCCGACGACGTCCCCGTGCCCGCTGAGGTACTTCGTCGTCGAGTGGACGACGACGTCGACGCCGTGGTCGACGGGCCTACAGAGGATCGGGGCGAAGGTGTTGTCGACGACGGTCAGCACGTCCGTCCCGCGGACGGCCGCGGTGAACGCGGGCAGGTCCGTCACATGCGTGGTGGGGTTGGCGATCGTCTCCAGGTAGAGGAGCCGGGTGGACGGGCGCAGCGCCTCCTGCACCTCTGCCGGGTCGTCACCGGGAATGTAGGTGACCTCGACCCCCCACCGCTCGGCGAGGTCCTGGAAGAGCGCGTACGTGCCGCCGTAGAGGGCGGTCTGCGCGATGACGTGGTCGCCGCTGCGCAGGAGGGCCAGCAGGACGGCGCTGATCGCGCCCATGCCGGACGCGGTGGCAAGGGCTCCGGTCCCGCCCTCGAGTTCGGCGACGGCGTGTTCGAGGGAGCGGACGGTGGGGTTGCCCATCCGCCCGTAGAAGAACGCCTCGTCCGGACCCTGGAAGGCGGTGGCCAGGGCGTCGGCGCTGTCGAAGGCGAACAGGTGGCCCTGGTAGATCGGCACGCCGAGCGGGCGGCTGCCCACCGGGGAGATCACGGGCGGGTGGACGGCGCGGGTCTGCGGATGGTGTCCGGTCATGTCTCCAGCCTGCGGCGCGGGCCGGGACGGCGGAACGGCCAATTGTCACCAGTGGCCCGGACCACGCCCCCGGCATGCTCCGCGGCGCCGGACCACCGGCCCGGCCGGGGGCGCCGGCGGCCCCCGGCGCCCCGGCACGGTCTCCCGTCACCGGCCCGCCCACCCCGCGAGGGCGAACCGGTGATCGGGGCCGTCCGGTCGGGTGACGCTCGGCGTCCCTCGGCCGGAGACCCGAGCATCACCCGGCGAGGCCCCCGCGCACCATCCGGGAGATCACCGCCAAAACCGATACGTACGTCCGGGGGCGCGACGGCCCGTACTACGGGTCTCTACGGAGTGGCGCGGGCGAACAGGCGCCGGTACACGTGGCGCAGGCCGTGGAGATCACTGACAGGCTCGGCGAACGAGAGCCGCAGATCGTACGACGGGGGCCCGCCGGGCTCCGGCGCGGTGCAGCGCAGCCACATTCCGTGCCGGTCGAGCGACAGCGGCCGGACGGGCCCGGGCGGGACGGACTCGGGCAGCAGCCTCGTCAGCTCGTCCCGGTGGGCGGAGTCCAGGTGCGTGAGGATACCGGCCTCGACGGCGACGAACGGGTCGGGCGCGGCGTCCGCGTACTCCTCCGGCTCCAGGGTGGCGCTCCCCCACGCGTCGTCGACCTCGACCTGCGCGACCTCCAGCGCCAGGATCGTCCACTCGCGTCCGCCCCCGTGTCCGGCGAGCCCGTGTCCGGCGAGCCCGTGTCCGACCTGTCCGAGGCCGGTCCGCTCGTCGCCGAGGTCGAGCAGCTCGGGACGCGGGTGGGCGCGGGAGAGCCGGAGCGCGGCGGTGCGCAGTTCCGCGGCGGGGATCTCGGTGAGCCAGCCGTGCAGCCAGGCCCGCCCGCGGACCCGGTCGGCCAGCGTGACGGGGGCGACGTCGGAGATCCGCAGCGTGGCGGGCATGTCCGGCTCGGCGGCGAGCGCGGCGGCGATCGGCGAGGCGGTCTGGACGAGCAGCAGCGGCCTGCCGTCCCGGTCGGTCGAGTGCGCCGGGACGGGCGCGTACGGGACGCCCGGCGCGACCAGGACGCCGTCGGCGATGCCGTAGGCGAGCGTCCGCGCCCGCTCCGCCGCCGTCGGCCCGCCGGTCGTCTCCGTGCTCTGCGTGATCTCCGCTCGCGGCACCATGCCTCCTTGACCTAGTAGGTTAGCCTTACCTAACTTAGGCATACCTAACCATCAAGGGAGAGTGATGAACACCCCCCGTCCCAAAGTCCGCATCTCACGTGCCCTCGGCATCCCGCTGACGCCGAAGGCCGTGAAGTACTTCGAGGCCCGCCCTTACCCGCCCGGCATGCACGGGCGCGGCCGCAAGCAGGAGAGCGACTACAAGGTCCGGCTCCGCGAGAAGCAGCGGCTCCGGGCGCAGTACAACATCCGCGAGGCGCAGCTCCGCAACGCCTTCGCCAAGGCCGCCGGGTCCGGCGGCAAGACCGGTGAGGCGCTGATCGTCGACCTGGAACGCCGGCTGGACGCCCTCGTCCTGCGGTCCGGGTTCGCCCGCACCATCTACCAGGCCCGCCAGTTCGTCGTGCACCGCCACGTCCTGGTCAACGGCCGCCGCGTCGACCGCCCCTCCTACCGGCTCCGCCCCGGCGACGTCATCACGGTCGCCGGCCGCAGCCGCACGATGGACGCCTTCCAGGTCGCCGCCGCCGGCGGGCACGCCGAGACCGTCCCGCCCTACCTCGACGTCCGCCACGACGCCCTCGCCGCGCAGCTGACCAGGCTCCCCGAACGCCGCGAGATCCCCGTCGTCTGCGACGAGCAGCTGGTGGTGGAGCACTACTCCCGCTGATCAGTGCAGGGCGCCGAGCTCTTCGCGGGCCGTGGTCCGGAGGGTGCGCAGGGCGTCGACGAGGACGCGGCGCTGGTCGCCGGTCAGCGGGCCGGCGAAGTGCTCGCGGAGCGTCTCGGCGTGGACGCGCAGGGCCTCGTCCAGCTTCGCGCGGCCCGCGGCGGTCAGCTCCACCAGCTGGCGGCGGCGGTCGCCGGGGGCCGGTTCGCGGCGGACGAGGCCGGCCTCCTCCATCCGGTCGATGATCCGGGTCATGCCGCCGCTGGTCAGGATCAGCTCACCGGCCAGTTCGCCCATCGTCCGCGGGCGATCGCCGGCGGCGCCCGACAGCTTCAGCAGCACCTCGAAGACGGCGTGCCGGATACCGCAGCGGCGCTCCAGCTCGCGGCCCGCGATCCGCTCCAGGACCGCGGCCGCGCCCAGCAGCACACCGAAGTCGTAGACCACCTCGTCCGGGACGACCGTAGCCGTCCCGGGTCCGTCGTGCCTCGTCACGGTCGACATGATGCCGCGCCTCCGTCCCCTTTATCCGCACAACGCGCGGCGCCCCGCACACCTTCCGTGCGGGGCGCCGGTTTCGTCCGGGGGACCTCAGTCGCCCGGCTTCTCGCTCTTGTCGGGGGCGGGTGACTTGGACGCGCCGCCGGTCGGGGCCCCTGGAAGCTGCCCCTGCTGCTGGCCCTTGTTCTGGTCGTTGACGCCAGACGGATACTGCTGGGTGACCTTCCACTCGCCGTCGATCTTGCCCAGGGACAGCCGCAGCAGCGTCGCCGGCTGGTCGACGGCTCCGTCCTTGGTCTTCAGCGAGACGTCCACCATGACCACCGCCGTGGCGAACTTGCCGTTGACGCTGCCCACGAAGACCTGGTTGGTCTTGGAGGACAGCACCACCTGGGGGTCGGTCTTGAAGGCGTTGGCCACGGTGGGCAGCGTGGTGTTCTTGAACTCCTCCAGCAGGTCGCCGCCCATCAGCTTCTGGGCCTTGTCCGCCTGCTTCTGGTAGTTCTGCGCGTTGTAGTTGAACGCCATGTCACCGTAGGCGGAGGCGACCTTGCTCACGGCCTCCCGGTCGTCCTTCTCCGACGACAGGCCGCTCGCGGTCTGCCACTGCCAGATCGCCAGGCTCGCCAGCAGCGCGATGAGGACGACGACCACGACGGCCTGCGTCATGCCGAGGCCGAGGATCTTCGGCTGGGCCGCGCGGTCCCCGGAGGACCCGGCGTTCTCGCGGGCCGGCGCCTTCTTCGGCGCCTCCTCGTCCGCGTCCTCCTCCGGGGGTTCGAGGCGGCTCGGACGCGGCTTCGCGGCCGGCCTGGCCGCCGCCTTCTCCGTCTTCACCGCCTTGGCGGGACGGACCGGGGGCTCCTCCTCCGCCTCCTCGGACTCCTCGGCGTCCTCGGCGTCGAGGGCCTCCAGGACCTCGTCGAGATCCTCGTCGTCGATGACCTCGATCACCCGCACCCGCCGCTTGCGCTTGGCGGCGGGACGCGCCGGCTTCGCCGCGGCCCCGGTCTCCCCGGTCTCCTCGGTCTCCGCCTCGGCCGGGACCGCCTCGGCCTCGTCGGCCTCGTCCTTGCCGGTCTTGGCTGTCACTTCGGATACTCCTCGGGGTTGGGTCAGTCCTTGTCCCGGCGGCGCAGGCGGGTCAGGCGGGAGAGCACGGGCACCGAGCCCATCATGACCCTGATCAGCACCAGCAGTGCGATGACCGGGGGAACGTACACTAGCCACATCGGCGGCCCATCAGAAGAGTCACCGTTGTTCGCGGCCTTCTCCGCCTGGATGCCCTGCTTGTCGAGCGCCGGGTCATGGGTCGGGATCGTCTCGCCCGGGTTCTTGGCCTTGTAGGGCTTCTGGTCGGTCAGCCCGGGGGTGCGGCCGCCCGCGCAGGTCGGCACCTTGTTCACCTTGGGCTGCGGCAGCGGGTACTTGTACTCCAGCGCCGCCTTCTTCGTCGTCGTGATCTCGAAGAAGACGTTCAGGACGGGCAGGCCCTTGTCCATCCCGATCACGTTGTTCAGGACGACCTGGAGGTCCGGCGCCAGCGCGATCGTCTTCCGCAGGTCCTGGAGGTACCGGGGGTTGTGCTTCGACAGGCCCAAGTTGCCGAGCGTGTCGACGGTGCACTCGAAGTCGGGGCCGGTCTTGTCCAGCAGGTCGTTGACCGTGCCGAGCAGGGTGGGCCCCCGGTCGCGCAGCTCGGCGAGCTCGCCGCGGACCTGGCTGAGCGCCGTGGTGAGCGCGGCCAGGTTGTCGATCCCGGCGCCGAGGGATCCGCGGTTGGTGTTCAGGACGTGGGTGATCCTGGCGAGGTCGTTGGTCAGCCCGTCGAGCAGTTCGGTGTTCTCGGCGAACGTGGCCGTCAGGTCGTCGCCGCCGTTGATGATCTGGCGGAGCGACTCCTCGCGTCCCGACCAGCCTTCGGCCAGCTCGTGCGTGACGACCTTGGCGTCCTCGGGGTCGATGGCCTTCAGGCTGTCGATGACGGCGCCGAACAGGTCGCCGTACTTGGGCGGGACGCTGGTGTGCTCCACCGGGATCCGCGCGCCGGGCTCCATCGGCGGCGCGTCGGCCTTGCCGGGCCCGGGGGTCAGCTCGACGACCGGCTCGCCGACCGCGGACTTGCGGGCCGCGGCGGCGGTGACCCCCTGCGGGATCTTGACGCCCCGCTCGATGTCCAGCCGGACGACGACCTTGTCCTTCTCCAGATCCACAGAGTCGATCTTGCCGATCCGCAGGCCGAGATAGTCGACCTCGAAGTTCGGGTGCAGGCCCGGCGACGACTCGAACTCGACCGTGATGTGGTACGGGCGGTCGATGAAGTCGAACCGGACGACGTTGTTGAACGCCCACACCACCATGATCACGGCGAGGGCGGCGAAGACCGCCAGGTTGATCGTGATTCGCGTGCTCATCGGCGCGGCTCCAGGATCTTCTCGAGGTCCGGCAGCGCGGTCCCGATCTCCTTCGGGATCTCGATCGTGCTCGCGGGTTTCGCCGGCCCCTGGGAGCCGGGCAGGAGCGGCGTCCCGTCGGGCCAGACGATGTGCAGGATCGGGTAGAGCAGCAGCTGGCCGTCGTAGGTGGCCTTCGGCAGCCGGTCCGCGAACATCACCAGACCGTCCACCAGGCCGGTGAGGCGCTTGCGGTTGTTGCCGAGCTGGTGGAGGACGGGGTCGAGGTCCTGCAGCAGCGTGCGGAACCGCTGGATGCGTCCCTCCAGGACCTTGTCGTTCAGCTCGCGGGCCAGGAAGGTGAGCCGGTCCACCGTTTTGAGGATCTTTTCCTTGTCGTCGTTCAGCAGCTTGGTGGTGCGTTCGATCTGGACCGGGGCCTCTTCCAGGGCGTCGCCGCCCTTGGCCAGGGAGCGGCCGAGCCTGCCGAGCCGGTCGATCGACTCGCCCAGCTCGCGGCGCTGGTCGGCGAACAGCTTCACCAGGCCGTTCGCCTGGGCGATCGTCTTGTTGAGCTTCTCGCCGTTGCCGTCCAGGGCGGTCGCCCCCGCGTTGACGACCGTCGCCACGTCGTCCCCGGCCAGCGCCTCGATCAGCGGCCCGGCCTGTCCGACGACCTGCTCGAAGGACGGCTGGACGCTGGTGTCGGCGATCGCGGCGCCGTCGGCGAGGAAGGGGCCGGTGTTCATGCTCGCGCCCGGCGGAATCCGCAGTTCCACATAGTTCTCGCCGAGCAGCGACGTCACCCTGATCTCGGCCCGGGTGCCCTTGGGGATCTTGATGCCGTCCTCGACGGACAGCGTCACCTTGGCCTTGTAGCCGTCGAGCTCGACCTTGGTGACGCTGCCGATCGTGATGTCGGACATCTGCACGCTGTGGCCGGCGACGAGCTGCTGCACGTCGGTGAACGTGGCCGTCAGGGTGAGGTCGCCCTTCGGGGCGCCCGCCGTCTGGTAGGAGCAGCCCGAGACCGCCAGGGCCATGGCGACGACGAACGCGATGATCACCCTGCTCGCGGCGCGGGGTGCGGGAAGTCGCCCTCCCTCCGTGACTCGGCTCATCAGTTGCCTCCGTTATCCCAGGGACAGTTGGAGTTGGGCGGGGGCAGCGGGCAGCCGACCTCGTCGGTGTCCATGAGGCCCTTCAGCCACGTCCGGAGGAACGCGTCGGTGGCGAACCGGATCTGCAGCGACTTGTTCTTCGGGTTGTAGGCGCCGAGGAGCGCCCCGCTGATACCGGGCAGCACTTCGAGCAGCTGGGCCAGTTCCTTGACGTTGCCCTTGAGGATCAGCGCGACCCTGGTGAGGACCGCCAGGTCGTACGGAAGCTTGCCCTTGTACTTCTGGAGCAGCTTGTCGCCGTTCTTGGACAGCTCGACCACGCCGCGGATGAGCTGCTGGAGCTCGCCGCGTTCGGCGCTGAGCACCCGGGACGCCTCTCCGAAGTCCCGGATCAGCGTGCCGAGGACCTGCTCGCGTCCCCGCACCACCCCGGCCAGCCGGCTGAGGTTCTGCGCGACCTGGATCAGCTCCTTGTCCTGCCCGGCGACGTTCTCGACCAGGCGGGCGCTCTGTTCGAGGGTGGCGTTGAACTGCTTGCCGTTGCCTTCGAGGTTCTCGGCGGCGGTGCCGAGCGCGGACTGCATCTTGGTCGGGTCGAGCGCGTTCGCGAGGTTGGTGAACGACTTGAGCGCGTCGTCGACCTCGACCGGGACGTTGGTGCGCTCGATCGGGATGACGTTCGAGGTCTCCTTCGGCTGCCCCGGCTTCCACGCCGGGTGCAGGACGAGGTTGCGCTCGCCGATCAGGTTCAGCGGGACGATCGACGCCTGCACGCCCTTCGGCAGCGGGACGTCCTCGTCCAGGTGGAACGTCACCTTGACCTTGTCGCCCTGGTTCTCGACCTTGTCGACCAGGCCGACGTCGGCGCCCATCACCTTGACCTTGGACTCCTCGTAGAAGGAGCGGGCCTTCGGGACGTAGACGACCATGGTGCGCTCGCCGCCTCCGGACGGGGCGAGCGAGCAGCCGCCGAGCGACGCCGTCAGCGCCAGGCACAGCGCGATGCCGATTCCCCTCACCCGGCTTCTGCCCGGGAGCGCGGAGGGGCGCTCCTCCGCGTGGGCTTGGTTCTCGCCCATCAGTTGCCTCCCTTCGGCCGCCGGGTGGAGATCGGGCCGGGCGGCTGGAGCGGGCCGAGCCCGGTGAGGACGCCCTCGATCCAGGCGCCGTTGCCCTTGAGGTTGGCGACCTGCTGGAACGTCGGCCCGAGCAGCGAGAAGTTGGTGTTCAGCGCGTCCATGTTGGGCGCGAGCCGGGTGGTCAGGAGGTGCAGGTTGTCCAGCAGCGTGTCCAGTTCCTTCTGGTTCTTGGAGATCACGTTGGACAGCGTCTGGACCGTCCGGCTGCCCTGCCCGATCGTCGCGGCCAGCTCGTTGCGGCGCTCCACGAGGGTGCGCAGCAGGACCTGGCTGGCGTTGATGATCTGGCGGAGCTCCTCGTCCTTGCCCGCGAGGGTGCCGGTGATCGTCTTGCTGTTCTCGATCAGCTTCTGGATCTCGGGGTAGGAGTCGTTCAGCATCCGCGACAGGTCCTGGATGTTGGCCAGGATCCGGTGGAGCTTCGCCGCCCCCGGAGACTCGATCTTGTTGATCTGGGTGAGCAGCTTGTCGATGCTCTTCTGGTCGAGCTTGCCGACGATGTTCTGCGCGCCCTCCAGCGCGTCCGGGACGGTGAACGGGACGCTGGTGCGCGCCAGCGGGATCCGCCGCTTCGACTCCGGCACGTCCGCCATGTAGGGCTTGGCGACGGGGCCAGCGAGCCGCAGGTACCGGCCGCCGAGCAGCGTCGTCGTCGTGATCTCGGCCCGGGTCTTCGGCCCGAGGTCGATTCCGGCGTCGACATGCCAGGTGACGATGACCTTGCCGGTGCCGAAGTCGGGCCGCACGTCGGTGATCCGGCCCGCCTTCACGCCGGCGACGCGGACGTCCTGCCCCTTCTTCAGGCCGGACAGGTCGCTGAACTCGCCGCTCATCGTGTAGCCGCGTTCGAACAGGTGCAGCTGGCCGACGGCGAACGCGAACACGCAGGCGGCGCCGACCGCGACCAGGGTGACGATCGCGACGATCTTGTGGTTGACGTCCCGCAGGGACTTCAGCGCCATCAGCCGCCACCTCCCTGGAGCATCTTCCGCAGCTTGGCGAGGTCGGCCTTGTCGGGCTGGCCCGTGCCGGGCGCCCTCGGCAGTTCCATCGGGAACGGGCACGGCCCCTGGACGATGTTCAGGCAGAGCGCGTTGGTGCGCAGGAAGTGGCCGCCGTTGGCGGAGGCGAACAGCTGCCGCAGCGTCAGCGGCAGGGTCTGCACCATCTTCTCCAGCTGGTCGACGTTCAGCCGGAACGTCTCGCTGAACTTGCCGAGGTTGTCGATGATGCGGGCGAGTTGCGCGTCCTGGCCGCCGAGCACCTGGTTGAGGTTGGTGGTGACGCCCGCGATCTCCACGACCGCGTCCTCCAGCAGCTTGCGGTTGTTCGCGAACACCGTGGCCAGCGACTCGAGGTTGTCCACGCTCGCGGCGATCTGCCGGTCGCGCTTGGCGACCGCCGTGCTCACCGTCTCGTAGTTGTCGATCATCCCCTCGATCGTCTTCTTGCGGACCGCGAACGTCTGCAGCAGCGCGTCCAGATTGTTGGTCAGCACCGAGATGTTCTGCTCGTTGCCCTCCAGCGCCTGGGTGAACGAGAAGAGGATCTTGTTGAGCTGGTCCGGGTCGAGGTTCCGGGTCAGCGGGCCGAGGGCGTTGACGATGGCGCCGAGGTCCACCACCGACCTGGTGTGCGGGACGCGGTCGCCGTCGCCGAGCTTGCTCCCGCTCCTGCCGGGCTCCAGGTAGATCACCCGCTGGCCCATCACGTTGCGCCAGCGGATCGCGGCGGTGGAGTCGTCCGGGATCCGGACCTCCTTGTCGACCTCCATCTCGACCACGGCCTTGCCGCGGACGACCTCGATGCCCTCGACCCGCCCGACGGGCGTTCCGGCGATCTTCACGTCGTCGCCTTCGAGTAGGCCGGTGACGTCGTCGAACGTCGCGGTCAGGGCGTAGCGGTCCTTGAAGCTGGTGCCGAGGATCATCTGGCCGATGTAGAACGTGAGCAGCGAGGTCAGCACCACGAACACGACGAACTTGAGCAGCGTGGCGTAGTCGGGCCCGCGCGCGGTCTTGCCGCGCAGCAGGGTGCTCATGGCCGCCCCCCGTTGTTGTTCTGCGTGGGCGGGCAGACGTCGATGATGATCTGGCAGATGTCCAGCGGGAGCGTGTTGCGCGCCTGGGCGATCACCGTGTTCTCCGGGCCGGGGACGCGGATGATCTGTGCCAGCAGGGAGAAGAACCCGTTCAGGCTGTCGATCAGCACCGGGATGTTGCGGCGCTGGTCGTCCAGCACCGCGACGATCTTGCCGCCCTCATCGACGATCTTGCCGAGGTTGGCGCCGTGCCCCTGGAGGGTGGTGCCGACCTTGTCGCCGAGTTCGCTCGTCTGGGTGAGCAGCTGCTCGATCTTGTCCGGCTTCTCGGTGATGACCTGCGAGAGCCCGTTGAAGTCGGTGGTGATGCGGACGATCGTGTCGCCGCGGGCGGCGAACGTGCCCGACAGGCCGTTGAGGTCGTTCAGCAGCGCGTTGATGGCCGCCCGGTCCTGGTACGTCGCGTCGACGACCTTGGCGCCGTTGCCGATCGTGCGGCGCAGCGCCGGTCCCTGCCCGGAGAGCCCGGCGCCGAACGTGTGCAGGATCGTCGCCACCTCGTCCGGGTTGATCGCCTTGGTCAGCTCGTAGGCGGGCCAGGCGGTGTCGGACAGTTCCTCCGGGTCCTGCGTCTTGGTGATCGTCGAGCCGTCCTTCAGGTACGGGCCGGTCACCTCGTGCGCGCCGAGGTTGAGCGCGAGGTCCTTCGGGCCGAACACCGAGATCGGCTCGATCGCCGCGATCGTCGTGTCGGCGATCTGGACGCCCTCGTCGACCCGGAACCTGACCTTGACGCGGCCCTTGTCGTCGAGCGAGAGCTCGTCGACGGTGCCGACGGCGATGCCGCGGATCTTCACATCCGACTTGCCGGGGTCGAGGCCCTGGCCCGCTCGTCCGAACGTCGCGTTGTAGTACGTGGAGCCCTCATGCGACGGCGTCGACCCCACGGCGACGAACACCGCCGCGGCCGCGATGACGCCGGCGCCCACCAGACCGAAGATCGTCCGGGAGCGGCTGGACAGTGTCTCCTCGCTCATCCGGTCAACTTCACTGTGCTGCCGTGGCCCCAGAAGATGTACGACAGGACCAGGTTCATGAGGATCATCAGGATGGTCGACTCCCGGATCGCGCGGCCCGCGGCGACCCCGACGCCGACCGGGCCGCCGGCCGCGTAGTAGCCGCGGTAGCAGTGGATGAACATGATGATGAAGGCGAACACAGCGACCTTGATGACGCTGTAGAACACGTCGATCGGCGGTAGGTAGAGGTGAAAGTAGTAGTCGTAGATGCCGGGCGAAAGACCGAAATACTGGATCGTGATGAACCTGGTGGCGAAGAACGCCATGAACAGTGACACCAGGTACAGCGGCACCAGCGCGATGACGCCGGCGGCGACCCGGGTGCACACCAGGTAGGCCAGGGAGTTGATGCCCATGACCTCCAGCGCGTCGATCTCCTCGGAGATCCGCATCGCGCCGATCTCGGCGGTGAAGCCGGTGCCGACCTGCGCGACCAGCGCGACGCCCGCGATGATCGGGGTGACCTCGCGGACGTTGGAGTAGCTCGCGATCAGCCCGGTGAACGCCTCGGCGCCGATGCGCTCCAGCCCGGGATAGCCCTGCAGGCCGACCATCGCGCCGGTGGCGAGCGACATCGTCGCGATGACGAAGATCATGCCGCCGCCGATGACCAGCGCGCCGACGCCGACGGTGATGTCGCTGACCTGTTTGGCGAGCGTCTTGCCGTACTTGCGCCGGAAGATGATGTCGACGAACAGGTGGTAGAGGACCCGGCCGAGGAAGACCGGCATGTTGGCCGACGCGGCGAGACCCGTGGTCCGGCCTCTGACGGCGCGGCCCAGCTTGCGGACGGGGGAAATGGCGACCATCACAACCTCGGGGGGAACAGGACCTGGTAGATCATGGTGAGGATGTAGTTCGTCGCGAACACCACGATCGAGGTGACGACGACCGCCCGGTTGACGGCGCGGCCGACACCGACGGGGCCGTAGTCGCAGTTCATGCCCATGTAGCAGGCGACGGCGGCGGCGATGAACCCGAACACCCACGCCTTGAACAGCGTGATCAGCAGGTCCGAGAACTGCAGCAGGGAGGTGGCGCCGTCGAAGAACGCTCCGGGGCTCACGCCCTGCTGGATGACGTTGAAGTAGTAGCCGCCCAGGACGCCCGCCAGGATCACGACCGAGCAGAGCAGCCCGGACACCATGCTCGCCGCCCACAGCCTGGGGGTGACCAGGCGGTGGATCGGGTTGATGCCCATGACCTCCATGGCCGCGAGTTCGTCGCGGATGTTGCGGGCGCCCATGTCGGCGGTGATGGCCGAGCCGCCGACGCCGGAGACCAGCAGCGCCGCGGCCAGGGGCGCGACCTGCTGGATCATGGCGGCGGTCAGCAGCGCGCCGGTGCCCGACTGGGCGCCGAGTTGCCGGGCGATGTCGCCGACCTGCAGTGAGATGGTCGCGCCGAGCGGCACCGCGATGAGCATCACCGGGACGCTCGTCACGCGGGCGAGGAACCAGCACTGCTCGATGAACTCGCCCCACCACTGGCGGACGTCCCAGGTGCGGCGCAGCCCCTCCAGGAGGGTCACGCACAGCAGCCCGGTCTCGTCGAGGGCGCGCCCGACGCGTCTGCGTGCCAGGTCCGGGGCCTTCGTCAGGCTCATGGCCATCAGCCGGCGACCTCCCCCGAAGGGGGCCGGCCGCCTCCGGGGGGCGAGCCCCCGGAACGGGTGTGAGGAAGGGCCATTGCAGCCTCCTTACGTTCTCGGACGTCGGCGCTCATCCGATGCACCGGCTTCGACCGGGCCACGGGCGGCGCCCAGGTCCTTGCTCTTCGCGCGCGCCACCTTGGTCTCGGCCGAGACCGGGATCACACACGATGCCGGGCGCCCTAGCAAGCACTCGGGCACCGTTTGTGATCTGAGGCACTCTATTGGAAGAAGGTCTAAGAAGCGAGTACTTACATGTTGATTTGTCCGAAGCTACGATCGGCCGGTGCGAACCGAGGCGCGACGAGGCGCAACAGAGGACGTGGAACTCGAGATGGACGACGGCGTCGACCCGCTGGTCATGGGCGTCCGGGACCGCTGGGAGGGGCAGGGGCTCCTCGGCGGGCCGTGGCCGTTCATGGCGATCTGCGCGGTGGGACGGCTCAACCAGTTGCTCAAGAAGGCGCTGGACGTCGAGCTGAAGCGGCTGGATCTCACCCAGACCGGCTACTTCCTGCTGACCACGCTGGCTCTCATCAACCGCGGCCAGGCACGGCTGAGCACGCTCGGCCGGTTCATGATGATGCATCCGACGACGGTGAAGCTCACCGTCGACCAGCTGGAGGCGGCCGGGCTCGTCTCCCGCGCCCCGCATCCCCGCGACCGGCGGGCCACGCTCGTCGAGATCACCTCCGCGGGACGCGAGCGGGTCAGCGAGGTCGCCCTGGCGCTGGAGGCGCCCGGCGGTGAGCTGGCCGCCTTCGACGGGATGCACCGCGACATCTTCGAAGCCCTGCAGCCGGCGCGGCTGGCCGCCGGCGACGTGGAGCTGCCGAATCCGGGCTCGGGACGGAACCGGAGGCACCGCGATGGGTGAACCGTGTGCCACCCTGTCGGCGTACTTCCTCATCGTGGACATCGACCCCGGGCGATAAGGCAGTCTTCTCCTATGCCAAAGAGTCACGGCACGCGCAGAAGTTCCGACGGCGGCAGACGGCGCACCCGGGTGCCCCCGCCCCGGGAGGCGCCCGACGCACGCGGCGGCGGCCGGAGCCCGAACGGCCCGTACGACCGCCGCGACCCGTACGGGGCCGACGCGATGGACGACTTCCAGCCGCCGAAGAGGCGGTGGCTGCGGCGGGCGCTGACCAGCAACGTCACCATCATGATCGTCGCGATCGCGGCGATCGGCTCGGCGGTGGTGCTGGTCGACATCGACAGGTTCGTCAAGGACGACACCAAGCCCCCGAAGATGGCAGCCGCCGGCCTGTCGACCAACGACATGCTCACGAAGCTGACGGCCGCGTCCGAGATCGACCCGGTCGCGGCCGACGCGATCGCCGCCGCCAAGAAGCGCGCCTACGAGGAGCACCAGCGCGAGCTGAAGCGGCTCAAGGAGAAGGCCGAACGCGATGCGAGGGCGCGGGCGAAGCTGAAGGCCCAGCAGGAGCGGGAGCGGCTCGCAAAGTCCAACCCGAGCTCCAAGCAGAACAAGGCGTACGGCAAGAAGATGAACGCCTTGAAGGGGTGGAGCCGCTGCTGGCCGTCCCTTCTGACGCTGTGGAACCACGAGAGCGGCTGGAACGAGCGGGCCGAGAACCCGTCCAGCGGCGCCTACGGCATCCCGCAGTCGCTGCCCGGCAGCAAGATGGCCAGCGCCGGAGGCGACTGGCGCACCAGTTCCCCGACCCAGATCGCGTGGGGGCTCGGCTACATCAAGGCCCGCTACGACGACCCGTGCGGCGCGTGGGCGTTCTGGCAGTCCCACAACTGGTACTGAGCCGCCCGCTCTGAGGCGCTCCGGGGCGCGATTCCCCGTGTGGGAGCGCGTGGCCTGGCACCATGGTGGGATGCGGACGAGCAGGGCACGGCAGGCGAACGGCGCGGGTGAGAACGGCAACGGCAACGGCGGCGAGGGTGCGGCCGGCGGCCGCCAGTGGGCGCGGGCCGACGCCACCCGGCAGGCGCTGCTGACCGCGGCGCTGGAGGTCTTCGCCGACCGCGGCTACGCCGACGCGGGCATCGCCGAGATCGTCGAGCGGTCCGGGATCAGCGTCGGCAGCCTCTACCACCACTACGGCGGCAAGGCCGGGCTGTACGTGGCGCTGTGGGAGCACCTGAGCGACGAGCAGGAGGCGGCCGCGGCGCAGGCCGTGTCCGCCGCGCGCAAGGACGGCGAGTCCGACCCGATCGCGCTGTTCATCGCGGGCGCCCGCGCGTACCTGCTGGTGTGCTGGGAGCGGCGGGAGGCGGCGCGGCTGTTCCTCGGCGGCGAGGGCCCGTCCGGGTCGTCGCTGATGCGCCGCAGCCGCGCCCAGCACTGGATCGCGCAGAACACCAAGCTGCTGCGCGGTTCCGCCGGCGACCAGGCGGGCCGGCCCGAGCAGGTGCTGAGCCTGGTGCTGACCACGGTGATCGGCGAGGCCGGGCGGGAGATCGCCACGGCCGAGGACGAGACCGAGGCCGCCGAGATCATCGAAGAGGTGTGCCGCATCCTGATCCGGCTGGCCCGCTGAGGGACGACCTGCCTGGTGGGCGGACCGGCACCGGGCGGACGGCGGGGCGCGGGTGACGTTTCGGGTCACACGTGACGCCGCGGACCGTTATCCTGACCTCTGGGTTACCGGTTCCTGACGGAAAGTCGAAGGGCTCCATGCCAACGTCAACCTGGTTCCGCCTCAACGTCGCCAAGCGCGAGCGGGTGCTCGAGGTGGCGATGCGCGAGTTCGGGGAGAACGGGTACTCGACGGGCAGCCTGAACACCATCGCGCGCGAGGCAGGCATCGCCAAGGGCTCCCTGTTCCAGTACTTCAGCGACAAGCTGGAGTTCTTCGCGTTCGTCTGCGACGAGACGTCCCGCCGCATCCGCGAGGAGATGGAGCGCCGCATCGAGCGGATCGACTTCGACCAGTCCTTCGACGAGTGGCTGTTCGACGTCCTGTGCGACTGGACCGAGTACATGGCGGACCATCCGCTGGAGCGCGGCGTCACCGCCGCGACGAACTTCGAACTGGACAACAGCGTCCGCTCCGTCGTCCGCGACACCGCCAACCAGCACTACCTGCAGGTCGTCCACCCGACGCTGCAGCTCTGGCAGGCCCAGGGCGCGATCCGCGAGGACGCCGATCTCGACGTCCTCGCCACGCTGATCCTGACCATCCTGCCGTTCCTGGCGCTCGCGCCGTACTACGACGGCCTCGACCCGATCCACGACCTGCGCGGCCGCACCCCGGCCGAGCAGCGCCCGGTGATCCGGCAGCTCCTCGCGGGCTTCCGCCCGATGTTCGCTCCCGACAAGTGACCGGCGCCCGCGTCCGGGGGCCTGCCTAGAGGCGGGCGGCGCGGGCCGGTCTGACGGGCAGCAGGACGAGCCGGACGGGACGCACCCGCGCGGGCTGCGGCGGCAGCGCCCGCAGCCGTGCCGCGGTGAGCCGTTTGCCGGTGAGCCGCAGGCGCTTGCGCTGGGCCCGCGGCAGCGGAATCCGCACGGTGTAGGCGCGGCGGGCCAGCCGCAGCCGGAGCAGCAGCAGCGTCACCGACGCCGTCATCGCGGCCAGGAAGCCCGCTTGAAGGGCGGAGAGCCGCTGCACGGTGAACGTCTCGTCCTCGATCGTGCGCAGGCCGGCGACGGGCACCAGCGGCATCGGGCTCGCCGCGATCTGCGGTGAGGCGATCGGGGGCAGCGCCACCTGCGGTCCCTTCATCCCCTTGAGCGGGTTGAAGTCGGACGGGGTCAGCGGCGGGACGCCGGGCGGCAGGCTCGCCAGGCTCACCCCCGGCGGCGGCGCCCCGGAGGGATCGGTGATGATCAGCTTGTAGCTGCGGGACACGCTCCGGGCCTTGGCGGCCGAGACGGTGGCCTTCACCGTGATGATGCCGGGATCGGCGCCGGACGGGGCGCGCACGGTCGCGATCGCCGCGGCTCCCCCGCCGCCGACGGCGCCGAGGTTCTGCGTCCGCGGGCTCACCGAGGCGCCGGAGGCCGACATCCGCAGGACGGTGCTCTGCGCGACCGCGTACGCCGACGACACCTCGACCGTCGCGGTGACCGAGCCGCCGGGCCGCATCGTGGCCGACGACACCGTGAGCCCGAGTGACAGCACAGGGTTCTTGGGCTTGCTAGGGGTGCCCGGGGTCCCCGGCGGATCCGTCGGGGTCGGCGTCGGTGTCCCAGTGGGGGTCTCGGTCGGTGTCTCCGTGGGAGTCTCGGTCGGCGTCTCCGTCGGTGTCTCAGTCGGAGTCTCAGTGGGCGTTTCCGTGGGAGTCTCGGTCGGCGTCTCCGTGGGAGTCTCGGTGGGAGTCTCGGTCGGCGTCTCCGTCGGTGTCTCAGTCGGAGTCTCGGTCGGCGTTTCCGTGGGAGTCTCGGTCGGCGTCTCCGTGGGAGTCTCGGTGGGAGTCTCGGTGACGCTCGCGGTGGGCGAGGGAGTGGTGTCCGCGTACACCGGGTGCATGCCCGTCAGGCTGATGAGCGCCATCACGCCGAGTCCCGCCAGGAACGAACGCGCCGAACGTGAGCGCACCCTGATCGCACCTCCACCCCGATCGCGGCCATCCCGCCGAATTGCTCCGAATTGGATGGAAGCATGCGGCGAATAGGCAATCAAGGCCGCCCGGCAATGTCATTGCCGGATGCTCACGGACGG
Organism: Spirillospora sp. NPDC048819; assembly: GCF_040650055.1. Taxonomy (NCBI): domain Bacteria; kingdom Bacillati; phylum Actinomycetota; class Actinomycetes; order Streptosporangiales; family Thermomonosporaceae; genus Spirillospora; species Spirillospora sp. NPDC048819. The sequence goes on along the minus strand of NZ_JBEZGN010000037.1, from coordinate 7,112 downwards.
CCGTACCCGCATTCGCCGATTATCAGCAAGTGAGCCTTTTCCCGGCGCCCGGCGGAACGCGTCCCGGCGCCCCCTGGGGAGGACGCCGGGACGAAGAAAGATCAGTTCATCCGGCCGTCGCCGCCGCCTTCCGCGGCGCGCCGCCGCAGCGACGTCGCGCGCAGGACGGCCTCGATCGCGAAACGCGCGTCGGGATCGTTCAGCCGGTCGCCCAGGATGCCTTCGAGCTGCCTCACCCGGTAGCGGACGGTCTGCGGGTGGACGTTCAGTTCCTCGGCGATCTCGGCGGCGGTGCCGCGGCTCACCAGCCAGGCGCGCAGCGTGTCCAGCAGCCGGTCGCGCTGCCGGATCGGGAACTCCGCCAGCTCGCTGAGGTGCCGGTGCGCGAGCCTGTCGACGAGGGCCTGATCCGACAGCAGCCACAGCGTGACGAGGTGGTCGTCGCAGTCGGTCACCGGGCCGTCCCCCAGGACGCCCGCGTCCACCAGCCGGAGCGCGTGCCGCGCCCAGCGCAGCGAGTCGGCGACGCCGTCGACCGGCACCCTGGGGCCGGCGACGAGCCGCCCCTCGGGCAGGACCCGCAGCAGCGCCCGTCTCCGCTCCTTGGTCAGCCCGCCCGGCACCACCAGGAACGGCTCTTCCGCGGTGAGGTCGGCGAGCACGTCGTCGTCCATGGCCGCCCGGACGTACGGGGCGCCGGGCGGGGCCGCGACCGCGGTCATCTCGTCCGGGATGGGCCACTGGGCCCGTCCGGCGGCCTCGGCGAGGACGCGCTGGGAGCCGAGGGGGCGCAGCAGCAGCTCCAGCAGCCGCCTGCGGTGCGCCTCGACCTCTCCGTCCGGCTGGGCCTCCATGTAGCCCTCTAGGGCCAGCGCGGCCAGTTCGTCGATGTAGGCGAACAGCGCGTCGGCGAGCTGCGCCATGACGTCGCTGGACAGGTGCCGGCGGGGGCCGACCTTCATGACGCGGCGCCACGCGACCTGCGCGCCGATGCGGAACGCGGCCTGCAGCGTGTCGAGCGTGCGGCCCTCCTGGGACTCGAACCTGCCGAGCCTGCGGTAGGTCTCGCGGTAGCGTTCGCGCGGCGCGCGGGGGTTGGCGACCTGCTCGACGAAGTCGGTCAGCGCCCGTTCCACACCGATCTGCAGGGCCTCGACGTACGGCCCTTGCATCGGCCTGCCGTATTCGGGGATCGACCTCCGCACCTCGTGGATGATCTCTTTGGAGAGACTGGGCAGCTCCGGGCGCATCATGACCGCCAGCCGGCGTGGCAGCCTCGGCCTCGGCTGCACCGCCCCCGGCGTGAGCGTCCTGGTCATCGGGACACCTCCGAGAACGCCGCCGTCACGGGCCCTGGCGTTTTACCGGGCGGGGGCACCCGGCGTCCCGGACGGTCGGCTCTACTACGGAAACGCCAAGGGCGCACTGAGCGGGGACCCCTGTGCGCCCCCGACAGGTTGTGAACTGAGACACATCGAAGGTAGATCGAATACACCGCACCTCAAGGTAAAGGGAAGGTAAAATCACTCACCGTCGTTACTATAAACACGCACCGTCGGGCGTGGTTTTACTCACCGCATTGACGGCCTCCGCACCTGTCGCAGCCGGTGCGCCCGGAGCACCGCGTCCAGCACGAATCGCGACGCCGGATCGGCCAGTTGCTCGTCAAACGTCTCGCCGAGGCGCCGCATTCGGTACCTCACAGTCTGCGGATGCACGCGCAGCCGCCGGGCGGTTTCGACCGCGTTTCCCTGTGCCTCCAGCCACGCACCGAGGGTTTCGGTCATGCGAGATCGCTGGGTCCGGCTCATCCCCGTCAGCGCCCCCAATTGGCGCCGCGAGAGCTGGTCGAGCAGAGCCTCGTCCGACAGCAGCCACAGCTCCAGCAGATGCTGTTCGCACATCGTCGGACCGCCGTCGTCCAGGACGCCGGCCTCGACGAGCGCCAGCGCCCGCCGCGCCCACCGCAGCGAATGGGCCGCCTCCGCCAGCGGGACGGTCAGCCCCACCGCGGACCGGCGTTCGGGCAGCGCGTTGACCAGCATCTGCCTGCGAGCCGTGTCGAAGGGCCCGGGCACCAGCAGGTGGGGTTCGGCGTCGCCGAGGTCGGCGAGGACGTCCTCGTCCAGCGCCGCCCGGACGCACCGCGCCCCGGCTGGCAGCGCGACCAGCGTCGCCTCTTCCGGCAGCGGCCAGCCCGCGGCCTCCGCCGCCTCGGCCAGCGCGCCGCCCGGCGCGCCGGGGCGCAGCGCCATCCGCAGCAGCCGCCGGTGCTCGCCCGCCAGCTCGTCCGCCGACCGCGACCGCGCCTCCAGATATCCCTGCACCGACAGCGAGGCCAGCTCGTCGATGTAGGAGAACAGGGCGTCGGCGAGCTGCGTCATCACCCCCGACGGCAGCCGCCGCTGGTGCGCGACGTCGGCGACCCGCCGCCACGCGACCTGGACCCCGACCCGGTAGGCGGCCTGCAACGTGTCCAGGCTGCGTCCCTCGTACGCCGCGCTGCGCCCGAGTTCCCGGCACAGCTCATCCCGGTGCTCGTGGGTGTCGCCCACCCCGGTCACCTGGTCGACGAACGCGGACATCACCTGCTCCACGCTGGCCCGGATGGTCGGCTGACGCACCGTTCCGCCCCGCCGGGCGTCCTCCGGCACCGAGCGCCTGACCTCACTGATGATCTCTTCGGCGAGGGACGGCAGTTCGGCGCTCAAAATGGCGATCACCTGTGGCGGGACCGGCCCCGGACGCCCTCGCCCAGCGAGGGTCCCCGTCATCGTCCACCCTCCTTCGCGCCGACAGAGGAACGATGCAAAGAAACGTAACCCAGCCGCGTCCGCCGCGCACCATTCCTGAGAAACTTTCACAGTCTGTACGGGGTTCTCTACGCAGGCAATTATGCGGTTATCCGCATCCGCCACGCCCCTTCCATCACACCGGTGCTCACTCAGCGAGTAAATGCCCCTCCGCGTCAATCACCAGACGATAAACTCGGAGACCGATGCCCACTGAATTGTTACCGGCCGGGCCGTGACGTGCGGCGCTTCAGGGCGGCGAAGGCCACCGCCGCCGCCAGGAGCAGGGCGGTGTAGACCCAGAGGTGACCGGGATCGCGGAACAGGTCGTCACCGGTTCCGCGCCTTCCGGGTCCCTGCCAGTGCGCGAGCAGGCTGCAGGCACCGGTGACCGTCGCGAACACCAGCGGCCCCAGCACGACGGGCAGCCGCCCGTCCCTGGCGAGCCACACCCCGAGCGAACCGATCGCGGCGGTGCCGGCGGCGGCGAGGAGGGCGAGCATCAGCACGGTCACCCCGTCCGGGCGTATCACCATCGTCACCGCGAGCGCCACACCGCACAGCCCGCACCCGCCCACGGCTGTCCAGCGCCGCCAGGACGGGAACGCGGCGGCCGCCCCTACCACCACACCGACCGCGATCCAGAACCACATGCTGATGGGTTCGGCCGATTGGATCAGCGCATCCGTCGGACCGGAGATCCCGACGACGACCGCCGACGCGACAACGGTCCCGGCGAACGCCCGGCGACCCGCAATGAGGGCCGCCACGAGACCCGCCGCCAGCAGCAGCGCGGAGGCGGCCACGTCGAACTCGCCGTCGCCGATGAAGGCGGCCGGGACGAACACCGCGGCGGCGACCGCCCCCGCGAGGGCCGTGCCGCGGCCCATCGCGGGCTCGACACGCGATGACGGCGCCGCCAGCTCGGGTCGCCCGTCGTAGCGGCGGTACAGCATCATCACCAGCAGCCCCCCGCCGACGGCGGCGAGCAGCATTCCGTCATGCAGGAGGCTCTGGACGCCGGACGCAGACAGGCCGCGGCGCAGCAGCATGAGTTCCACGATCCGCACGTCGGTGGCCGCACCGAACACCTGGGCGCCCAGACCCGCACCGACCAGCACCGCCCCCACACCTGCCGCCCTGATGTGGACGAGCCACAGGCCCGCGCCCAGCGTCCCCAGCAGAACCAGCTGCGCCCCCGCCGCCACCGACCCGTACACCAGCCAGCCCGTGTCCTCGTCGGTCCCCCGCGACGACAAGAAGAACACGAACTCCCCAGGGATCGTCAGCACGACACCCGCGACGAGCAGCCACGGCCAACTCCGCCGCACCGACCACCACAGCGCCGCGACCGCGGCGACGGTCACCCCCGCGACCAAAGCGGCCGCCTCGACCGAAACCAGGCCAGGGTGGATACGGAACACGTCAGCGAACCCGGGCGCGCGCCCGGCCTCGCTCCCAACCTCACCCCCGATCTCGCCCCCGCCCTCACTCCCGGGCGACCCCGCGACGGCCACCGCCCCGAGCGTGCCGACCGCACACAGCAGAACCGCCCCGATCACCCAGGGCCGGCTCGGCTCGAGCACCGTCTTCGCAGGCGCTGCGGAACTCTTCATGCTGCCCACCCGCATTCCGTGACGGCTCTGCGCCCGCAACCTCCAGGTCTCCACCGCAGAACATGAGCGGGGCAAAGCCAGTAATGGCATCAGGCAGCGGCCGCCAGGCCAACGCAGCCTCAGACGGAAACGCCGCCACGGCCCGGCCGGACTCCTTATGGTCGCCTCTGCGGGGTGGCGGCGCCATTCCGACAGCGCCGACAGCCTCGGCCCTGCCCGGCGCACACAAGAGCCGCCACCCGGCCCGCTCTTCGGGCCCGAAGTAGTCCTCGATCGCGTAGGCGGTGTCGAAGGTGCGCTCGATGTCCAGGAGTTGACCCATAGGCGAGTTCGCTCAACGTGCGGCTGACCAGCTTGTCTACCCCGAGACCCGAGTCGGGGATTTCGTGTAATCAGGGTTGTCGTTATCGACGGAATCCATTCGACTGCCGTCCCTTGCCCGGGGCAACCGTGGGACGAGCATCGGACGCATGCTAACCCGCCAGGTCATTTCGTACTAGATCCCTGTCCGGAAACGGCCGTACGTTATCATTGGCTGATAAAGTCACCGACCATGGCGACTCGCTCGATTGCCAGCGAGCGAGAACGGGATCCAGTTGGTACGAACTGGCCGTCGCGTATTCAGATCGCTTCGATTTTCCCATATGAAATGTGAACGCATTTCGTCGAGTAGCGGCCACTCCCGGTAAGGTGACGCGCCATGCGCCAGCGCGCCTCAGTCTCATGGGCATATGTGCGGTCCTTGGCACGGCTTCGTTGTCAATCCCTGAAATCGTGTAGACGGTGTTATGCCACTTCGGCCCTGAGCTGGGCCGGTGATGCCTTCCGTCGCTCTGCCATCTGACGCTCGAAGGTGATCGGAGCGAGCCCCGGGCCTCGACATCCCCTGGTCGTGTGGTGGTCGGCCGCTGGCATGGACACGCATGGCCGAAGCACCGGCACGCGGGCCCTGACCGTGGTGCCCTCAATGCTGGAGCCCGCCGAGATCCAGCAGGAGCCGGACTCCCCATCGGAGACGGACCAGTGACCCCCGGGTAACCGCAGGGGCGCTCCCCGGTCGGCGGCGGAGACGATGGCGTGCGTCCCAGGCTCTCAGCCCGGGGCGCCGGTCAACTCGGTGAGCAGGCCCTCGACGCGCTTGCGGAGCTGGTTGCCGGATCGGGAGCGGCGTCCGCGCCCTGCCCCGCAGAGTCGTCCAGGACTCAGTCCTTGTTGCTGGGGTGCGGCGACGTCGTGGTGGGCGCGGCGATGATGGACCAGGATGATTCGCTCCCAGGCCTTTGCCACGGCGCTCACGACGATACCGTTGCTTTCGGTGGATCTAATCACACCCTAAGCGCCGTCCGAAAAGGCGGTCGACGGGGGATGCCGTCGCGCTCCGGGATCGTGTCAGCACGGTCGAGGGATGCCCAGTTCCAGCTCCAATGGGCTCTACCGAAAACAAGAAACCCCCGGTGGCAGCCGGGGGCTCTCACAGGCCTGCTGACCAGCGGCTATCCCGTGTACCGAGCAGGAAACGCTTGTCGATGACCTAGATCTATACTTCACGACAGCGGGAGTTTCAACATCGTGGGAAACCCTTAATCTTCGCAGCTCTTTGTAAGAGCATGTAAAAATCTGTATCAGTTTCCGAATCGGACATTGGTGTCAATATCTGGAAGAGGTCTGGACTGCCGTCTGCACGCTGGCCAAGATATGTTCCCAAGAAGCTCGATGGCGGCCCTTCGGGCGGGGCATGGCAGTGCCCGGCTCCCATAGCCAGGGCCCCAGCAGAGTCCCGTGTACCGAGCAGGAAGGCCGCCGATGAAGATCTCGATCTGCGTCGAAATCAGCCCGTCCATCGCTACGGCAGTGGTGGGAGCATTGCCGCTCACTACCGTTTTGATCTACCTGGCCATACTCAACGTCTCGGGCACCGTGTCCGCGCGTGCCATGCTTCCTGTGCTCGCACTGAGCATCATGCTGGCAGCCACTCAGGCCTACCCTCGGCCACGCATGTGACCTGGGCGAATCAATGACATCGCCTCAAGATGCCCCCCTCGAACTCGGCAGGCCGCGATTCCCGTTGACCAACCGCGAGTGGGAGATCGCACGGCTCATCGCGGATGACCTGTCCAACCAGGAGATCGCCGACGAACTCATCGTCTCGGTGAAGACCGTCGAAAGCCACATCAGGCATATTTTCGCCAAGCTCGACATCGCGTCCCGGGCCGGTGTGCCCCGCTGGGTACACCGAGAGCCTGCCCCCGTCGCCAATCGCCCGTCGGCCAATCACGCCCACGACGATCTCAAGCCAGACCCCCTCACCGCCCGGACGGATGCCCAGCTGGAGCACCTCCTGCGGAGGTTCTGGACCTGGTCCGACCACCCGTCCTCAAGAGAGATAGCCGCCAGAGCCGGCGGCGTGTTCTCCCACGCCACCATCAGCAAGCTGCTGAACGACCGTCCCGGCAAACCGCCACTGAAGCTCAAGTACGTCCTGGGCATAATCCGCGGGTGTGGAGGTGATGCGCTAGAGGAGCAACTGTGGGCGACAGCATGGCGCCGCATCCACCTCAGCGCAGACCACCTATGACTGTTGCGGGGGGGGGGGGGCGGGCGCCCCCCCGCCGCAGTTGGTGGCGCCCCCCGGCGGGGGGGGGGCCACCCCGCGGCCCCGGGGGGGGGGGCCAGCCCCCCCATAGGGAGAGCACACCGCGGAAAA